>DATHVH010000396.1:0-28940 GCA_035461405.1 Anditalea sp.
TGACCATTATGGCAAAAGATCAAAACGATGCTGTAGTCGGTAGCCAGATATTTCAATACTCAAGTACAGAAGACCTAAATTATATTATTGAAAATTGCGATTTTTTCAAATGTGAAATTACCCAGGGGAAATTATTTATTCACAATGATCACTTTTCATTAGTACCTGGACTAGTATATGATCCCCAAAATAAAGCCCAGTATTTAAATTTCGCAACAGATCTTCTCGCAGAAAAGGAGTGTATTGTGTTTTCAGACAGCCTGGGGAGTAATAATCTTTACGTCATAGGTGCGATAGAGAAGGAAGTTTTCCATCTCTTTGAATCCAAAATTCAGGCACTTAAAATAAGCCATGGCAGTATTATAGGCCTTTCCTATTTATTGGATAACAAGTATGAATTTATAGGCCAGGAAGTATTCATAATCATGGACCATGGCCATGTTTACCTATCTGCCTTTTCCTCTCATGAGTTACAGATTTACAATAGGTTTGAAGTGAATAGTGAAGAGGAATTACTAAAATATTTATTTATTATTTTTAAACAATTACAGTTTAATAGGGAGTATTGTAAGGTAAATGTACTAGGGGACCTAACTGCTATCAATAGTAACAGAGACAGTCTTGAAAAATATTTTAAACACATTATAGAAGTAAATCCTACTACAAATATAAATTACCTTCCGGGTGCTGAAAATATCAAGACTACCAAAAGTCTAGATGCTTTCTGGACAATTTAAATTTTAAAAATGAAAAAAATCGCCATCTTTCCAGGCTCTTTTGATCCTTTTACTCTTGGTCACCACGATATAGTGGTAAGGGGGCTTGATGTTTTTGATGAAGTCATTATCGCAATAGGTTATAACTCGGCAAAGAAAACCAGATATTTTGACATCGAATCTACCATGCAAAAAATACAAAGTGTATATAAGGACACTCCTCAGGTAAGCGTGGTAGTTTATAATGACCTTACTTCCCGCTTAGCTAAAGAATCGAAGGCTAATTATTTACTCAGAGGTTTAAGAAATACTACTGATTTTGAATATGAAAACGGAATTTCGCAGATGAACCGGTACCTAAATGAAAACTTAGAAACCGTTTTTTTAATCACTTCTCCAAAATACTCTTCTATTAATTCAAGTATCTTAAGGGAAGTACATCGATTTGGAGGAGCTATAAATGATTTTCTTCCTTATGAGGTCTGAATTTTAGGCACCATCTTTAAAAATTTTTTATATAGGTATCTCATTGAAGGATAGGAATTTACCAAAGCAATTTTAGCTTCCTGATGAGTTAACCACTTGACCTGCTCAATACCTTCTTCCTTTTGAGGTTTCATATTGGAATCGTTGATACATTCCATGGTATACCAATATGTTTTCTTGAGGATACTTTTTCTATTTTGTGTGTATGTATGCCAGGTTCTGTTTATTTCTGTACCTAACTTTACCCTTATATTACATTCCTCTTCTACCTCCCTTACCGCACACTCCTCGGGGGATTCACCCTTGTCAAATTTACCCTTGGGAAGGTCCCATTTTCCAAGTCTTTTGATAAATAAAACTTTATCTCCTTTGGTCACTATACCCCCTGCAGCTTTTATGATATTAAATCTACTTTTAATAAATTGCTTTAGCTCATCCTTATTTTCAGAAACTACTGTTATACTATCCAGATTCTTTAACTTTCGAGTTCTAAGAAGATAAAGTAATTTTAGGATAATATTTTTTGAAGGATGAGTGATCAGCACATCATCATGGAAATTCACATAAGATGGGAGGTCCGAAGGGTTATCAAATATACATTCAAAAGTTTTATCCAGGGACAATTCATTGGGTGAAATGATATCCAAGGGTTTATCATTGATGAAAATCTTCATTGCAATTTTTAGATTACGTTTCAAAAATGCATAAAAAATTACCGCATCACAACACCCGATAAGTTTTTATCAATTAATTTTAGAACATGGAAATAATGAACAAAAATACTGCCGCTCTTGTGGCTAAGAAACTTTTAGAAATAAAAGCCATACGCTTGCAACCAGAAACCCCTTTCACTTGGGCATCTGGCTGGAAATCACCCATCTACTGCGACAATAGACTTTCTTTATCCTATCCTGAAGCTAGGACCATTATTAAAAAAGAATTGGTAAACGCCATCTTGGATAATTTCCCAAGGGTGGAAGCCATAGCCGGAGTAGCTACTGCCGGTATTCCGCAGGGAGCATTATTAGCGGATGCCTTAGCGCTTCCATTTCTTTATGTACGTTCCAAACCTAAAGGACACGGCATGGAAAACATGATAGAAGGTAAGGTCACTCCCGGACAGAAAGTGGTAGTGGTAGAAGATTTAGTGTCTACTGGTGGTAGTTCTTTAAAAGCTGTAGCAGATCTTAAGAATGCCGGGTTTGAGGTATTGGGTATGGTTGCTATTTTCACTTACGGGTTTGATGTAGCTAAGCGTAATTTTGAAGAAGCTGGAGTAAAGCTGGTATGCCTGAGTGACTATGCCTCTATGCTCCCTCAAGCTGTGGAATATGAATATGCCTCCGAGGATGATCTTAATGCCCTTGAGGAGTGGAGAAAAAATCCTGCTAACTGGAAGCAATAAAACAATTTGAATTTCCGCAATGCTCAATTAAATATTAATAAACTCCCTGACCACTTATATAGGTTGGGGTTTATTTTTTTTATGTGTCTATAATTAATAAGCACACTTCATGTACATAATTGAATGAGAACTTAACAAATAGCCCATTCAAAATTTCTCCTCCACACCCAATCCAAACAGGGCAAAATCATATTTTACAGGATCGTCAGGATCTAGACTTCTTAGGTTTTCAGTCAATTCAATAGCTGTAAGCCAATCAGTCTGCTTTCGACTGATCAGGCCAAGCTTACGCCCTACCCTATCAACATGTACATCACAGGGACAAATCAGTTGTGAAGGCTTAATAGTACCCCATACACCGAAATCTACTCCGTTATCATCCTTTCTTACCATCCAGCGTAGGAACATGTTTATTCTTTTGCAAGCAGCCTTACGGGCTGGTGTGGCGATGTGTTTAGTGGTACGGGGTGGTGATATAGGGTCAGCGAAAAAATACTCACGAAAATTTACCAAAAGATCATACATGATATTCCTCTCATCCTTGTATCCTTGGGTAAAAGCATATTCTAAACTTTCGTGATTTTGATAGTACTGTGAAAAAAAATGAATAAAGTATAGTGTATCTATATCATTAAATGTCCTGTGCTTAAATTGGAGAAAAGGCTTAAGATCCTGCTCCGTATGGTGCATCATGAAATCATGTGGCGCATTATCCATCATTGCCATAAGCTCCAGACATTTATTGATTATCGTCTTCCGCTGTCCCCATGCCAGAATAGCTGCAAAAAAGCCAGCTATCTCTATATCCTGTTTTTTGGAAAATCTATGGGGAATAGATATGGGATCGAGAGTGATAAAATCAGGAGTATTGTAATAAATTACCTTTTCATCTAAAAATGCTTTTAGATTTTCTATCATAGGGCTATTTTCACTTCACCTCCTTGGGTTCCGTCAAACCATTTGAAATTAAGTTGATTTTCTTCCTTTTCTGCCAAATGCCAGTCAAAACACTTTATATTGGCAAGTGATACGAGACTGTCATCATCTGGTCTGTAAAGACATATATCAAAGTCCGGTAAATTTTTGGATTCGGTAGAGTTCCATCTTTCCAATAAATACCCTTCATCAATTAAGTTAATTTTTTTACCGAAAACATGATCTTCCAATACTGAAGGTATACCATCCGTTCTCCTGAAATAATAACACGCAGGACCAAACATGATCTGCTTGAATATTTTGCCTTCTATAAGATCAATTTGCGTGTTGACCTTTTCCCAGTCTGATTTCTCCACTTCCTGGTCCATTTCATTCCCACTTCTAAGCCGGGTCAAAACTTTAGATAATGCAGAGAAAACATAGGTGACCCCGACAAACAAAATTCCAAAAGAAGCCAAAACGGGATAGGAAACTACGAATACTAGATTCCATATAAATCGAAAAAGGTGATGAAAGAAGAGCTGTATTTTGTTCATTAGGTAGTGATAATCGCTCACAAAAATAGTCGATAAAATTCAGAAAACCAATTTTTTAAGTGTTCCTCAAATGTTAGACGTCAGAGCAGAAGCCTGATTTAAAGCACTATAAGAAAATAGGCTACCCCTTATAAAAGGAATAGCCTATTTTTGTAAAAATTCAATTATCAAAGTACCTTAAGCACTTAGTATCAAATAAATATTGTTACGACATCGGTCATCTACCATCTGAAATCCGACTTTTACTTCACAATATTTTCTTCGGTCTTCCGTCTCCCGTCTTCCGTCCCTTTTTCCTGGTCTTCCCACTTCATCTGACACCGTTCATCCGACATACTAATAAGAAATCTCCACTGGAAATCTATTATTGACTGCTCGAAGCTGATCAAATGCAGCTTTAGAAACCTTGATGACTAAACGGTTATTATCTCCTGTCTCAGGAAGCTTACCCACTACTCTGGCAAATATGGTGATATCATTTTCTTCATTTCTAATTCTCATGATAGTACCTACTGGTGCTGTTCTATGTAGAACAAGGTATTTCTTATGATTACCAGTACCATCAATTACTTCGGCCTGGCCAGTTTCTTTGATGTTTTTAGGTTCAGTTGAAGTATTGCTGGTGTTAGGTTGTGGCGTTCGAGTCTCCACTATTGGTCTATCATTAGTAGCAGTAGTCGCTGGCCTTTCTCTTTCTGATGTTGGAGCAGGAACGTTTCTTTGCTCAGTAGCCGGTGCAGGTGTGGAGCTAGCAGTGGCCTGTCCCCTTCGTCCTACTTTTAGGCTTTGTCCTGGAGTGAGATTTGTTGAAGTAAGACCATTCCAATTAATAAGATCATCCACTTTTGCATCGTACTGTTTAGCAATAGCGAAGAGTGTCTGGCCTTGGTCTACCTGATGAGTAATCCATTCGCCTGAAGGAGGAGAGGAAACACTTTCATTATTTCTATTGGTGGCAGGTGCAGGAGTGGATGCCGCAGGTTTAGTAGCCGGACGCGTTTCCTCAGTTCTTTTGGTGACAGGTGCGGTGGTAGTAGGTGTATTAGTGACTGGAGCTGGAGTGGCAGGCTTGTTTTCTGCTACAGCTGCAGGAGCAGCTTCTCTTATGATTAGAGACTGCCCCACACTCAGGTCATTGCCTTTTAGATCATTCCATGCTATCACATCCTGTACACTGGCCTGATATGTTTTGGCTATGGAAAATAATGTCTCCCCTGGACTTACTTTATGAACTTTAGCACCTGCTGGCAAAGCAGCCTTTTCTGTATATGGAATTCTTATCCGCTGTCCAGGCTTCAATCCCTCAGCTAAGTTAGGATTGTTACCTATAATGTCATTCATAGGAGCTTCATATCTTCTAGCTATACCAAAAAGGGTTTCTTTCTCACTTACCTGATGGATGATAAATGTTTTCCCCCCGACTTTCTCTACTCCCACTGAATCCATTAGAGAAAACTCATTAGCGTATGTCCCTATACTAAAGGTAAACAGTCCTAAAATCAATAAACATTTCTTCATTTCAAGGTATTATTTTATATTTTATTGTATTCAATCATTAACTGTACCACAGATAGATCTGTACCGAAGCGATAATTGAAATAAATGGTTTGGTTTTAAAAATACAGAGATTTGTAATCGCATTTCTTGAGTACAAATTTCATATTTATTTCTATATATGCAATCTTATAAGATTTCATTTAATACTTATTGCTAATAATAATTTGTCGTTCTTCTAATACGATGAATTAGATACAAATTGTGATTTTTTAATAAATATTAACTTAATACAATAAGATAGAGTTTATTTGCTGACTCGTACTGCCGTGTAAACGGATAAATCAATTATTTAAGTATATTGAGATAAAAATTTGGATTCAATGAAATACAGTTCATTAATTTTCCTTTGGTTATTGCTATTGATACCCGAATTAAGCCTCGGCATCACCCAACAGGACACTTTAGGCAGAAAAAAAGTTTTTGTCTTTGACATCAAAGCAGATATCGATCCCCGTATGAACCGGCAAGTGACGCTGGCTCTCCAGGAGGCCGAGAATAAGAATGCTGATATGGTAATCATACATATGGACACTTATGGCGGTGCTGTAAATGATGCAGATGATATCCGAACTATGGTACTGGAAGCAAAGGTACCTATCCATGTATTCATAGATAAAGACGCTGCCTCTGCAGGAGCACTTATTTCCATCGCCTGTGACAGTATATATATGGCTCCTGGGTCTAGTATAGGTGCCGCTACAGTAGTAATGGGTGGCGGTGGAGATGCAGCTCCCGACAAGTATCAGTCCTACATGAGATCCATGATGAGAAGCACAGCGGAAGCTAAAGGAAGGGATCCTAAAATAGCCGAAGCTATGGTGGATGAAAACCTTGAAATAGAAGGCATCACTACTGCTGGATCAGTGATTACCTTTTCAGTATCTGAAGCCATAGCCAATGGATTTGCAGAAGCTTTGGTAAACAATATCGAAGAAATAGTAGAAAGGCAGGGAATCACAGATTTTGAAATAATCCGATATGAGACTTCAAATATTGAAAATGTAATAGCTTTTTTTCTAAACCCAGCGGTAAGCGGTTTTCTCATACTCATAATCTTTGCTGGAATATATTTTGAAATCCAAACACCTGGTGTAGGGTTCCCCCTGGCAGCTTCCATCATTGCTATGATCCTTTACTTTATCCCGTATTATCTTACAGGACTGGCGGGCAACTGGGAGATCATGATATTTATAGTAGGTATAGTTTTACTTGCTGTAGAAATATTTGTATTCCCCGGCTTTGGTGTTTTTGGAATACTGGGTATTCTGGGAATTTTAACTGGTCTCACATTAGGCATGCTTCCAAATGAGGCTTTTGACTTTACTTTTGTGCCATCAGCAGACCTTTTTACAGCGCTACTCACCGTCATACTCTCGGCAGTAATAGCGATCATGCTTATATTTTATCTGGCTCCCAAAGTAAATGAATGGGGAGCATTTAAAAGCATCGCTCTTGCCACCACTTTTACCAGAGAGGAAGGATATACATCCTCCTTTTATAGTAATACCATGGTGGGAAAAGAAGGAGTTACCCATACCCGTCTGATGCCCAGTGGTAAAATTATAATTGACGATGAAATGTACGATGCTTACAGCAGGGGAGAGTTTATAGACCGCGGAGAACCTATAGTAGTCATTAGTGCAGAAGGAACTTCTTTAAGGGTTAAGAAACTGGTTTAATATATGTTAAGATTATATTAGGGGTATTGTATCATTTTTTAATTAGTTTTGTGCCCGAACGGTAGGGATATGAATGAATTTCAGACTATTTATGCACACATTGGAGAGAATAAAATACAGCTTTTGACAAAGTTGTTTTACCAGGAAGTCGAAAAACAGCCAGACCTTCGTTCTTTGTATCCTACTGATCTTGGTGCAGCTGAAGAAAGACTATTTCTGTTTCTATTACAGGTTTTTGGAGGTCCACAGACTTATACTGCTAAGAGAGGACATCCCAGATTAAGGATGAGGCACCTAGACTGGAAGATAGATGCAAGTATGAGAAACGTCTGGCTAAATTGTATGCTAAAATCTTTGGACAAAATAGGTGCAGATCAAGAAGTAAAGGAACTCATGCAGGACTATTTTGTGAAAGCGGCTAATCATATGGTAAACCATCAGTAAGCAATGAAAATATTAAGAAGGATATATTCTACTTATGGGATGATAGTATTTGTCCTTACCTTTTTGGTATTGCTTCCTTTTTTTGTACTTACTATCGAGATCCCCGGTTTAAAAAGGTATGGAAGAATGCTGAACCGGATCTGGGCCAAGGTTTTCTTTGTCCTTCTCTTTCTTAGAGTCAAATATCAAAATAGACATCATCTAAAATCCAGCAAGCAATATATCATAGTGGCCAATCATTTTTCCTATATGGATATACCCGCACTTGGCCTGATACCAACCGATGCGGTATTTATCGGAAAGAGCTCTCTCGGTAAGCTGCCTATATTTGGGTATATGTTTAGAAATCTCCATATAGCTGTGGACCGTAACAGTATGAAGAGCCGAGGTGATACCATACTAAAGACCCGAGAAGCGCTAGATAGGGGCAGTAGTGTTGTGATTTTCCCGGAAGGCGGAATTATTGCTACCGATCCTCCGTTAATGGGAAAATTTAAAGACGGGGCATTTAAGACGGCGAAAGAAAAGAAAATACCTATAATACCAGTCACATTATCTTATAATCATTTAATTTTGCCCGACGATGGTAAGCTAATGCTAAACTTTAAGTCTGCGAAAGTAGTCTTCCACGCTCCCATCACTGTGGAGCAGCTAGAGATTTACTCAGCATCGGAACTCAAAGATCGGTGCTTTGATATAATACAAAATCAATTATTAGCAGATAATGCTGAATTTGCTACCATGGCAGGAAATGAAGCATTAACAGTACAAAACTGAAAGAAAATGAAAATAGATATTAATACCCTCAAAAAGATAGCACATTTGGCCCGTTTGGAATTTGATGAAAAGGGAGCTGAAAAAATGACTTCTGATATGACACAAATCTTAGATTGGGTAGAAAAGCTTAATGAAGTAGATACAGAAGGTATAGATCCCATTACCACCATGTCTTCTGAAGTAAATATGCTGAGGGAAGATAAAAGAGGTGCACACCTGCCTCACGAGGATGCCTTGAAAAATGCTCCTCAAAAAGATTCCGATTATTTCCGAGTGCCTAAGGTTATTGAATAATGCCATTGAAGACCAATTTTAATGTCAGTACTGTACTACTTGCCATATTTTGCCTGGCAGGTAGTTTTCTTTTAATATGGGTTTCATTCTTTAATCCAACTCAGGGAATGCCGATCGAACCCGGCATTTTTGCGGAAAAAATTAAAGTACCGCTTCAATTTTTAAATTTGGGTATATTCCAACTTCCACTGGAAACTGAAAATTATCTGCTTTTTCAAAATTTCGAATCTCTTCCTCCCATTGTCCAAAGATTCTCCACGCTCTCATTTGGCATCATTACCTGGATCCTTATGAGTCTTGCGATGGTATATATATCTACCTTTAACCGGACCTATTTCATAATCAGCGCGGTAGGTGTGATTTTACTTATGCTACTATCAGGAGTTAATGGTTTAAACATTGGCGCTATCAGCAGTAATTATGCTTACATAATACTTATACTTGGATTGGTGGGACCTGCTGTCGTTATAAATACCTTTTATGATAACCTATCCCTTTCAATAAGGGGGTTAATTATTTTCTTAACAGCAGTACTCACGTTGCCATTATTGACAGCGCTAAGTCAAGTAGCCGATCCTTTACTGCTTTTTTCTGAAAATATAAGCCTTTTAAATATGGCTATATCCCTTATCTTTTTTGCTTATATAGGTCATAGCGTTATCACCACTATATTCTATATGCTCATTAATATGAATAAAGGGGTCGGGATCAAAATCACCTGGCATCTTATAGTGTTTTTCTTAATCTATCTAGTCATTTTAATATTTACCTTTCTTGAACTGACAGGTAATATGATATTTGGAATGCCTACTCCTCCCATAGCACTTATGGTGATCATAGTTGGAGTATTGGGATATTTTGAAGTAAATCTGAAAATTGACCAGATAGAACAGCCATACCGATATAAAGTAATAGGTCAATCCCTTTATTTAATAGGATTTGCCATTACATTATTCACTTTCTGGAAAGCTGAGTTTTCTGTCGATGAGCCTATGGCTGATTTTCTAAAGCATGCTTTTATCTATACACAATTAGCATTTAGTTTGATGTTTTTCGCCTATTTGATGGCAAACTTTTCAGACTTGATGAATTCTGGACAGGCGATAGAGCGAATAATATTTGAGCCAAACTTCTTTGCCTATTTTCATATGAGATTAGGTTCACTTATCGCGATGATCAGTTTGGTCCTTTTTGCAGATGGAGTTATAGCACTTCAATTCAGCGCTTCATCAACCAATGTGACAGCTGATTATTATTATGCTACAGAACGGCCTCTTGAGGCGGGAATTTTATTTGAAAACTCTTGGGCCAGGTACCGAAAAAACAAAAAGGCAAAGAATGCTTCTGCTCACTTGAAAATGGCTCAGAACCAGCCAACTTTAGCCCTGAGAGAATTGGAGGAAAGCTTTGATGTTTCTCCGTCTATCAATGATATTGTCTTCCTCTCATCAGTCCTCCATCGTCAGGACAAGATATTTGATGCTATTTTCTTTTTAGAAAAAGGTTTAGACTTCTTTCCGGATAATGTTTATCTCCAAAATAACCTAGCACTATTGCAGAGCAAAATCAATCAGGGAGAAATGGCATATGATCTTCTAGATGGTCTATCTCATGAAGTAGCACAGGCCAATAAAATCGGGATTCAGACCAAACATCTGATCAGATTAGATGATAAACCTGATGCAAATGGTAACCGCATTGCTTCTATTAACCTTTTGGCCTTAGAAAATCTTAAAGGAAACTTTGCAGATGTACAATTGGAATATGAAGAAGATGATATGGAGCCTACTGTCACCACCAAGGCTACACTTGCCAACCAATGGAGCAATAAAACCACCAATAGAAGCGCAGAAGATTTAGCCTTGATAGACAGTTTGCTTGCGCAGGAAATTTCCTCAAGCGATGAAGAAGATTTTAGACAGATAAGGGTACTTAGAAGTGTACAGGGAAATAATATAAACCAGGCGCTGACTTACATTAATGGGCTGGCATTTAATTATCCTGGATCATCTGGATTTTACCATCATATGGCAGCAATGATCCATGCGGGACAACTTGATTTCAATAAAGCTGCAATTGAATTAGTCCGGGCTGAGGGGAAAGGATTCAGGAACTTCAGACCGGAGCACCTATCAATTCTTTATTTTGGTCAACAAATGGATAGAGCTAATCAGTTTGCTCTCCAGTACAATGTAGAATGGCCTGAATGGATGCTATTCCATGAAAACAGGTTAGTCTTGAACGAAGAGGTAGCTTTTATGGGAGCACTTTCAACAATAAATGAATCTACCAAAGATGAATTTATGCATCATCTTTCCTCTATCCAAGAAAAAGATCTAAGGGCTAAATATGCATATGAAATTCTTTGGAGAAAGGCCCATTGGCTTGATCGCAGTGAACTGGAATCTTTAAAGCCTATAATTTTACAAAATGAAGGTTATGCCCAAGAGAGTGATTTCATAGATAATCTAGTAGAACTCATGATTACCATGGATCTAGAGCAGGTAAATAATGAGCGGCTGAATAACTTGATTAAAGAGAGTAGAATTAATCAAAATGCCTATTGGACGCCATTTATTTTTATGGCAGTAGATCAAAAATCAGATATGATCGAGCAGTACAATGTATTGCAGGAAGCTACTGATTATAACAGAGACCCATTACTATGGATCTATTTGGCTAAGCATAGCCGCATGGCAGGCTTGGACCAATATGCCAGCGAAGCCCTTCGATCTTTAAGAGGGTGGGTAGATGATGATACACTTGAAGCATTACAAATAAAGCACATGTAGTTATATTGATATAAAACCACCTACAGATGCAGAATTTTTGTAAGTTATCCCGTATATTGGACAATTATAAAATTTTACTCTATGGCTAAAATAATAGAAACCCGCGATATACAGAAAACCTACAGAATGGGTGCAGAAGAAGTAAGGGCTCTTAAGTCAGTATCTATTTCTGTTAATAAAGGGGAATATGTAGCTTTTATGGGTCCATCTGGTTCAGGTAAATCGACTTTGATGAATATCATAGGGTGCCTGGATACTCCTACAGCTGGAACTTATATCCTGAATAACAAGGATGTAAGTGATATGACTGAAAACGAGCTGGCTGAGATCCGCAACAAAGAGATCGGTTTCGTTTTCCAGACTTTTAATCTTTTGCCAAGGGCCAGCTGTCTAGAAAATGTCGCTCTTCCACTAATCTATGCTGGATTTGGAAAATCAGACAGAGAAGAAAAAGCTTTTGAAACTTTAAAGAGTGTGGGACTAGGAGATAGGGTTCATCATAAACCAAATGAACTCTCTGGTGGACAGCGGCAGCGTGTGGCCATAGCAAGAGCATTGGTAAATAATCCAAGCATAATTTTGGCCGATGAACCTACGGGAAACCTGGATACCAAAACCTCTTATGATATTATGGGATTATTTGATGATCTGCACAAACAGGGTAACACCATTATCATGGTAACACATGAAGATGATATAGCGCACTATGCCCATAGAATAGTAAGACTCCGTGACGGCTTGGTGGAAAGTGATACTGTAAACCCTAATCCAAATCAAAGTCATAAGCAAATCACCGCATCATCAATTGAATAAACTTATTTAATATATACAATCTGTTATGAAAATCTACACCAAAACCGGAGATCAGGGGACAACTTCACTCCTTGGCGGTACCCGGGTGTCCAAAGCAAATTTAAGGATAGATGCCTATGGGACTGTAGATGAATTAAACTCTTATATTGGTTTACTGCGGGACCAAGAAGTAAACAATAACAGACAAGCAATTCTTAAAGAAATTCAAGACAGGCTATTTACTATAGGTGCAGACCTAGCTACCTCCCCTGGAAAAGATAATATACAAAAACCGGATATACATTCCCAAGATGTAGAAAGACTTGAATTGCAGATAGATGAGATGGAACAAGGTCTAGCACCACTTAAAAATTTCATCTTGCCTGGGGGCCATCAGGTGGTATCATTTTGTCATGTAGCCAGGACTGTCTGTAGACGAGCCGAAAGATGTACCATACTCCTGGATCAAAATGAACCCGTAGATCCAATACTGATCACGTACCTAAATCGGCTTTCGGATTATCTTTTTGTATTGGGTAGATTAATTGCTAAAGAATTAAATATTGAAGAAGTCCTTTGGGAACCTAGAAAAAAATGAGCATGAATAACACCATAGATATAAATATCACACAGACTGATACTTCTAAATTAAGTTCCACTGACTTTGACAATTTACAGTTTGGTCAGATGATTAGCGATCATATGTTCGTGGCCGATTACAATGATGGAGAATGGAGCGATTTCAGGATAGAACCTTATGCACCTTTGATGCTAAATCCAGCAAATGCCACCTTACATTATGGTCAGTCAGTATTTGAAGGAATGAAAGCATACAAGAACGAGGCGGGAGAAACGCTGATATTTAGGGCAGATGCCAATCAAAAGCGTCTAAATATTTCCGCTAAAAGACTCTGTATACCAGAAGTTCCTGAAGAACTTTTTATGGAAGGTCTGAAAAAGCTGCTGGAAATCGATAATGCATGGATACCAAACAGGGCGGGATATTCTTTATATATCAGGCCATTTATTTTTGCTACCGATGATTATCTAGGCATTCGTCCTTCAAATAAATATAAATTTATCATATTCACTTGCCCGGTAGGACATTATTATGCCAAACCGGTAACTGTGAAGGTAGAAACTGCATATTCTAGAGCTTGTGAAGGCGGAACAGGTTATGCAAAGGCAGCAGGAAACTATGCTGGATCGCTATATCCGGCATCCTTGGTGCAGAAAGAGGGATACGACCAACTCCTATGGACAGATGCGAAATCTCATCAGAACATAGAAGAAAGTGGGACAATGAATATCATGTTCATTATTAATGACACCTTGTTTACAGCTCCTCTTACTACCAGTACAATTTTGGCCGGGATTACCAGAGACAGTGTACTTACATTGGCTAGGGAAATGGGAATGAATGTAGAGGAAAGATTTGTCACTGTTTCTGAATTGGAAGATTCGCTTAAAGAAGGCCAGCTTATAGAAGCTTTTGGTACAGGAACAGCTGCTACTATAGCGCATATATCACTCATTAATGTAAATGATGAAGATTACCCACTTCCTGAAAAACCAAAGGACAGTTTTTCATACAAAATTCTAGAAGAACTTGATGCTATTAAATATGGTAAAAAAGAAGATACTCACGGCTGGATAATGAAGCTTTAGTATGACGGATGACCGATGTCGGATAAAATAAAAGGAAGGAAGACGGAAAACTGAAGAAAACACACATGGATCTATTGTTTAACTTTGACTCTCATAATAAATAGCCTGCATACAGAAATCCAAACTAGCTAAATTATGATATTTAGCAGTAATTTCTAACTAGAAAATCACTATCCCGCATGATCCTATTCGGTTCTACGCTGATCTTAAATAAGTAAAATATTTGGCTAAATTTATATTATCTTTTTTCCTCATTATTCTCTGTATAGGTGAAAGCCATGCTCAGAGAATAATGTTATTGCAGCGCGGCAGTAACCAAAAAACCAGAATTATCTATAAGGAAGGGGAACCCATAGTTTACCGGCAAAAGGGAGTTGATTTTTTTTATGATGATGTAATCCGCGAGATACATAATGACTTCATCGTCCTCAATGATAATATAATCCGTCCTGAAGAGATAGAAGTTATTGATATCAGAAGGAAAGATGAAAGAAATCATACCATAAGAAATCTCAGTGCCCTGGCATTTTCTGCGGGTGCACTGGTGCTTACTGCCGAAACCATCAATAGCTTATATATAGATGGTAGACTGAGATACAGTAATACGGGTTTGATTATAGCGGGATCCTTATTTGCCAGCAATGCTGTTATTTCCCTATCCAAATATAAATATTTTCGGCATCGAGGTAAGAATAAAATCCAGCTGATTCAGCTGGAGGAATAATTTTATTTTTATACTAGATCAAATTTAATCTAGTTTTACCCATGAAGGAATTATATAATTTGTTGCAAATCATAATTACTTTTAAAAAATTCAGGTATAAATTCCTTCTTTGATTATATAATATACTTGGATATAAATTTTAAGAGTGTCTGATATATTACATCAATATATATTCCTCACTCTGGATTTGTCCTTAATGAAGAGAGTTACAATTAGGTAAAACCATTATAAATTCAGAAATTTGCACCTCAAAAAAACTAAATAAATTATGACACTAGACCAGTTGAAAGACTTGAAGGCTCGAATCTCGGCCTTGAGGAGGTATCTTTGACTACGATCGTAAGATAGTAGAAATAGAAGATTTAGTGGCAGTTTCTGCCCAACCGGACTTCTGGAACGATCCCACGGAAGCCGAAAAAACAATGAAAGTAATCCAGTCCAAAAAAACCTGGACGTCTGCTTATGAAAAAGTAGATACCATGGTGCAGGATCTGGAAGTTCTATATGAATTTTATAATGCAGGAGATGTCAGTGAAGAGGAGCTGAAAAGCGACTATCAGAAAAGTCTCAGTCATGTAGAGGATTTAGAACTAAAGAAAATGCTGAGCAGTGATGAAGATCAACTCAGTGCTATGCTAGAAATCAATCCCGGTGCAGGTGGTACTGAAAGTAATGATTGGGCATCAATCCTGATGAGGATGTACATCATGTGGGGAGAGAAAAACGGATATAAAGTCCGTGAAGTAGATCTTCAGGAAGGCGAAGTAGCAGGTATCAAATCTGTGACTCTCGAGTTTGATGGTCCCCTAGCCTATGGATTTCTCAAATCAGAAATTGGAGTGCACCGTTTGGTAAGGATTTCACCATTTGATAGTGGGGGAAGAAGACATACTTCCTTTGCTTCCGTTTATGCCTATCCGGTGGTAGATGATACTATTGAGATAGATATCAATCCTTCCGATGTAGAGCTTCATACGTCAAGATCAGGCGGAGCAGGTGGTCAAAATGTAAACAAGGTAGAGACTAAGGTACAGTTGACTCACAAACCCACAGGGATAGTAGTGGTCTGTCAAATAGAAAGATCTCAGCTGGCAAACCGAGAAAAAGCCATGCAGATGCTTAAATCCAGGCTTTATCAGTTAGAGATGGAAAAACGGAATGCTGAAAGAGCTAAGGTGGAGTCCGGTAAGATGCGTATAGACTTCGGTTCCCAAATCCGAAACTATGTGCTACACCCCTATAAACTTGCTAAAGATGCCAGAACAGGCTATGAAACCTCTGATGTACAAGCTGTTTTAGATGGTGAACTTAACGGTTTTATGAAAGCATTTCTCCTAGCACAAAGTGAAGAAGAAGTAAAGGAGGATAATTAGAATATTCTTACTCTTCCATATTAAGGCACTGCTCTTTTGGGGGCAGTGCCTTCTTTAGTACCTATATACCTATTGCTATTTTGTGGAATGAAAATACTGCCGCCTTTCTTTACCATTGATTATTTTTTACTCTGCGTAAGTTCATTCTTGTTTTTTGCAAGCTTCAATATGATAGTGCCCGAACTCCCCTCCTATCTCACTTCATTGGGAGGTGAGGATTATAAAGGTCTAATTATTTCACTTTTCACATTAACAGCAGGACTGTCCAGACCTTTCAGTGGTAAGCTTGCAGATAAAGTGGGTAGGATTCCAGTTATGGTATTTGGGGCATCTATTTGTTTTATAGTAAGTTTATTATATCCTGTGATGACTTCAGTAGCAGGTTTTTTATTGTTGAGATTTGTCCATGGATTTTCGACAGGATTCACCCCTACCGGAACTTCAGCATATGTCGCAGATATTGTTCCCTTCAATAGACGGGGGGAAGCCATGGGTATACAGTCCTTATTTGGCTCATTGGGTATGGCTGCCGGTCCAGCATTAGGTGGCTATCTAGCCTCCATTTATCATATAAATATTCTCTTCTATGTATCAGGAATAGTTGCCATACTTTCTATTCTTATACTCATCAGACTCAAAGAAACAGTCAATCCCACTGAGAGACTTAATAAAAGTCATATCACACTGAGCAGGCACGAAATCATTGAAAAAAGGGTGATGGACCCATCAATTGTTTTGTTTTTTACTGTTTTCTCCTTTGGAATCATCCTCACTATAATCCCAGATTATTCTGAATTTCTGGGTATCAAAAACAAAGGATTATTCTTTGCCGTCTTTACATTAGCCTCCCTAGCTATCAGGATCGTGGCGGGCAGGACTTCGGATAAGTATGGGCGTATTCCCGTCATGAAAGTAGCCTCTCTATCCATGGCGTTGGCTATGTTCATCATTGCCTATGCAGATAGTATGTTAATGCTAATGGTGGGAGGAGTTATATTTGGTTGCTCTGTTGGAATGAACTCTCCTACTGTTACGGCATGGACCATTGATCTTTCACTAGATGCTTTTAGAGGTAGGGCACTTGCTACTATGTACATAGCTTTAGAGGCAGGTATAGGATTGGGAGCTGTCTTCTCAGGATGGATATATGGTAATAAAATTGAAAATTTTAAATACGTTTTTTTAATGGGCTCATTAAGCGCCATTATTGCTTTTTTATATCTTCTCACTCTCTCACATAAAAGACCAAAATATCTCAGAAAAAAATCGACTTAAAATTTTTATATATATAATATAATTAATACTAGTGATGCATTAATTTAAAATATTTATAATAAATTTTATACACATAGGAATAGCGTATAAAATCTAAACTTTTCTAGTAATATTTATTTGATGGATGGTTCCCTATAAAGTAGTATTTTTGTATACATTCGAATTCTTATGTTGCAAAACACGTCGATGGTTACCAGAAAATTTACTTTCATTTATTTTTATATTTTTCTCTGTATAGCAGCGGTAATTACCTGTTATATGGAGTGGATGACTGTACATTACATAACCAGACTTCTCATAGTGCCTTCATTGATTTATCTTTTGATGACTAATCATAAGATATTTGAACATCCTTTGATTCCATTGTTGATTACCGCCTCGTTTTTCAAATTTCTGGGAGACATCTTCTTTTTGGTAGAAGTGGAAGTCGTTTTATTCCGGCTGTTTGCCATATGTACCTTTACTGTAGCCAATGTAGGGTATGGTTTGATGTATTTCTTTTCTTTTCAGAAAAAAGATAAAATCAAGGTAGAGAAATTTTATTTTCCTGAGCTCATATTAATTTTAATAATTTCCTATACGCTATTCATGCTTGTCCCATATTTTGGGATGTTCCAAATACCTGCAGTTATATATACAGTATTTTCATGCTTTACATTGATTGCCATGGCCAGAAGAAGGAAATATCTCAATAAAAAAACCTATATGCCTGTCCTGGTTGGTACAGTTTTCTTTCTTGCCTCAGACATACTTCATGGACTCAGTGTTTTTTTCCACAATCCCATTCATGATTCACTTATACTCGTTTCATTTAGTTTAGGCCATTATTTTGTTATTCAAGGTATGTCTATCCAGTTTAAAGAAGAGGTACGAAGAGAGAGAGTTATTGGAAACCCCATAGCCATTAGACACTAACGGTTTAGATAATTTTGTTTTCTTGGTATTTCTAAGATTTCGGTCTGTCTGCCATTGATATAGGTGACATTAGCTCCATCAAAAAAAGCTTCTTCTTCTAACATTATCTTTACATCTTTTCCCCATTCTTTCAGATGCACTTCAGCATTAAGCTCTATTGAAAAGGCTGTATTTGGGTATAAGGGATAGTCCCCACTTCCTGGTGTGTCACCTTGATTATCCCACATCCCGATAGTCGGCCCAGCAGCATGACCATGATATCCTATAGGATGAGTGTAAATCGTACCCTTAATCCCTTCGGCGGCAGCCTGTTCCCTGGCTCTTCTAAGAATCTCATTTCCCGATCTTCCTTTCTGAAACTCATCAGTGAGTTTATCCTGCAGCCTGTTGCCTATTTTCATTGCTTCGTTAAGATAAGCAGGGACTTCGGTTTCCCCTGGCTTCAAGACATAGGCGAGCTGTTGTGTATCAGTATTTAGCCTCAAATAAGTAATACCAAAATCCATATGCAATAAATCGCCCGGCATTATGACTTGGCTACCTGGCCTACTGGCAAAAGATTTTATGGAGGCCTCACTTTCCGCTCTCTGGATATCTACCGTGGGATGAAACCACGTGTCCAATTTTAGTTCTGTAATCCGTTCCCTGTACCACCAGACTACATCGTCTGTAGTGGTCACACCTGGAGTAATGACTTTTTCAGATAACCCTTCAGCTATGATCTCGTGGGCAATGCCTACTATATGTCTATATGTGGCCATCTCGGCATCCGTACGGGTTTCCAGCCAACCTACTGCTAGATTTTGTGCTGACACTACCCTATCATGTAAGCTTGTTGGCAAATATTCCATCAACAGGTCGTATTCTGTGGCATTCAATCCATCGGCATGTCCATAATCCGGAGATTTGTTTATACCAATTTTCCCTGGGGACCTTTGTTGAATAAGCATAGAAAGCTGCTTCCACTGGTCAGGTTCATTCTCGGGATCCCAAGCTTTTTTAAAAGCCTCTCCTACATCATATCTAGCCACAGCCAGCTTTTCGATGCCTTTGCCTTCTCCCTGGTCATAAAGAAGCAACATAGTCCTCCTTCTAGCAGCTAACCATGTGGCAGGAAGAAAAGTACGTATCACCGGATCTTCATTATATTCTCTGGATACTATCAACCACATATCTATCCCTTCACGCCTCATCAATTCTGGAAGTACGTTATCTATTTTATCATTTAGCCAAGTGTCTATCACTTCCGCTTGCTCTTTTTGACTTAAGATGTGATATTGTTGGGCACTGACAGGAAATACTATCAGTATTATTGCGAAAATCAGTAATTGTTTTTTCATAATATTACTTTATTGATGCATCTGTGATCTTTGAGTAATTCGTGGATATTTTCTTCTTCCCAATGGCTTTTCACATTCTTAAGGTTAGATCCGTAATCAGCTTTAAGTTTTCTCCTATATATAGCTTCTACAAATCTTCTTAAATCTGTAACTGTCTCTAAAATTAACTTCGGTACTGATACGGGCTTATCATTTTCATCTTTGGCTACCATTGTAAAATAGCTTGTGTTGGTGTGGTTATATTTTCCAGTTTTTACATCCTCAGAGATCACTTTTATACCTATAACCATAGAGCTGTTTCCTACATAATTAATGGAAGCCTTCAAAGAAACCAGCTCCCCTACTGCGACTGGTTTAAGAAAATCGACCGTATCTACAGAAACCGTAACACAATAAGCCCCGCTATGCCTACTCGCACAGGTATAGGCTACTTTATCCATCAAAGAAAGTAAAATCCCCCCATGTATCTTTCCGCCAAAATTAGCATAGCTAGGAATCATTAGTTCAGTAATAGTGGTACGGCTAAAATTTATGGGACGTGCGTCAATTTGTGGTGTCATAGATTTTAAATTTTAAAAGGTAAAATAGGGAATTAATGACAGAATGTAATGATGGGTGGAAAAATATTTGGAGGCTGGATGTCGGATGAAAGGTAAAATAAGAGGTGAAGTGAAAAGTGAGAAGGAAAAAAAGGACGGAAGACCGGAGACCGAAGAAGGATGTCCTAGAACGTTGTCTGATGACGGTGCCCTAGGTCCGGAATATTTGTAGGAGTTAATAAATTTAGCTTAACACCGTGCCGTAGGTACGGAATATTAAAGCAATGATCAGTGTTTAAATACCAAATAATTAAATACCATATATTTAGTCCTCTACAATAACGACGTCACGTTGTTTTAATAACAACTTATTACTTAGCTTATGAAAACGGTAAAGGAGCATCACTCCTGTAGAGGTCAGCCCGATTAACAATCCATACCATATACCTTGCTCAGCCATATCTAGTTGAAATGCAAAAAAATAACCCAATGGAAGACCCAATACCCAATAAGCTACCAAGGTAACCAATGTAGGTATTTTTACATCCGACATACCTCTCAATGCACCTAAACCCACTACTTGGATACCATCTGATAGCTGAAAAAACCCAGCTATGACAAGTAATGAGGCTGTCATTTCTATCACGGGTAATTCATCGATGTATAATGAAGGAAGGAAATTTCTGAAAACTATAAATATTACCGCAAAGCAAAACATGAAAAGGGCCACCATTCCAAAAATAGTAAATCCTGCCTCACGTAAGGTTTTGATATCATTTCTTCCGAGTTGATTCCCCACCCTGACCATCGCTGCCGCCGATAGACCTGAAGCCATCATATAGCTTATAGAAGCAAGATTGATAGCTATCTGGTGGGCCGCAAGCGCATTTACCCCTATCCAACCCATCATGATGGCTGCCGCACTGAAAGCACCTACTTCAAAAATAAACTGAAATCCTGTAGGCACACCTAATTTCAGCATTTTAGAAATCATAGGAAAACTAAGCTTTTTAAACCCAAAGCCTATCTTATATTGGGTATACCTCTTCGAATTCCAGACATAATAAAAAATAAGGATTCCCATCAATATCCTTGATATTAAAGTAGCCCAACCTGCTCCGTTTAGGCCCATAGCCGGAAACCCCAGCTCTCCATAGATCAGAACCCAATTCAGAAAAACATTAATTAAATTACAAAAGATGGTGACTGCCATCGCTTGTTTAGTCTGAGAAAGTCCTTCTGCAAACTGTTTAAAGGTTTGGAAAAACATAAATGGTATTAGCGAAAGCGTAATGATCGCTAAATATGGGATAGCCATCTGAACCACCTCCTCTGGCTGGTTCATATAATTTAAAGATGGGGCTGCCATTAATATTATTAAAAATAGAACCAAGCCAGTAAACATATTTATTACAAAGCCATGTTTGAATAGCTTGGCTATTCTTTTACTCTTACCCTGCCCATCTGCAGAGGCTACTAACGGCGTGATAGCCATCGAAACACCTATACCAAACATTAATACAACGAAAAAAATACTGTTGGCCAAGGAAGCAGCTGCCAATGGAGTAGCTCCAAGGCGCCCTACCATCATACTATCTGCTACCCCTACCAATACCTGTCCTAATTGACTCAGCATTACAGGGTATGCTAGGTTAAATGTCCGGTTAAAATGCTCCTTATAGGTAAGCTGACTCATTAATAATCTGTATAATTATTTATTTAAGATCTTTTCTGCCATTAATAATCCCGCCACACTAATGCAGTCGGTAATGCTTCCATCCATCACCATTCTAATAGCTTCATTGAATGGCAATTTTTTGATCACTATCTGCTCTGTATCTTCGAATTCAGTCTCTCCAAAAGTCAGATCTTGAGCTAAGAAGACATATCCCTCCTCATTTGTAACGCTATTGGAAGTATGTATTCGCATTATTTTTCGCCACTGAGCCGCTATAATTCCTGTTTCTTCCTTTAGCTCCCGCTTAGCACTATCTAGTATATCCATTTCTATGGGGCCGCCGCCCATAGGTATTTCCCACGAGTAAGTATTTAAGGTGTACCTATATTGGCCCACAAGCCATGTATTACCTTCATTATCTATCGGGATAATTCCCAATGCCTTATTTCTAAATGAAACCTTTCCATATATACCCTCTTTCCCCGAAGGAGTGATTACATCATGCTCTTCTACTATTATCCAGGGATTTTGATATATTGGTTTTTTCCTAAGAGTTTGCCACGGATTTTCTTCTGCCATAGTATAATTCTAAAAAAAAAGAGGGTGACCGTATAGCCACCCTCCCTATTCCTTATATTTTAATATTATGCTGGGATAGGAAGTACTTTACTGTCCTTAAATGTAGAAAGGATAACCATAGACTGCATAGAATCCACTTCTTTAATCTCACTTACTCTCTCAAGCATTAATTTCTGATACGCTGTAATGTCTTTAGAAATAATCTTAAGAATGAAATCTCCTGTACCTGTGATGTGGTGACATTCAATAACTTCCTGTATCAAATCAATTTCTTTCATAAAAGCATCTATATTACCTTTATTATGGCCTACCAACCCTACTAGAACGAAAGTACTGACTCCCAAGCCAATTTTTTCCGGATCGAGCTTAGCATGATAACTTTTAATTATCCCAGACTGTTCCAGTTTCTTAACTCTTTCCAATGTAGGAGCGGGTGACAATCCTATATCTTTAGAAAGTTGAGCGTTTGTTATTTTAGCGTTGGCTTGAAGGATTTCTAATATCTTTCTGTCTATTTTATCGAATTTCACTTTTATGCTATTATCCATGATACAAAGATTTTACAAAATTTTATGTGGTACAAAGGTAATATAATTTCGAATTGTTTTAAAAGGATTTAGTACAAAAAACGCCCTTTCTTACAAAATATTGTTAATCATTATAAAGGTTCTTTAAAATAAAGCAAGCAATAAATATGCTCATCTTGAAAAAATTCAAATTATCTCTTGATTTTACAATTTTAAACTAAATAAGCCATTACTAAATATTATTCTTTTTAATAAAATCTCTAGCTTCCTGATGAACAGGATGTTTTCGCTTGGCATATTTCTTTACTTCCTTAAAATATTTTTTTGCCCGAGGTTTATTATTTTCTTTAGTAGCTATTTTACCTAGATGAAGTAAAGAATACAAATAATACCCACTTTCTTGACTTTCGGATTCCCCCCCATATGCCACTGCTTGTTCATAGTAACGCTTAGCATTAGCGGTATCATTTACCCGCTCATAATACTGGGCTACAAAAAATGCTGCATACCTTCCACTGTTCGCTTCATAGCCTGTCTGCTTTTCCTCTATTCTTTTAAGAATTTCAAGACCTTCATCTTTGGCTTCGGCACCGCGGCCTACCGCATAAAGTTGTCGGGCATAAAACCTATGAAAATAAGCATTATTTGGATATTTTTCATGGAGGTATGAGGTAATATTTAAAGCTTCGTAAGGCTTTTTCTCTTCTCCTGAGTATAGCCTAAAAAGAAAATATTGGGCCTCCACTCTTGCATAGAAAGCATTGGCAGACACATCTTCCAATTGCTTTAATCCAAGTTGTTTATCTCCCTTTGGAAAGAGGGCCAAAATAGGTTTTAATAAAGGATAGTTCTCAGGGATCCATACCGAGAAATAATTGAACAATGCATCTCCCAATATCAACTCAGGATTCAGTTCATCATCACCTCTACTCAATTCAAGATATTTCAATGCATTTTTACCAGAGAAAGTTGCCTTGGTCCAACTCTTTCTTTCACTGTAAAGTCTTCCTTTAAACCCATGCGCTCCAGCTAGGAAAAATGCAGCCTCCTTGTTGTCAGGCTCTCTTTTTAAAATCTTTTCTGCTTTATAAATAGCTGAATCCATATAGGATATAAATCGCTTGTCATATCTGGTATCCTCCATGTTCGGTGCTATCTTCCACCATTGGCTGAGGCCTATGAGAAAATCAGGCAGGGGATGTTGGGGATACGTATACTTCATGACTAAAAATCCTCTCTCGGCAGTCTTAAAGTCAAAATTATACATGCTGTTCACCGCTTCAGTTATTCTGAACTGTAGTCCTTTGTCCAGCAAAAGATATTGAGGACCGGTAGGCTCATCTATAGTATCATTCATCATCTGGGCCTGGGCACCAAACTGGACAAATAAGAAACAAACCAAGAACAAATAATATATTCGACTCATACTGTACTTTCTTTTTTTCCGCAAAAGTAGATGCTAATTAAAACAATAACATACATTTGGGGAGATATAATTTAAAACCTGGAAATGAGTAAAGTCACTACCAAGATATCAGAACGAACAGAAGAACTAATTAATTTCGACAAAAGGATATTTTTTATATTTTTGGTCATTACTTTCATTTTCGTTAGATTTTTAACTGATGATTTGATCCTTCAGGCCATTCCAGGAAATGAACAACTGAGTGATGAGGGAAGCTTTACTTTTTTCCACATATTTAACACATTAAATTACCTCTGGACTCCTTTTGCTCTTCTTTGGAAATTTACTTTAACTGCTTTTCTGCTTTGGATAGGGGCTTTTATATTTGGCCATAAGATCTCTTACCGAGAACTATGGAAGTTTGTGCTGGTAGCTGAATTTATATTTGTTTTTCCAGAATTGATCCGCCTTATGTGGTTCGTAATCGAGCCACCTCAGTCATATTTGGAAATTAAAAATTTCTACCCTCTCTCACTGTTTTCCCTAGTCGATGCTTCTAGTGTCCACCCTCGATATCATTACCCACTTCAAACAATCAATCTTTTTGAAATAGCCTATTGGTTTATACTGGGACTAGGGATCCATATGCTCACCCGGAGGACTGTGGAAAAGTCATTATTTCTAGTTATCTGCAGTTATGGATTAGGATTAATAATATGGCTGACTTATTATATGATGGTTTACAAAATATAAACAGCTATCGAATAGATAAATTTCTTTCCTATTTGTCCATATTCTTTTTAAAGATTTCATATCTCCTAACACTTTCCATCAGGCTTTAAAGAGATCTTATACACTAAATAATTATGTTAATTGAATTTCACCATTCTACTAACTATTTAAAATCTGTTAAATAACCTGTTTTTCATGATTAATTTTTTATTTTCGCCTTTCAAAATTTAGATTATACAAATGTTAGATTATAGAAAGGTCAATAACCTAACCGGCTGGGTCGTATTTCTTTTTGCCACTATCGTATATGTATTGACTATAGAAGAAACAGCCAGTTTTTGGGATCCAGGGGAATTTATAGCAGTAGCTTATAAGCTCCAGGTGCCACATCCTCCAGGGGCACCATTTTTCCTATTAATCTACAGGATGTTCAGTTTTCTCGCTTTTGGGGATGAACTGCGGGTTGCTTATTGGATGAATTTTGGAAGCGCTTTGTTTTCAGGCTTTACCATACTATTCCTTTTTTGGTCTATTACGCTTTTAGGTAGAAAATTATTTAAATTGCCCCTAGGCGGAGAAAGTAAAGGTCATACAATCTCTATAATGGGAGCGGGTATCATTGGTTCTTTGGCCTATACCTTCTCTGACAGTTTTTGGTTCTCTGCGGTTGAGGCTGAAGTATATGCTATGTCTTCCTTCTTTACAGCTATAGTAATCTGGGCTTTTCTGAAGTGGGATGTGATCAGGGATCCGAAAGAAGAGAATAGATGGATGATTTTTATAGCTTATCTGGTAGGCCTTTCTATAGGAGTCCATCTTCTAAACCTGGTAACCTTGCCAGCTTTGGCACTCATTTATTATTTTAAGAAATACGAAAATCCTACACTGAAAGGTGGCATTCTAGCGCTAATTGCTGGAGGTATTGCACTGATCATTATCAATAATATCATCATCCCAGGTCTACCTAGCTTAGCGGGGTCTATAGAAATTTTCTTTGTGAACAGCATTGGGTTACCATTTGGCTCAGGCATTGTATTTTTTAGTGCACTGTTTATAGGTGCTCTGATATATGCTATCATGTATTCTATAAAGAACCAAAAAATACTGCTTAATACAGCACTTCTTTCAGTAACTTTTATTTTGATAGGATACGGTTCCTATGCCATGATTGTAATTCGTGCAAATGCCGATACCGTTATTAATGAAAACAATCCCAAAGATGTACTGAGCTTTGTAAGTTATTTGAAACGGGAGCAATATGGTGATAGACCATTACTCCACGGACGCTATTTTACCGCAGATGTAGTTGACCAAAAAGAAGGTGCACCAGTATACGTAAAAGGAGCTGACAGATATGAAATAGTGGATTATAACATTGTCAATGAATATGACCCTACTCATACTACTATCCTACCGAGGATCCACAGTACACAGGATCGACACAGGCAGATATATCGGGCTAAATTGGGACTAAGGGAAGGCGAGAAACCTTCTTTTTCTGACAATATTTATTTTATGTTTTCCCACCAGTTGGGTCATATGTATTGGAGATATTTTATGTGGAATTTTTCCGGTAGGGAAAGTGACTTTTCGGATGCTCCATGGCTGGGGATTTGGGATGCAGTAGATGATAGTTACCCAGATTATATTACAGAGAATAAAGCACATAATAATTATCTGATGTTGCCCCTGATACTGGGTATAATCGGCCTGATTTTTCAGGCAAAATATGATCCCAAATCATTCTATATAACTATGATGCTATTCCTTATGATGGGAGTAGTACTAGTACTTTACCTCAATTCCCCTCCGGTAGAGCCGAGAGAAAGGGATTATATTTATGTAGGTTCATTCTATGCGTTTGCTATATGGATTGGTTTAAGTGTATTGGCATTGTCCCATTGGATAGGTAAATTAAATAAAAATTTAGCAGTGGGTGCAATGATAGCTACTTTGATAGCCTTCCCTGCTCCAGTGATCATGGCTGTCCAAAATTGGGATGATCATGATAGAAGTGACAGATATTTTTCTGTTGATTCAGCAAGGAATTTCCTGGCATCCTGCGCTCCAAATGCGATACTGTTTACGGGTGGGGATAATGATACCTTTCCACTATGGTATGTGCAGGAAGTAGAAGGTTTCAGAACAGATGTAAGGGTGATTGTATTGAGTTACTTTGATACAGACTGGTACGTAGATCAGATGAAACGGCAGGTGTATGATTCTCCGCCTATAGATTTCTCTCTGGAAAGAAGGAACTATCGCAAAGGAACCAATGATGTACTGTACGTAAGTGAAAGGCAGGGACTAGATGCTGTCTCAGCAAGAGAATACCTAAAGTTAATAAAGAACGAAAGTGATCTTTTAAAATTAAGTTCAGGATTCAGGACTCAATTGAATTTAGTGCCTTCCAGAAATCTTATCCTTGATATCAATAGAGAAGATATACTTCAGCGAGGCATCATCCCAGAGGGAATGGAGGAATTGATTATCGATCAAATGAATCTGCGTGTGAAAGGTAACTATATGACCAAAGGTACTATGATGCTGATGGATATGATTGTGACCAATAACTGGGAACGCCCTATCTATTTCAATAATACTTCACTGGCTACTATAGGTTTTGACCTTACAAACCACGTAGTGATGGAAGGCCTTACCTATAGATTGCTGCCAATACAGAAGCCTCAAAATATGGAGGAATTAGTAGATACTGATCTTGCATATAGTAATGCTATGGAAAAATTTGCCTTCAGGGGAATGAATAATCCAGACAACTATTTTGATGATGAGTTTAGAAGGTTTACCTCTAATCATCGAAGTGCACTGAACAGCATTACCATAGCATTATTGGACGAGGATGATATAGAGAGAGCTAGAGATATCCAAATGCTAAGTCTGGAAGCCTTCCCTCATGAAGCAATACCCTATGATCTGGCAAGTGGGCAATCTGTACCCCTTTTATTTGAAGTAGGTGAGGACGAATATGCCCTGCATATCATAGATGAAATTTCTCATAGGGCTATCGAGATGCTAGAATTTTATGGGCAACGAGAACGGCCGCTTGATAGGGAAGCCATGATTTCTGGAGAAATGCTCAAATATTTTGTTCCTTTACTTAGAGAGCGAGGTTTTGAAGAACGAGCTACCCAGATCCAGAATGAAATGGACAGACTCTTTGGCAGGAATGAAAACCTTCCTTTGAGAAGAAAATAACATTTTAAAGCCTCCCTATATGGGAGGTTTTTTTTTTTATTATTATATATATACGCATTCGTGCCACATGAAAAATATAATAAGAATAAAACTTGAATTATGCTTTATGGTGGACTGCCCACGATTATCCGTAATTAAATGAAAGTACAATTAAATTTACTGGCGAAAATGCGGATAAACATATTATTGATAAAATGTCTTTATTTTTTAAAAGTTTAATTTTTTAATTAAAATTGCAGTTATTAAAATAATTTTTATGAGATACGAATTTTAACAACTGTTAGAAATTATTTAAAGTCCTTTAAAAATAGAGACACTGCCCATTTTAAAAAATGACATTCTAAAGTTTTTCAACCGAAATCCTTTATAAAAATTGTCCCCCTTTTTATGCACAACACGATAAATTTAACTATTCCTTAACCCTTTTCATGAAAAAGTCTATTCTCTTAATAATTCTAGCAATTATGATTTTTAACTCTGCTCACTCTCAAGAGTACGATTATCAAGAAACACCATATGAAATTGGGGTAGATATAATGCCAATATTTGGTGGTA
>DATHVH010000397.1:0-5476 GCA_035461405.1 Anditalea sp.
ATATGTATTAGACCAAGGGGGGCTAGTGCTATATCCTCAATACCAAAAAGGCATGAGGCTGTTCCTTCCTGATGATCTATATGCGGATTCCTCTGATCCGGAGGGAAATCGATTGATGAAGCTGGGCAATAAAAATATTAGACTGCAGATCAATTCTGAAGATCATGAAGTTTTTATAGCCCCTGTTGCGTTGGGAGAAGAATACCTTTATCTAGCCGGAGTAAAGGAACTAGGACAATTTCAAAAAGTGGCCTTACGCATCGACTATAATCTATTAAGCACATTTGTGATAGCGTTATTAATCATCTTTACCAGCATCCCTATCTTCAGTATGCTAAATATGGATATAGGAGATGTGCTATCCAGAAATAAAGTATATGTCCTTGGGCTTTCTTTAATAGTGCTTAGCCTTATCATCGGTTTCACGGTAGCCTTTATAAGAAATCAGTATATTGATGAAGATCATGATGAAGTGCTGGAACATATTGAAGAGAGCTATCAATCCACCATTTCATTTTTTGTGCAGCATCTGGATCATCATACTGACTGTAAATCTACACCCTGTCCTGATCGGATGTTGTATGAAGGCTACTCTCCCTTACATAAAAATATTAACGAATACCTTGAATTAAATGAAAAATATCAGATCAGTAGGATGAATTTTTTTAGGGATTCACTGGCCATTGATTTCAAGAACCAGCCATTTATCTCTGTAGCCCAAAGAGATTACGCACAATATAAAGGTGATGCAAGATTTATTTCAGCTCATTACTCCCAGTCTACCGGGCTGCAGGAGGGTGTAATTAGTCAGGATACACCCGATAAAATTAGAAAAGCGATCACCTTCAGACTTTCGGGAATTGCTGACCAAGAGAGTAAAAAAAGGAGGTTTTTTATTTTTAAACCCAATGGGAAAGTCCTGTTTAAAAGTGAAAAGGTAAACATACCCGTGACGTATATTCAGCAAGCTGTCGATGATATGAAGTGGCAGGAGATCAATAGTCTTGTAAAAAATAATTTAACCACTTCAGTTGAAACCAAATGGCAGATACCTCTATATGTTAATGGATATGAATATCTTGGCATATTAAAAAAACTTGACATTCAAGGGATGGACCAATCCCTTTGGATGCTTTATTTAGTAGACGAAAATCTGGGATATGTTAGGTCCTCATTAGTGTCCTTTGAAACCCTTCTAATATTATCTCCTTATATATTATTATTGATTACCCTGTCCTTATTAACTCCGATAGCCACCAAAAAAAACATCTATCTCAATTCCAGTCCTTTTTCATATGCTTGGTATGCTCCCTTTAAGAATAAAAGGAATCAATATTTGTTGTTTAATTTTTTAATGCTTTATCAAATTTTCTGTCTCTTGGTCATATATTATTTCATTCCTCACAATATAATTAGTCTGCTATTATGGTTGAGCCTCTTTGCCATTCAGACATCAATTTTTAAATTTTCCCTGTTGCATCCTGAGAAGCCAGGACCATATAGCATGGATGAAAAGAATTATCTTTTCCTTTTGGGAATTCTATGGACTATTACTGCTGCACTATTGATATGGATGGTATCCATAGAGATTTTTAAAATCTTGTCCTTTGCCTTTACCTGTTTAATTATATTACTGGGGGGATATTTGATATATTATTGTTTGGTAAAAATGATTTCTGATAAGGTACCCAATTTTGATCCCTTAGAATTGAGAAGGTATAAAAGCAGGAAATTAACATTAATGCATAAAAAGTTTTCTGATCTATGGGTCATGGTCACCCAAAGTAAAGCGCCTAAACGGATTTTTTCTATCTCCTTTTTACTATGGGCCATATTAATAGGATTTCTTCCTGGATATCTGGTGCATAGAGAAATATATTTTCAGGAGAATCTAATAAGAGCAGTAATGGATGAAGATAGATTAAATTGGGATAATGAAGAGGAAATCATTAAGCCCACCTATAAAGGCATAATCGAAAATTATGAAACTGTTCGTAGGTATACCTTTTCTCAATTTTCGGATCAAAATGATGAATCTATAAGTGATTTTATAAATGCAAACCACCAGGTAGTAAGCCAAGCTTTTGCCGATCCGGTAAAAAATAAAAGCACTATGGGATCCAAAAAGCTGCCCATTATTTTGATGGAGAAATTTTTTTTCCTCCTCATCATACTCATAGTTTTTTGGCTATTATTTAAACTAATAATGTATTTAACTCATAGAATTTTTCTTAGTGATGTACTCTTTACGGATATAAAAAAGAATCCTGCAGCCAGTTCAAGAAATAATTTTATAGTTTGTTTAAATAATCAAAAGGCTTTAGAGTGGATTTCAGAAAATTTTGACTTAAAAATTAAACCGGAAATGGTCTTCGACCTCAGAAATGTGGTCCAAGAAAATGGGATTGGCAAGTTTAAAGAAAAAGTAGGGAATGGAGCTATTATCATGGAGAATTTTCATGTATTAACTCAGCGGCCTGACTTTATAGATTTACTTTCCAGAATATTAAAAGAGGTCAGAGAAGGTACTTATTTATTCATAGTATCAGGAATAAGTTTTAAGGATAGTGTAAATAGATTAAATGAAGCAGATGCCCTTCTTTTCTCCGAGCTACTTTCTACATTTATTTCCTATACAGTGTCCATTGAATCTAAAACAGCAATTGAAATGATAGGCAATTTTGATAACAATGGATATATAAAGCTTCTCAATAAAGAATTTAGATATGGTCATGATCCCCAACAGGTAAAGAGTTTAATACTTCATGAACTGACCTCCGACAATAAAAAAAACTCGGGTAAAAAATTAGATCAAGAAACATTTGAAAAATGTATTCTTAAAATTCAGCGATTCAATAAAGCTTATTATACCAACATTTGGCTTGAACTGAGTTTTAGAGAGAAGAAAATGGTTTATTATTTAGCTAAAGAAGGATTTGTCAATTTTGCCAATAAAGAAATATTGACATTGCTATTAGAAAAAGGAATAATTGTATTGAAAGAGGAAGAGAATGGATTAGAAATATTTACTTATAGCTTTAAAAATTTCGTTAACCAGATTATTACAACTGATCTGAATAAGTCTTTTTTACAGGATGAAAAAAGATTTGGTAATTCGGGAAATATACAAACAGCAGCCATTAGTTTTGTATTCATCAGCATTGCCGTAATCAGTTATTATGATCCCAATATTTTGAATAAAACTTCAGCTTACGTCAGTGCAGTCATAGGTCTAGCCGGTACTGTCTTTACTGCATTTAATCGGGGCATGAGTTACTTTACCCGAAAGATCCCAGGCCATGAATAGGTAGAGTTGTAAGTTTACATATCATATAAGATTTTACCTTCGGAAACAAAGTATCCCATCCTAGGTTTTGCTGAGTGAAATTATATATTTTTATTTGTTATTAACTACAGTCTTAGACCTATTTGAAATCTCTCCTAAAGTCAAAGTTTTATTTAAACCCCACATTGGTTGCCTCAGGCAGCTTTTGTATTTTATTTATAGCTTTAGCAGGCATATATCCTTTGGAATTGAGAGGGTGGCTTGCGGAATACACCTTTAACAGCTTGGAGTTATTCGGTAATTATTACCTCTATCTCGGATTTTTCATCGTGGTATGTCTGCTTGTCGTAGCTTTTTCCCCATGGGGCAGATTGCGTCTCGGAAAAGGGGAACCCGAGTATCCACTGTTTTCTTGGGTGGCAATGCTGTACAGTACCGGTATGGGAGCGGGGCTGCTGCTCAGGGCAGTGCAGGAGCCGGTGCATTTTCTCAATCACCCTCCAGCTATACCTGACTATGAACTGGAGGTGTATGCCTTGCAATATACTTTCTTTCACTGGGGTCTTACGCCATGGGCTTTTTATGGTATGTTTGGATTGATCATCTCCTATAATCTTTATCTGAAAAAGCGGACCATTTTAAGTTCGGCTATACTCCAGCCCAAATATCAAAGACCCCTATTTGTGACACCCATTGATACCGTGACTGTCATTAGTACCTTACTCGGTGTAGTTGCCGCAGTAGGGCTGGGTAGCAGGCAGTTGATGGAAGGTTTTGCTTTTATAGCAAATATTCCCAGCCTTCATTCCAGTAATGCAGTCATAGTGGTGATTCTGATTGGTAGTATGGCCACATTTTCTGCTTATTTGGGGGTAAGTAAGGGAATTAAAATCCTTTCAAATTTAAATATATGCCTGGCCATTTTTATTCTTAGTTTCACTTTTTTACAAGGGGATGTGTTGCTGATAGGCGAAAGGTTCATATTGGCCCTCGGGTACTATTTCCGTGATTTTATTCCAATGAGCTTAAACCTTGGCGGCAGCAAAGTCTCCAAAGTTTTTCTGACCGATTGGACTTATTTTTATTGGGCCTTTTGGTTGGCTTGGGCACCTTTTACGGGAGTGTTTATAGCCAGGATATCAAAGGGGAGGACAGTGCGTTCAATGGTTTTGGGAAGTCTTTTGATTCCCTCCATGGGTACTTTCTTTTGGTTTTCTGTGTTTGGTTCGGAGGCTTTTCTGATGATAGAGGGGGTAGATAAACCCGAAGCGTGGTTTGATTCTATCTATACAGGAATATTTCATTTTCTTAATTTTCTCCCCCTTAGCGGAGTCACTTCTATAGTGGCATTTGTCCTGATCGCTACTTTCCTAATTACCTCCATAGATTCAGCCATATATGTGCTGGGGATGTTTACCGATAGAGGTGCGCCTCAGCCAAGGAAGCCGCTACGTTTATTCTGGGGGGTGGTGTTGGTACTATTCACTATCTCAGTGATCCTGATAGGGAAGGAGGAACTCCTTAGCTCTATCAGTCAGATGCTGATCCTTTTTGCTTTACCATTCAGCTTCTTGTTTTTGGGGATGATACTTTATTTTCTTCTTATTATGTGGAGAGACCGGTAGGTGTTGTATTGTTTAATTGTTAGAGTGGTTAAATGTTTAATTGATGAACTGTTTCATAGGCCATGTTTGGTGGGTTTTGACGTGAAATATTTGCTTTTTCAATCCTTTAGCCAAAACAAGTGAAGATATTTAGCTATTCATGTCCCAAGTTTAACCTGTGGTTATTGAAAGATCGACCACTCCGTGGACGGAGTCACGAATTAGTGGGTAAACCAGTAGTCTTTGTAATCTAAGTAGATTTATAGATCGGCCTACCAAGCCGATTAAAACTGCAAGTCCTCGATTCTACAGTTCGACAATTAAACAATTCAACAAATGGACCTTCAACGTGGACCTCTCTTTTATCTAAATTTTCTATTAATAACTCATAATTTAAAATTATAAACAACTAATAATTAGATAGTTAAAGAGTTATTACAATATAATCCGTATCTTTGTAATTGTTTATGAATGTGTTCTCTCCTGCTGATATTTTATATATCGGATAAGCTTTAGCTTCAGCTTCAAGATTACTTTTTATTATTTCTATGGGGTGGTTCCCCGTATTATTATGCGACATATTTTA
>DATHVH010000398.1:0-9245 GCA_035461405.1 Anditalea sp.
TTTTTCAAAAGATTTTTTATGGTCATAGCACTCATAGATAAAGAGATAATTAAAACTTTTCCCCATCAGAGCAAGTAAAGTTTTTTCAGCAGAGGTTTTTAATTGTATAGTTTCTTCTATGGTATCCCGAAGTCTTATCAATGCCCCAGGACCATAACTTGAAAAATCGTTTCTGTGTAGCCAAAATGAATCATTACTTTGATATTTTGCAGCATATTCTCGGTAAAGTTTAAATTCCCGAAAAAAATCATCCACCCTATCCCAAGGAAATTCTTTATAAAATTGTGTTAGATCAAATCCCTTTTCCTGAGCGGAACCTGTAACATATATCTCCTTGATGGGTAAGCCACATTCCTCAGTATTATAAAGAGCTGACCTATAATCTTCTAAATATTCTGATAAAGAAGTTATCGTTCTGGTAGTCTGGGAAAAACTCCTCTCCAGTTGTATTGCATCCAAACTTATATTTAGTTCCTTATATTGATCCAATGCCCCTATCTGGTCAGATAACTTTTGATATAGCTCTTTTCTATCTGCTCTAAAATCATGAACCAATCCTAAAAAGGCTCCAAACCCTTTTGAATCCAACCTTTCATATACTACATCAAGAGCAGCCCGTTTTTGGGAAACAACCAGCACCTTTTTGCCCCTTGAAGTATAGTCACTCACTAGATTACAGATCAGTTGGCTTTTCCCAGTACCTGGAGGCCCCTCCACTACCACAGATTTTCCTGACCTAACGGATTTTAATACCTCTTCCTGACTGGCATCTATGGGAAAAACATTAAATAAATTATCTTCTTTTACTTCAGTAAGGTCAGCTGGGTCTACAGCAAACTTTTCAGAAAATAGCTCCTCGAGATTCTCCGGACCACCTTGAGCCATTAAATCTTCATAATCATTAATCAGATAAGAACCTTTCTGGCTAAATTGACCTAACACAGCATACGGTTTTAGTTTAAGAAGACCTGTATTAAAGGTATTGTTATCTTCTATTTTGTTAGATTCCGGAAAAGCATCCAGCCTCTGTTCGAAAAGTTCCTGATTAAAATTTAAAATTAGGGCGTCGTTAATATGACGATAGAGGGCAGTAGTGAAAGCAGTTGGATCTTTGGGAAAATCTTCCAGAGATGTATCTAACCATTCCTTATCCAAAGGCTTTCCTGTAGCATGTATATAAGCTAGTAAAAAAGTGTAGTTTAAAATAGGCGGTTCAGTGTCTTTTGCCTGAAGGCACCAGTATCCCTCCACTATTGCCAGTTCTACAGGAAATAATATCAGCGGACATTTGATCAATTGGTTATTAATCAGTTTACCTTCTATAAATGGCCAACCCACAAAAAGATTTTTCTCGCCTGTCTCTTCCTCTGCTAATTTGACTGACAGTTGTAATCTGTTCAGTGCTTTGGACAGTTTATTGGAACTCCGGTCCCTGGCATGAAGTACTTTTATGAGAGGTATGCTTTTTTTACCAGATATGAGGGCATGAATATAAGTAATGGCTTCTTTATCTTGTAAAAAATTAAATCTTTTCAGATCTACCATTTGGCTATTGATCAGCTTAGGCAGATATATGGATCTATTCTTAGCAGATAGATCGATCAGCCTGTTAAGGTAAACCTGAAATGTATCTTTAAGCATATAACTATTTAAAAGGAGAATCTTTTTCTTTAGCCATCGTATTATAGACTATATTATCCATCATACCCGGCATCCATTTATTCAAAAAAGCAGCCAATTTTCCCTGTCTGGTAAGTACCAGATCCCTTTTCTTTTTCTTGGTGGCTTTAAGTATTTCTATAGCCACCTCTTCGGCAGTCATCATTTTATCTTCCTGTCGGGGTGACTCTCCCTGTGACGAACCGTCTGCTGTAAGTGCTATATTACGAATATTAGAGGCGGTAAATCCTGGACATACCACCAGTACATGCACTCCACGTTTCATGACTTCTGTGCGCAGGGATTCAAAAAAACCGTTCATGGCAAATTTACTGGCGGTATAGGCCGTTCGTGCTGGCGTACCCCGGAAACCATTGATTGAAGAAACTCCTATTATTGATCCCTTGCTTTTCAAGATTTCAGGCAAACAGTATTTAGTGGCATAGACTGTACCCCAGAAATTGGTATCCATTACCTTGCGGAAGACATCCATATCGAGGTCTTCAAAAAGTGCCCGCATAGATATACCTGCATTATTTACCAACACGTCTATTCTGCTCCATTTCTTAATTGTCTCCTCAGCTACCTTTTTATTGTCCTCTTCCACTCCCGCATCAGCTAATATTCCCATACATTCAATACCTTCCTTTTGGAGTCTAACCAAGGTATTGTCTAGTTTAAGCTGATTGCGGCCTGTAATGACCACTTTGGCTCCTTCATTGCCAAAAGCAACTGCACAAGCCTCACCTATACCTGAGGTGGCTCCGGTAATGATTACTACTTTACCTTTAAAATCCATCTATAGCTTCTTTAAACTTAAAGATAGTAAAAATAGAGGGAATAGTGGATTAGTTGATTAATGGGATTAGTATTAGACTAAAGGGCACATTGCCCGTCGTCATTCTCACTTCGTACTTATTCTACTTAGTTACTATTCATTTTTTCTTAAAAACTTCCAACTTTTCGGTAAATTTTTTCTACAACCTCAGAAGACCAAAACAATTCCCTTTGTGACTTCGTGTCTTTGTGGCGTTAATTTTATTTTGCTTAATTTTGCAGCCTATGTCGAGAAAAATGAAAAATAAGGTCTTGGAAAACCTTACTATAGAAAGAATAGCCTCAGAGGGTAAGAGTGTGGCGCATTACGAAGGGAAGGTCGTTTTCGTTTCCAATGTGGCTCCCGGTGATGTGGTGGATGTGAGGGTGACCAAAGGCAAAAGCAGCTTTATGGAAGGAGAAGCCATAAAGATCCATGAGTATTCAAAAGACAGAGTTGAACCATTTTGCGAACATTTCGGGGTATGTGGCGGATGCAAATGGCAACATATCAATTATGACCTACAGTTATCATATAAAAGACAGCAGGTCATAGACCAGTTTCAGCGCATTGCTAAAGTGCCTATGCCGGAAGTCATGCCTATAATCGGATCGGAAGATACCAGATATTACAGAAATAAGCTTGACTTTACCTTTTCGAACAACCGATGGCTTACCCGCCAGGAAATAGATTCTGCAAAAGAGTTTGAAAGAAATGCACTTGGATTTCATATTCCAAAAAGATTTGATAAAATTGTAGACATCACCCACTGCTATCTGCAGGGAAATATATCAAATGATGTGAGGAACAGCCTGAGAGTTTTCGCTCTGGCTAATGGCATCACCTTCTTTGATATGATCAAACAGGTGGGAGTGCTACGAAATTTGATCATCCGGACCACCAGTACGGGTGAAAGCATGGTAATTGTGCAATTTGGAGAAGATGATAAGGATGCAATCGAGAAAGTAATGGCTTTTTTACATGAAACTTTCCCACAGATCACGTCCCTACTCTATATCGTGAACCTAAAAAAGAATGAAACCTTCAGTGACCAGGAAGTGATCACCTATGCTGGTCAGGACTATATAGAGGAAGAGATGGAAGGATTGAAATTCAGGATTGGACCAAAATCCTTCTACCAGACCAATTCAGACCAGGCCTACCAATTATATAAAGTTGCCCGAGAATTTGCCGGACTTAAGGGAGATGAAGTAGTATATGATCTCTATACCGGCACAGGGACTATAGCTAATTTTGTAGCCGGGCAGGCCAAAGAAGTAATAGGAATAGAATATGTAGAAGCGGCGATAGAGGATGCTAAACTTAATGCACAGGTAAATGGTATAAAAAATACGCTCTTTTATGCCGGGGATATGAAGGATATGTTGAATGATGAATTTATAGCCAACCATGCAGCACCTGATGTCATCATCACTGATCCACCCAGGGCTGGTATGCATGAAGATGTAGTCACTATGCTCTTGAAATTAGCAGCACCTAAAATTGTATATGTCAGTTGCAACCCGGCCACACAGGCACGCGATGTAGCTTTATTAGGAGAAAAATACCAAGTAGACATCATTCAGCCCGTGGACATGTTCCCGCAGACTTACCATGTAGAAAACGTAGTCTTATTAACATTAAAGCCATGATCTCAGACGCTAACGATCCAGAATTAAACGGTAAATATTTAGGTACCATCACTAAAGATTTTATCAAAGTAGCTGACGCTTTGAAAGAAGCATCTTATCAGGTTCGATCCCGGAAATTTTCAAAATATCCAATATTCCCCATATCAAAAGAAGAGCAGCCCATAGGTCAGATATTTCTTAGAAAAGAGGAAAAAGACCTGGACTGGAACTATTACATCACCTATCTGGATGAATTCCTACAAAGAAAACTGATAGGTGAAGATGTGGTGGAAGGTTTTCAAAACGCTTACAAAGACCCTGATGAATTCTGTTGCCTTTTTGTAATCGATCAGGATTTTACGAAGTTTGTTTATATTCCCTACCCCAAGGAATAAGGGCACGTCCGAAGGTCTGTACTTCATTATTCGATATTCATCATTCGACATTCGATATTATAGCTGAATAATAATTTAAATCCGAATGTATAACGCCGAATGAGGAATGAAGTAAAAAATCTGGTGTTTCTCCATCTTGAAACTCTATACTAGATACTTACTTCTTGATACCCAACACTTGGTACTTGGACAAAAATTAATATATTTGTCATACTAACTATTAGTATGACATACGAGCAATTCAATAAATATTCATTCCTTCTCGACAGGACGGCACGCAAAGTCAAACAATATGCCCAGCAAAAGTTTAAGCTTGGGGATTTTGATGTGACGGTGGATCAGTGGCTGGTCATCAAGCACCTTTCTGAGAACGGGGTTTTGAGTCAGACGGAATTGGCCCAGCTGGTGTTCAAAGACCATCCAACTATGACCAGGATAATCGATATCCTTTGCAAAAAAGGATATGTCGAACGGATGCCTCACCCAAATGACCGCAGGAGCTTTCAACTGCTTCTCACTGAGACAGGTACCAAAAAAGTGGCTGAGCTCCGTCCGCAGATCGTAAGCATCCGTGAAAAGGCTTGGGAAAATCTGAATGAAAAAGATTTTGAAGAGTTTAAAAGGATACTAAACACCATTTACCATAACCTCGAATAGATAATTTAAGATATACGAGGAATTAGTTGCTACACTAACTATATTTGTACGAACAATCTTTTCCTGAAAAGGTTAAATCAATAAATATCTCTCTTATGATTACTACTGACATTTGCATAATCGGAGCTGGACCAGTTGGTCTATTTGCTGTATTTGAAGCAGGATTATTAAAAATGCGCTGTCATCTAATTGATGCTTTGCCACAGGTGGGCGGACAACTTTCTGAGATTTACCCTCAGAAGCCAATTTATGACATTCCGGGCTATCCAGAAGTCAAAGCTCAGGAGCTAGTCGATAACTTGATGGACCAGATTAAGCCTTTCAATCCTACCTTTAGTCTGGGAGAAAGAGTAGATCATATCGCCAAGCAGACGGATGGATCTTATATTTTGACTACCAGTGATAAGACTAAAATCCATGCACAGGTGATCGTAATTGCAGGTGGTTTGGGTTGCTTTGAACCTCGGAAGCCAGTACTGGAAAATCTGGAAAGCTTTGAAGGAAAAGGAATCACTTATATGGTGAAAAATCCTGAGACGTTCAGAGACAAGAAGGTAATCTTGGCAGGCGGTGGAGATTCTGCCCTTGACTGGGCTATTTTCCTATCCAATGTAGCAGAAAGAGTAACTCTGGTCCACAGAAATGAAACCTTTAGAGGAGCGCCGGATTCGGCAGCTAAAGTATTTGATCTGGCCAATAATGGTAAAATTGATCTTATTCTTAGCGCCAATTTAAAAAGCTTAGGTGGTAATGGAAAACTTAACTCGGTGACTTTAGAAAATAAAGCCAAAGAAGAAATTAAAATAGACGCTGATTATTTGATTCCTTTATTCGGATTGAGCCCAAAACTGGGTCCTATTGCAGACTGGGGTTTAAGCATAGATAAAAATGCCATAGAAGTAGATACGAGAGATTACTCTACAGGAGTGGAAAGGATTTATGCCATCGGTGATATCAATACTTATGAAGGTAAGCTTAAATTAATCCTATGTGGATTCCATGAAGCAGCCATCATGATGCACAGCGCTTTCAAATATGTTTACCCTGACCAAAAATTAAGCTTTAAATATACCACTGTAAATGGTGTTAATGCTTTTTAATATTACTTTTGGGGTATGGTAACATTTTACATAGAACACGAAGACGGTGAGCGTCATTCAATAGAAGCTCCTGATGACATGGGCCTAAGCTTAATGGAGATATTAAAAGCCTCCGATTATCCTGTATTAGCTACCTGTGGGGGGATGGCATTATGTGCTACCTGCCATGTGGAAGTAGTAGAAGGAAAAGATATTTTAGGTGAAGCATCAGATCTGGAACTTGATCAGATAGATAATTTACCCAACCCTACACCTACAAGTAGATTGGCTTGTCAGATACGAATAAGTGAGGATCTGGATGGGGCTGTTTTTAGACTTAAAGGAGAATCGAATTAATAAAAAAAGAGGCCTTCAAGCCTCTTTTTTATTATTTTAACACTGTCCGAGTCACCGTTTTAATTTTTAATGGTATCTCTACAGATTCACTGAAATATTTATCGGGGGGCAATACCATTATTCCCGAAATCTCTGAGGTCTGGGTGGATTCTTGAAGCCAACCTGTAGATAGATTAATGGTAGCATTAATTATATTGGTGCCTGTCATACCAATATTATTATTTTCCTTTTTAACTATCACTTCTTTTTCATTGGTGCTTTTAGATCCCTTTGATTTAGTGCTTTTTGCATCAGTATTTTTTGCGTTATTTTTAACAGTGTCCTTTGACTTTAAGGTGGCAGATCCTTCTAATGTAGCTACTCTCCTTCTCACATTTCCCAGTGTCCATGTAGTATTCATTTCCAATGGTACTGTGCTATAATCCATAGTGGTGGTGCTCCAGGTTTCACCTATTTTGAGCGGATAGTTTGGGTAAACTATTAAACCCGTCATAAAGGAGGATTTGAAAGACTCCTCACCAAATTGATTATCAATACTCGCCTGAATACTTTCTTTAATATCATCATCTATGAGCTCGAGCGTTTCATTGATCTTCCCTAATACTTCTTCCATGCCTTCTACAGAGAGTATTCGCCCTGATTTGTTTAGAATTACATAGAAAGGATTGTTTACCATAGAGCGTACAATCATATTTATAGGATCGCTTTTATCTCCATCACTACTCATCACCATACCCTCCCCCATAGGGCCATCCATAGAGAAATAAAGTCTTTTATAGGCAACTTCTAATTTTGCGCTATCTCCATTGACTTCAACTACTTTAAAAAGAATTTCGCTGTCTATCAGATTTTGGATATTCTGGGTAAATCCACCGAGATCCTGTTCTATCAACTGCTGAGTTCGGACTACTAATTTAAATTCTTGGTCTTTTTTATAATCGTATTCCAAATTGATCTCCTGCCCTAATACAATTTTATTAGCACCAAAAAAACCTAAAATAAATATTAGTAATATGAAAATTTTCTCCTTCATATATAATTAAAATATCAGCCAAGATAAGCACTTTTATTTTGTACAAGTAATTAGCTCTAGCATAATTATCAAAGAATAATACCAACCGCTACTTCAAGTTCAAGTTCTTCATCTAATAATTCTTCTATTTCTTTTTTCAGATTCTTAAGTTCTATCTCATCCAGAGGTCTTTCTGAAACTACCCTTAGACTGATTCTTAAGGGAGTAAGTTGGCGGACATTTATTTCTCTAAGAACTTTATCCTCTATCTCCATCCCGCTGAGGCTTTTAATAATATTATTTTCCCGGACCATTTTAGAAAAGCCAAACGCTAAAGGCGCACTGATACTTACCACTATTAAAGCTGATATGAAAAGTCCTTTCCGTGCCAGCTTAATAGGGCTGTATCCCAGAAATAGAAACGTTAATGCCGCTGCTAAGACCATACCTGCCAAGTTGGTAATCAGCAATAAAAAAGCACCCATAAAGACCGACCAGTCCATCCAGCCCAGTCCAATCCCAGATACGGCCAATGGTGGAACCAATGCCACTGCTATAGCTACCCCTGCAAGAGTTTTAGCAATTTCCTTTTTGGCATGAGCATATGCTCCAGCTACCCCTGAGCCAACGGCCACCCCCAAATCCAACAAATTAGGCCTAATCCTAGCCATAATCTCACTGTTATATGAATCAAGAGGCGTCATCCATGTAATCACCAGGGCGCAAATATATCCTAAAAGCATACCTGTTAAAACAGACTTTAAACTTTCTTTGATCAGATATTCATTCTGCCTGAGCACACCCATAGACAGTGATATAATAGGTGACATAAGTGGCGCCAAGATCATAGCACCTATTATTACCGGAGAAGAATTACCAAACAATCCAAAAGTAGCTATCAGGGTAGACAATACCATCAGCACCATATAGCTCGAGCTTGTTTTGGCATTTTCTCTCAGGATGGTAAACAACCACTTGAACTCTTCTGTGCTGGCATGGTCGATGAGTGGCAAAGGATTTTTGATCAGCTCATCCTTAATCTCATCTTTTGGCAGATCCTGAATTTTAAAAATCTCCTTGGTTTTAATTTTTTCTGTCAATTGCAAATGAGGCCCAGGGACTATTTCGATGATTCGTGATAGAACTTCCAGCTCTATTTCCTTCGCGCTCATTAATTTCTCATCAGCTGAATAATTTATGGGTTTTAGACTGGTGATTTTTAATTTTTGAGTTTTGATATGAGATACATGAGGAGGAAGCATAGTAGTCTCATTAGATCTAAAAAAGCTTTTTACCCCAAAATGAACCAACCCAAAGATACTTCTGGGAGCCAAAATCAATAAATGAAAAAATCCATCATTTACAAAAGACTCGGTAAGTATCCTCCGGGTAAGCAAAGAACTTTTCCTATGAAGGACTATAATCATTCCAAGTGCAGCAGTAACGATATCCTCCCTATTCTCTTTATCATCTTTATTCAGCTCTACCGAATATTGCTGAGCGCGCAAGTATTTAAAAAGCCTAAAGAAATTTTTAATTTTGGCCATTTGTACCCTCCATTCTGATTTTTCCATCGCACCTGATATGAGACTTATAGAATCACCCAATACCATCGTATTAAAAATCGGAAGGCCATTG
>DATHVH010000399.1:0-3147 GCA_035461405.1 Anditalea sp.
ACATATACCGCTGGCTATACGTACATCTGGAGAACTGGTAAAGGTCCTAGCTGCAGAAGATGGTACACATGTTACTATTGATGGAGTTCCGGTAGATATTTTGAATGCGGGACAGTTCAAAACGTATAATTTCAATAGCACCGATATAAGGGAAATTAAATCTTCCAAGCCCACATCTGTATCAGTCTTAGCTAAAAGTCAGGAATGCAATGATTTAAATTTGGGCAATTATAACCAGGGAGATCCCTTTATGATCCTATACAGTCCCAATGAACAAATGCTTCAGAGTGTGACTTTCCAGGCCATGAATGTGGTGGCCATCGAAAATAATTTTGTGTCCATCTTAGTAAAAACTGCATCTAAGGGGAATACCGTATTGGATGGAACTAACATAGGCAATTCATTTCAGGCAGTACCGGTAAATCCTGAATATTCTTATGCTATAGTAAACATCACGGGAGGCAGCCATTCACTATCTAATCCAGATGGGTTTATCGGTTATGTTTATGGATTTGGATTTTTGGAATCTTATGGATATTCCGTTGGGGCAAGTCTGAATAATTTGAATTTCGAAACCGGAAGTGAGTATGAGTTTGAGGTAATAGGTGAGCAAGTGGCATGTCTGGACGAGGAAGGTACCTGGAAGATCATTCCTGACAATGAAAATTTCCAATATTATATCTGGGATTTTGGTGACGGCACGGAGAAAAAAGAGGGACAGGAAGTGGTGCATACCTACACTGAACTAGGTAAATATACAGTGAAAATCAATGCCTCCATATCAGAAAATTCTTGTGATTCGCAGGAAGATATTACGTTTGAGATAGAGGTTTTTGAAAGCTATGCGGAGATAGAGGGAGTGGATAGAGTTTGTCCCCTGGTAGAGGATCACTGGTACGAAGCTACAGAATTGAATAATGTCAGCAGGATGGAATGGTCAGTGGAAGGTGGGGAAATTATTAAATCCGAAGAATACCGGGTGTTGGTCAAATGGGGAGAACCCAATGAAGAAGCGAAATTGATAGGTGTTCCAATAGGTCAGAATGGCTGTCCTGGCAAGCCTATTGAATTTTTAGTCAATGTCAACAGGGTGATAGAACCGGGTATGCCTACAGGTCCTATCCAAGTATGTTTTGATCCTGATCTAGAATTTGAGTATGAAGTAGATCAGATCATCTCCAACAGGTCTTACCAATGGTTTATAGAAGGCGGAGAGATCATTACCTCAAATGCATCAGCAACCATCAAAGTGCAATGGAACCAACCAGGTATAATCGGTAAAGTTTGGTACAGGGAATACAGTGAGAATGATGAGCTTTGTGAAGGTACCTCAGGCGAGTTAGCGGTTACGGTTAATGCCGCTATTACTTTCACTGTTGAATCCAAAAGGGATATCAATTGCTATGGTGAAAATACCGGTGAAATCAATTTACTTATAGAAGGGGGAGATAACAATTATACATATATCTGGTCCCATGATCCTAACCAGAATCTCCTTCAAAGTAAGAATCTACCTGCAGGAATATACTCGATTAAGGCGATAGATGGCCAAGGCTGTGAAGCAGAAATAGAGGTGACATTGACTGAACCTCCGCTACTTGAGATGTCCCTGCTATCATTAGAGATGACAAGTTGTTTTGGAAGAGATGATGGGCAGGCAATAGCTTCCATCACGGGGGGATCCCCTCCCTACAGGTTTGTAGGAGAGGATTATACCTTACAGGGAGATAGGCTTTCGCTTTTTAATTTGCCGATGGGAAACCATTCCATTTCGGTCTATGATGCTTTAGACTGTGAAGTGCAGATATCTTTTGAAATAGAGTCACCTTTGCCTCTGGAAGCAGATGTAAGAGTACTAAAGCCCGCCTGCCCTGGTGAACCAAATGGTGAGTTACTGGTAATTCCTAATGGAGGAGTGGCTCCCTATCTATTTACCTGGGATTATCTGCAAACCGAGGGGGAAGAACTTATTGGAGTACCGGGGGGAGAGTATACAGCTACAATAGTAGATGCATCTGGCTGTATAAGTTTTGGTACTGGTACAGTAAATGAAGAAGCCCCCAAAGTAAGGATGCCGTCCGGTTTCCGTCCAGGTGATGGGGGAGTAAATGGTTTTTACGAAGGAGTATCCAATTGTACCTTGGATTATCAATTATCAATCTATAATCGATGGGGGGAATTGATATATAGTGGCAATAAAGGTTGGGATGGAACAGTAAATGAAGTAGAGGCTTTACCTGACGCTTATACTTATATCATAAAATACAGCTATTTTCTCGATGGACAGACCTGGGTGAAAGAGAGCAGGGGTATTTTTACGCTAGTAAGATAAATTATGACATGTTTTGCTATAATGAAAGTGATATATTTAACTATTTATATGAAAATGGTAAAAAAGAATCGATTGCATGCAAATAATTAAAACCAAACAGCTGATTCTTTTGTATTTATAGAAAATTATATCTTGTTTTGTTCTATACTTTAATCAAAGAGGAATCATTTTTAACCAAAACTCATACCATCATGTCTGAAAACATTTCTGAAAAAACTATCAACGCTACTCTAGAGAAACTGGAAAAATTAAAATTAGGTGATAAACTCCATGCGGAATTAACCTGGTGTTGGAACAGCTACCTTGCTGATAAAAATCCAGAAGGGGTAAAAGAAAAATGCGGGGAAGCGGTAGCGCTTTTTAAAGCAAAGAGACAAGAAAATAGCAGAGCTATTTCCAAAAAATTGGTAGAAGATCTAGAAAAGATTGCTTCCAAATAAATATTAAGTCCATCTATAAGCATTAGGTCTCCACTGAAGGGAGTTAATAATTGGTCCGACAAAAGATCGAGGTGTAATCCATAAATTATTGGCAGCTATAGGGTACAAAAAAACAAAAAGGCTTCAAATTTGATGTGCCCCCATAAAGTTAGACACTTAATGGGGGCATTTTTATGCGGAAAAATAAAAAACATGACTTTGATTTTCGGCTATCGGTAGTCCTGAAAGTCATTGCAGGAAAACACACACCTGCCAGTATCAGCCAAGAGAACGGTATCAATAAATCTATGGTTAAAAGATGGGTTTCCTTTTATAGGAAGTATGGAGTTGAAGGTATCAAGCCCATCAGCAACAACTATTCGTTAGATTTCCGGC
>DATHVH010000400.1:0-3845 GCA_035461405.1 Anditalea sp.
CTATACTAAAAATATAATTAATGAAATAGTTATAAAATTTATTAACAGTTTTCAAATTTACTAAATTTTTATTTAAAAAATTATGTGTAAGATATGTTAAATAGTGTGGGGTTCGTAATTATTTTTATGGAATTGCCCAATCTTACGAAAAACACAATGATTTAAATGTTGAAAGCTTCAATTAGACCACACTGATTTCTTATCTTCATTAAACATTACCAATTCTATAATTTACTTTTTACTTATAAAAGTATAAAAACAATTTTTATCGATATTTGAGCTTATAATCCTTTGATCACTGGTAAGAATGAAAACAATAATCAGAAACATAATCGCCGTATTGGCTGGCATCGTCATAGGCAGTGGTATAAATATGTTTATCGTCACTATCAGCGGTAGCATCATTCCCCCTCCTGATGGTGCTGACGTGACTACTAGGGAGGGACTGGAAGCTGCCATCCATCTTTTTGAGCCACAGCATTATATTATGCCATTTCTGGCGCATGCCATGGGGACTTTGGTAGGAGCTTTTATTGCAGCGCTCATTGCAGTGAATAACCATTTTAAATTTGCGATGGGAATTGGGGTGTTTTTTCTTTTTGGAGGTATAGCTGCTTCTACGATGATCCCAGCTCCTGTATGGTTTATAGTATTGGATCTTGTGATGGCTTATATACCTATGGCTTATCTAGGTTGGCTTGGAGCTAAAAACTTCATCTCCCCAAAAAGTCAAATGGCAAGAATGTCGGGAGTATAAGGACCGACAGATTTGAGCTATACTAAAAAGTAGTTTTTACAATAATAATTAGGATTTACATTTCCATCTCGTCCGTAAACAATGGATATTCAGAAATTCTAAATCTTGTATCAAGAAAATTATTTTAAACTATACTGTCGGCAGCTTCAGTAAAAAAAATAAAATATGGTATCCTGTTAGTTTTTGAAAGATTTTTAAAAATTTTAATTTAATCCTTCTCCTTTTATTTCAAGAAAAATATCGAACCGGGTACCTTCTCCCACTTTGCTACTTACTGATATCCGACCACCTTCGTTTTCTATGATTTTCTTTACCAGATGCAGCCCGATGCCCGTCCCATCAATGTCTTTTTTGAGGCGGGTATATGGGGTGAATATGATATCCAGTTGATCCTCTGCTATACCTAATCCATTATCGCTCACTGATATATGTATCATTTTATCTTCTTTACAGATTTTAACCGATACTTCAGGGCTTTTATCAGGATGGTGGTATTTGATTGCATTGCTTATCAGATTATAAAGTATGCTTCTGATGTTTTTCCTGGAATATAATATCTCCTGTTCCTGGATATCATAACTGATGGATACTTGGCTATCTTCGATTATATTTTTTACCATCATCTCCACTTCCTGCAAAATGTATTCAAAGGAGACGGTTTCCACCGGCTCCTTGAAATTAGCTTCAATTTTTACAATATCGGTAAGCTCATTGATGATGGTTTTCATCGATGTGACAGACTGATCAAGCAGTTCGACGATGAACTGGTGATCCTTCGTATCGTTTTCCTGCCCTTCAGTCAACTCATATGATGATTTGGTCAGTAGCTGGACCAGGCCTTCTATATTGGCCAGAGGTCCTTTAAGATCGTGGGAAACTGAATAAATAAACGTCTCATGGGAGGCATTTAAACGCTCCAGTTCTTTTAAACTTTTGATCCTGCCGGTAATGTCCACAAAAGTGATAATAACCCCATTGGTCTTATTTTGCTTTTTTACCACATAAGGCAGTATGTTCATCTGGTACCATCGCTTATCAGTGGTTTGGATTTCCTTTTCGAAGACCGCTCCGCTTGCGATTACCTCCTTGATATTTTCTATAATAGTCGAATATCTAATATTATCGATCATTTCCTCCATAGATTTACCTATATGGCTTTTTTTCAAGCTGAATTGCTTCATGGCCGGAGGGCTGAATTTGCGGAGAACCATATTGGCATCAACAAACAGCTGGGGGATAATGGTGTTGCGGAAATAGTTTTCCAGCTCATCATTCAGCTCAATCAGCTCGTTTATTTTCTGATGGGCTTTTTTCTGTATGCCGCGGTCTTCCATGCTATGTTTTTATTGAATTAGGGTTGGAGTCTTCTTCCTTGTTGCTTTGGCTGTGCAAAGTAGGACTTTTATTTACAGGAAACAGCATCTTAAATACTACGTTAACTTACTATTGCAAATTCCTTTACAATTCTTACAAATGCTTTGTTGTTCTTAGAGAAATGAGATGGATACATGATGATGTAAATGATGGAAAGATTAATAGTGTAAAATTAACTTGTGCACAATTTAATTTTACACTATCTTTGCACCATGGAAAAGCTATCCCTTAAAAATCAGCTGTGTTTTAAATTCTATGCACTATCCAGGCATATCACTTCCCTGTACCGGCCCTTGCTCGAAGAACTGGATTTAACCTATCCTCAATATTTGGTGATGCTCGTGCTATGGGAAAAAAATCAAATTTCTGTTAAAGACCTGGGGAAGCATCTAATCCTCGATAGCGGAACACTTACCCCATTACTTAAAAGGATGGAGCAAAAAGGATTGATTGCAAGAAGAAGAAGTCTTCAGGATGAAAGGGTAGTGGAAGTATCCCTTCAGGAATATGGGATACAAATGAAGCAAAAAGCTTCATGTATCCCCGAACAGTTGCATCAATCAATATCAATAGAACCAGAGGAGCTCAAACAATTTGCTCAAACACTTAATAAAATGATGGAGCAGGTAGCTGAATGATATTGATTACTTCTGTTTCTTGAAACCTTATTTTCAAAAGATTAGAATAAGATCATGGTATAGCTTCATTTATAAAAAATTAAACCACTATGACATATAAAAATAAAAATATTCCATTTTCAATATTAGAGCTGGCGGGTGTCAGCAATAACACATCTATAGAGCAGACGTTCAAAAATAGCCTAGATCTTGCCAAAAAAGCAGAATCGTTTGGATATAAAAGATTTTGGCTTGCTGAACATCACAATATGATCAGTATAGCGAGTTCGGCCACTTCCATTCTGATAGGTCATATAGCAGGAGGGACCAATACGATTAGGGTGGGGTCTGGAGGAATAATGCTGCCAAACCATTCACCACTGATTGTAGCTGAACAGTTTGGGACATTAGGCAATCTATATCCAGGTCGTATCGACTTAGGGCTGGGCAGAGCGCCTGGGACCGACCAAGTGACTGCACATGCTATCCGCTCGGACAGAATGCAATCGGTATATAAATTTCCCGATGAGGTAAAGCAGATACAACAATATTTCTCTAAAGATAATAGCAGTTCTAAAGTTAGGGCTACCGTAGCAGAAGGAGTAGATGTACCTATATATATTTTAGGATCGAGTACCGACTCCGCCCATCTAGCCGCTCAGCAGGGATTGCCATATGCATTTGCCAGTCATTTTGCACCGACACAACTTCATGAGGCGCTGAATATTTATTATAATCAGTTTCAGCCGTCTAAATTCTTAAAGGAACCTTATACCATAGGATGTATTAATGTCATAGCAGCCGAAACAGATAGGGAGGCAGAACGGTTGTCCACCACGATGATACGAATGATGCTGGGAGTACTTACCAATCAACTTGATTATATGCAGGAGCCCATAGAGATGACGGCAGAGCTGAAGCAAATTGTTCAAGACCCTACTTTTCAGAGGATGATGAAATATGCTTTTGTAGGAAGCAAAGAAACCGTAGAACACCAGACCAATAAATTCTTGAAAGATACAGGTGTCAATGAACTAATGGTGGCCTGTTATGTATATGACCATCAGGATAGAGTGGAGTCATACAGGATTTTTTCC
>DATHVH010000401.1:0-5062 GCA_035461405.1 Anditalea sp.
TGAACCATTCTGATTGCCCTGTGGGTCCAGAATTTTGAAAGTCTGATCCTCATTTAATTCAAGCTGTCCATTGATATGAAGATTCTTCCCTCCCTCTATCATATCCGGTATTTTCGGACCATCCTCCAACATAAATTCGAAAATAGATCCCACCCAGGTGCCTGCTACTTTTTCAGGTTCCACCTTCATCTGATAAGAAAATAGGGTTAACATCAATACCATTGCCGGAACTCCAATAAGGTATTTCCACTTTTCCTGATAAGCTGATTTTTGTTTGTTCATCATGATAATCCTGTTTTTGGTTTGAAATTGATTGAAACTGTTTAATATAGGATGGTTATTATCCTCCATTAAATTTGTCAAAAGAAGGCGGCAATAATCTATAAGCGCTGTATCCCGAACCACCCTCCTATCGGCCTGAAATTCATGGATCTCTTTAAGTGAATTTTGGATAAGGTAAATAAAAGGATTGATCCATAAGAGCGATTTACAGACCTGAATGAACAGCAGGTCCCATGAATGGCCCAGCCTAATATGCTCCGATTCATGCAAAAAGATTTGTACATCGGAAGGATTATTTTTACTAAAAGAAGGCATGATGATCCGGCCAAAGATAGAAGCCGGCCGGAAACCAGGTATGATGTTGATCTTTAGTCCCTGATATAGTTCAATCCTTGATTTGCTGATCCTAGTAGACAAAATTTTAATACCAATGCCCAGGTGCACAATTTTCAAGAGGCATATAATGAAATAAACTGCAGTGATCCAATGTAAAATATCCTCATTATATATTGACAGCGCGGGAGAGGTAGCAGCACTCCCGGTCTTGGCTATCTCGAGGGAATAGATAAATTCCTGCACAGGTATTTGATTTATCCATGGCAGCGCGACAGTAAGTAAAGGGATTGTAATGGACAAAAACAACCCGGCCAAAAGAAAAAATCTGTTCCAGTGGAAGTAGGTTAAATCTTTTAGAAATACCCGATATATAGCCCAGACCAGTCCGGATCCAAGAGAGACTTTTAAGATATATAGAAATATTATGCTCATCACTTGTCCTCCTTCTCGATTTTTTCTACCAGCTTTTGTATCTCCTCCAGTTGGGTATTTGTGATCTTCTTTTCAGTGACCAGAAAAGAAAGTACATTTTCAACTGAACCTTCAAAAAAGTCTTTAATTATATTGTTGAATTTTTTCTTCTTGTATTCAGCTTCAGAAATCAACACATAGTATTCATTGGTTTTGCCGTAGGTCTTGTGACCAAGATAACCCTTTCTCTCCAAAGATTTTACTGTGGATGCTAAGGTGGTATATGGAGGTTTAGGCTCCGGCATCCTGCTGAGGATATCGCGTATAACCCCCCTTTTCACTTTCCAAAATACCCGTATTGCCTGTTCTTCTTGTGGGATAAGCTCTTCCATAGGATAAATGTAAATAATAAAAAATCAACAACCTACGATATGATCATTTTATTACGATAATATCGTAGATGTGTATTAATTTTTATTTATTGAAAGCTTTATCATAATAATGTAGCACCCTCTTCCCGCACCTTCATCACATTTATTTGTAGCAGCCCTGTTATAGAGTAATCTTGTTTAATGAATGCCATGGACACTGCAAAGGATGCTTTAAATCTTAACTTGTTACACCCTCATAATTTTACTATTAGAAATTCTTAAAACAGTAATCTCCTTTAACATCTTTTCACAACCCATATTTTTTCCCCGGGCAGCGTATCGGTAAATTTTCAGGTTCCAACTTTTGAAAACAGAATTTGTCACTTTTTTGAAAACAAGATTATTTTGGAAGAGCCGAAAATTATAGCAGGTTGTCTCAGAAACGACCCCAACGCACAGCGGTATCTCTATGATACCTACTACAGGCGAAGCTACCATGTGGCCATGAGGTACCTGGCCAACCACCATGATACGGAGGATGTGCTTTCGGTATCCTATACGAAGGTTTTCAGATATGCAGGCAAATTCGAATTCAGGGGAGAGGGAAGCCTTCAGAAATGGATCTGTACGATCGTGATCAATGAGGCGCTCCGTTTTCTGAAAAACAAAAAATCACTCGTGTTTACCGAGGAGGAGGAAATTCTCGATCTGAATGTATCGATATCTACCCATCACGGGACGTTGGACACGGAAGAAGTCTTTCAGCTGGTGCAGCTAATGCCTAAAGGGTACAGGACGGTATTCAACCTCTTTGCCATCGAAGGATATTCCCATAAAGAAATAGGGGAAATGCTTCATATTACGGAAACCACTTCCAGATCCCAACTCAGCAAAGCACGCAATTACATCATCCAAAAATTAAAAATCAGGGAAAGCCATGAAATCAAATGATATAGACAACCTCTTCAAAAGGGGAATAGAGGAATCCGAAATTCGGTCTGAACAACATCTACTCGATGCCAAATCCAGGGTTTGGGATGCTATCCAAAAACCCAAACCAAAAAGCAGACAGCATTGGCTTTTGATGTCTTCGATCGCTGCCGCGGTTTCTATGTTTGTTATTGCTTCTATCCTATTCTTGAAGCTAGACTCTAAGCAAAAGGAATTGGGGATCTTACAGGCTGAGGTTTATACTAAAATATCACCTATTCAAGAAAATGGAGTTATTAAGTCCATTGAACCTAATCCTGACAGAGATGAGGAAATAAAGGTTCTTCCAAACCTGGCTCCAGCAATCCCCCAGGAAATAGCTATAGAGGATACGGAAAGCAAATCAGTAGAGGCGGAAACCACCCGAGGCAAAGCTGAACCATTGCCCCAGATGGAGACACCGAAGATGGACCTAATTGTGCATATGGATCCAATGATTAACCTGCCTCACGATATAGGTCTGGAACAGGTCGAAATGCCAAAAGCATCCCCAGCATCGGTTACTACCTCTACACTAAGAAAGCGTGGAAAAATAAAATTAAAAATCGGAAACAGTCATTCCCCTTACCAAGACAATCAAAATTCCCTTGCCTTAAACATAAAACTATAATACTCTACATTTATGAAACCTACAATTTTTATATTAACCGGATTATTTTGTCTTATTCAAACCGTCTCCTTTGCACAAAATGTGGATACACCCAAAGACTCTATCTATTGGGGGACTGAAAAACTGGACATGCTGATCCAGATAAAAGATTACCATAATTTGACGAAAGATGATCAGGTCATTGCATTATTAAAGGACTTCCAGTCCAGGGTAGGAGAAATACAGGAAGGTGTTCCATCAACTCCCTACCACATTAAATACATTTCACAAAAGCAGGTAGAGATACTTGCATCCCCGATAATCAAAAGCTTTACTATTTCTGAAGAGAAGGGCTTGTCTACTGATTTTCAACATCGAGCTATAGTTAGGGATGCACGGGGTCGTTATCATATAGAGCTGGGCTTTAATGACATCAGCGAAATAGTGGCAGCGGATTTTCCAGGCATAATTACCGGAATCACTGCCCAGCTACCCCAAAAAGACCGGCATTTAAGATATTTGAAATATAACCTGGATGAAAACAAACAGCTGAACCTGACCCAAAACAGGGCGTCCGGGTACCTGGATATGTTAAGCCTAATGGCCGGCGTGGGTGCCAATGTCTATAAAAATCAGTTTCTGACCGATATCACTGGTGAAATCGGACTACAGCTCAACCACAAGGGCATTTTAAGGAACCAATTCTATGTATCCAACAACCTGATGTTTTCCTTTGATGCTGAAAGCAGCGCCGTGATCAACAATTTCACCAACATCGGTTACCGCAGAAACTTTTCCAACCAAAAGGATAAACCCAACTGGCTGGGAGTAGAAATCGGCACGCTTACAAAGCGGAGCGGTGACCTTTTCCAACCTAACACCATGAGACTGGGCATGAATTGGAATGCCGGCAAGAACATCACAATCTCTCCCCAGCTGTACTTTAATGGATTATTCCAGCAGGTGAGTCCTGGATTAAGGATAGGGATAGGGTTATAGGTTTAATATTATCCTAAAAGGAAGGCCTCTGATAGTTACGTCAAGAAAGCTTGCCCATACTTCAAAAACTGCAGAAGATCCACGGACCCAATTTAAATATGAAAACCAGATCAGGGTCCACCCTCAGCTAAAAATATCCTTCCTATCAGCACTATTAGGAGCTTGCAGTTGACTTCGTCAGTATACTGTAAGCTCTTATCAATGAAATTTCTTGATTTCTTCCTGGGCGGCAGAGGTTGAAAAATCGCTTGTCAACCGCGCAGTATAACTCTCCATTAGTTCCAGTACCTTTTCTTTTTTCTTTGATTTTACAATCAGTCCGGCATGATAATCCAGCAATATCCGGTGATGGACCTCAGTATCTTTAAAAGTCGATAAATCAGGATGTTGGTATTTAGATAAAGTCAAAACGATTCCTGCATAATTCTTGGCAACTTTGGGCAATTTGTAGGTAATGCCTTTTGCAATTGCATCTTCTATTTTGGCCCATTCTGCCCAAAGGTTGATGTCTGTTGCTGCCTCTACCATTTCAGCAAGATTTGCCCCTCCTACGCGGGATGAAGTTTCGAGGAAATACATTTTACCATCCTCTCTATTCTTGATGAATTCGGTATGGGTTGCCCCGTTTTTCATTCCAAAAGCTTTCATCACTTCTGCATTGGCTTTTTTTATGGCTTTATCATCCTCGGAATTATATTCAATATTTGCACTTCTAAAAACACCACCTTCTTGAGAAATTTCCATAGGAGTAGCCAGATATCTGGATACCGTACAGAAAAGCGATTTTCCTTCCAGCATCAGTCCGTCAGCGTGATACACATCCCCAGGCTTAAATTGTTCCGCCAGGTAGCGGATCCTGTTATCTCCCAGATCATGAATATGGTTCCAAAGACTATCTTTGTCATGAACTTTTATAATACCGTTTGCGGATGCCTCTGACCTTGGCTTCAAAACCCAGGGAGCTGCAACCGTATCTGCAAATTGATTGATATCCGCATCATGGAAAAGGCTGGTAAATGCAGGAACCAAAACTCCGGCGTCTTTTGCACGCATGCGCATGGCCAACTTGTCCCTGAAATAACGG
>DATHVH010000402.1:0-2734 GCA_035461405.1 Anditalea sp.
CCATGCAGAATCAAATCGCCGTCATAGGCCTCGGCTACGTAGGGTTACCACTAGCTGTAGAATTTTCAAAGAAGTTTTCAGTTATTGGGTTTGATATCAACCAAAAGCGGGTAGATGAACTCAATAAAGGGAAGGACAGCACGAGGGAAGTGGATGATCATAACTTAAAATCCGTATTGGTTGATTCAGTTCAAAAATTAGATGGGCAGGGTCTTTATTGTACCACTGAGATGGGGGACATTGCCTCCGCCAACATTTATATCATCACCGTACCTACACCTACAGATAAGCATAACCGCCCTGATCTGACTCCGTTAATCAAATCTTCCACTACTGTGGGAAAGGTTTTGAAAAAAGGAGATATTGTGATCTATGAATCCACGGTTTATCCGGGTGTGACAGAAGAGGAATGTGTTCCTATTCTAGAAAAGGCTTCAGGATTGAAGTTTAACGAAGATTTCTACGCAGGTTACTCCCCTGAAAGGATTAACCCAGGAGATAAAGAGCATACCGTCACAAAAATACTTAAAGTAACTTCTGGATCTACTCCTGAAGTAGCTGATAGAGTGGATGAACTTTACCGCACCATTATCGTGGCCGGTACGCACAAGGCCCCTTCCATTAAAGTGGCCGAGGCAGCTAAAGTAATAGAAAACGCCCAGAGGGATATCAACATTGCTTTTGTAAATGAACTGGCCAAAATCTTCACTAGAATGGGAATAGATACCCGTGAGGTTTTGGCTGCAGCAGGAACCAAGTGGAATTTCTTGAACTTTTCACCAGGTTTAGTAGGCGGACATTGCATTGGCGTGGATCCATACTATTTAGCCCAACGTGCACAGGAATTCGGTTATCATCCAGAAATTATCCTTGCAGGAAGAAGATTAAATGATGGGATGGGAGCATTTGTCGCCAAAGAAGTGGTAAAGCTGATGCTTAAAAATAAAGTGACGGTGCTTAATGCGAAAATTCTAATTTTGGGATTCACCTTCAAGGAAAATTGCCCTGATGTCCGCAATACCAGAGTGATTGATATTTATCAGGAACTGCTGGATTATGATGCGGATATCTGCGTGTACGACCCTTGGGCTTCCAAAGAAGAGGTGGAGCATGAGTATAATCTTTGTATCAAAAATGAAGTAAGCCAGCTAGAAACTTATGATGCCATCATTTTGGCCGTTTCACATGATGAGTTTAAGGAACTGGATATTGATAAATTGACTAATCCATATTCGGTCATTTATGATGTTAAAGGCTTTTTGCCAAAAGAAAAAGTGACAGCAAGATTATAATTACCTATTCATCTTATAAACACAAAACGGGAGCCCTACATAGGCTCCCGTTTTGTTTAAACTCTTCCTTCAAAATTATATAGCATTTAGAATTAACATATTAATTCATTTTTTTACATTTTACTTCTCACTTACTACATCTCACTTTTCACTGTATTTCAAGTTAACATCGTTCATCTGACATCGTTCATCTGACATCTGACATCCGACATCTGACATCTAATTCCTCGGTCTTCTGTAGCTTGTATAATGGATGGTTTTTTAAGCTGGCAGATGTTTAGTTAATCTTAATTCTTCGAAATCAATTTATTACTTTTTATGAAAAAATCTCAATTATTATAGATTTTGTCTAAATTTGGGGTTTGAAACTATTATATAATATTGGAAAATGAACAAATTACTCTGCTTAATTATTTTTCTCTTTACCGCCGTTCCCTTTGCCCAAGCACAATATTCCCGAGATAATGTTTCAGTTGCGATTGGCCCTGCTATGCTTTATGGAGATAATGCCGGTAGGTATAGACAATTTAGATTTGAAATATCACCCGCTTTAAGCCTTAGTTACAGCAGAGAAATCTCGGATGAATTGGATATTAGGGCTACTGCTGGAGTGCAGCTTATGGATAGTGGTGATTTTGGAATGAATAGTTTACGGCAAGAAAACAGATCTGCATTAGAAAACCAGGCTGTTCATTTTACAGGCCAGGCGTTTTTTCTGGATGTCATGCCGGTTTACCTCTTTAACCCAACCCCTCCGGGATATGTAGGATATGAATTTAATTATTATGCAGATGTTGGCCTAGGAGCATTGTATTCCAATAGGGTCGACCAGATTCCTTTGGTTAGGGAGGAGTCTACAGATCCCATTTTTTTTGAAGAAGAGAATAATCAGTCTATTGCTGCCTATGTTCCGATCAGAGCTGGTATCAGCACTAATCTGGAAGGGATGTGGGATATTGGAGTAGAAGGAACGCTTATCACAGCATTACCTTCTAATGTAGATGGGAATACGATTAAACATAAACTCCTTCCAATGGATATGCTCTTGCAATTTCAGGTGACTTTAAAAAGATATTTAGGCAGGTAGTTTTGTTTAGAACCGTCATTGCGAGTCACTAACATTTTTTGCAATAACATACGGAAAAGGAATGAGGAAAAGGATTCCCCAAAACCGAGCCTATACTGCGTCTTTTCGACCGAGGCCTTTATTTGGCCGAGCGGAGAAATCTCTTAATCATGCACAAATCCGAATTGAGACCTCTCCACTCCACTCCGTTTATCCCGTCATTCTGAGCGCGAGCGAAGAATCCCCCACTGATGCGAAAATATAACCATCTAAAAACTAACTTCCCTTCTCCCAACTCAGCCCTATTCTTGCACCTCGTTAGACCCTTCGGCAAGCTCAGGGTGAAGGTCACCCAGTAACCGTCTTTGCGAGGGGG
>DATHVH010000403.1:0-14599 GCA_035461405.1 Anditalea sp.
CTGAGCAGCGGCGATATCGGTCATATTACTTTATTGGATTTTGCTTCCTATGTTTCAGTGAAAAGAGGCAAAGTCAACAAGCTGCTTTCCAAATTGAAAATCGAAAAGTTGAAGAAGATGAAGGTAAAGATGGAGGAGGCAAATTGATAATAGGATTATCCGCATTCATTCCAGTAAATAAGGGGGAGCTTTATTTAATTTCGGATAATCGTTCACGGCCCACAGTCCACTAATCGCGAAATTTAAATTTTATCTTAGGTTGTGGTACGAAAGATTAAGGAAGATCGGGCTAGCCTAACAAAAACGATTGATGGAAGAATAGTAATAGGGCTATCCCCTCTTTAATCAAATTTAATCAGTCCGTCTTACATTTATCATTATATTCCCCCCAACTATCATAACCACCGTCCCGACTAAAGTCACTGCAATATTCAGATTGCTGATGAAAGAAGGCTCCTCCACCCATGGTGCAATAAAAAAATGTCCAGTAAGCAAAATCAAACCCATGATGCAGAAAACAATCATCGCAAAGGTCGACACACCATTATTTTTGGCGTTTTCCTTATCTTTCTGGGAAAGGCTGCCGTAGCCTGCTAATAAACTAGGAAAAAATTTGATTAATATGCCAAGAATAATATAAAGCAAACCAATATATATACTTTCCATATAAGTTAGTTTAGATTGCTTAGGGTACTTTGTAATCAATATATATAATATCAAATACGGTTGTTCCCCATGCAAAAAGGTAGAAAATAAGAAATGAATATAGCTATACTATTCCTTATTACCAATTGTTTTAGTTTGAAAAAAGCCGAATGCAATTTACTAATGGTTAAAAAATTATATTGATTACCCGGTTACATAATCAAAATTTGAAAAAAGCCCAGCGAGTTTATTATTATAACCTAATAGAAAGCCCAAGCAACAGTTGCTGATACTTCAGTTCACCTCCTGACAGCACTCGTTCAAAATTTACGGACTGGCCTCGGAATTCCCTTTCATATCTTAAGTCCAATCCTATCCGTCCAAGGTTTAACCCTACGCCTGCCTGATAGCCTGCATTGAATCTTTTGTCATCCGGGCTGTGATTATAATTAATAAGGTCATCCTTCAAAGTATAATGAAAAGAAGGGCCGGCAAATACGCTGACCAATGATCCGAACAGATTTAGTCCAACCAAAAGTGGGGCATCCATCCGCTGGGTGAGGTATTTGTTCCCATCCAGTTCTGTTCTCATCTCGCCATAAACGAGTTCAGGTCTAAGGTAGATTGGACCCAAGTTCAATTTGCCGAAAGCACCTGCATGAAAACCCAGATTATTTAGAGGATCTCCGTAGACCATGCCGGCTTCCCGAAAATAATTACCGTTAGAATTATAATTGAGGCCGGCTTTTATCCCATATCCTCCCCTACTTTGCCCCATTACTTCAGTAAAGGATAAACCAGTAAGTAATAAGAATGTGACTACATAAATGAGATTTTTCATAGCTTTTTTTTAATTTTCACATCCGCAGAGCTTATCATATCTTGTAATCTGAATTTAAGATTCTTTTCATATACAATATTGATACCCATTTGTCAATGACTGTATCTTTCTCATTTACAGTATACTTGGATTTACTGCATCAGACTTTGTTATTTGATTTTTCCGATAAGCAATCGCGTGAGAAGTGGAGTATGCTGACCCAGGAATGATAGTAATTTTCCATGGCCAGTAAATACATATTCCCTTTTTCGATCATAAATGGCTTTTACTATAACTTTAGCTGCCTTATCTGTAGGCCACATTAGGTTTTTCGGTCTGGGATCTTCTCTGTCTATGTGAAGCGTGCCCTCATTATCCACTCTGGCAATATCACTTTCTACTAACCCAGGGTGTATTACAGTACAGCTCACTCCAGAACCTTTCAGTTCTACCTGTAGCGTTTGTCCAATGGACCTTACTGCAGCTTTAGACGCACCATATGCTCCTGTCTTGGGGGAAGGTAGATATGCTGCTACACTTCCGATTAAAGCAAGTCTCCCTCCTGTTTTACGTAGCTCTGGAAGTCCATATTTTGCAGTGAGCGCCAACCCTGTAACATTAACCTGCATCTGCCTTGCCCATGCATGGGCATCCAGTTCCTCAATACTTCCTACTACGCCATAGCCAGCATTGGCTACCACTACATCAATTTTCCCAAAGTGCTTAACAATCTCGTCCACAGCATTTTTGATCTGCTCTTCCTCCATCACATCGCATATAACACATAAACCTCTTCCACCAAGTAGATCAACTTCTTTTTTGATCTCTTCCAATTTCTCTTTTCTCCTAGCAGATAATGCCACCCATGCACCACTTTTTGCAAATTCATAGGCCATATATTTTCCAAGTCCGGAGGAGGCTCCTGTAATCCAAATTACCTTATTTTTAAACATAGCAGTTGAGGTTAAGGAAACAAAAGAAAAAGCATTAGTCATTGAATCTTAAATTTACATTACCATACGACTACATCCTAATTCCAATTTTGTGATAATTTATTTTTTATATGAATACGGTGTAACATACCGTTACAGACACTATATTATTTGGCATTAAATGAAAATTCATACAAGTTAAAAATAACATTGCTAAATAAATATAGTTTCGCTAAATTGGTATATCTAACCTAATAATTCATATGGAAAAACCTATCTGTCCAAAATGCGACAGCGAAAATATAGTTAAAAGCGGCGTAGTGGGAGGCCGGCAGCGGTTCAAATGTAAAAAATGCATGTATTACTTCTCTGTCAATAAAATAGGTAAAGAAATAGATAAATATTATGTAGTTAAAGCCTTACAGCTATATATTGAAGGGATCTCTTTTCGAGAAATTGAAAGAATATTAGGAGTAAGCCATGTATCTGTAATGAATTGGGTCAAAAAATATAAAATCAAAGCCCCACAAAACTATGACTACCGCCCTACATATAAAATCCTTAATCACAGTGAACTAACAAAATATATAGCATCAAAAGAAAACCTTACCGATGCTGGAATGCTTATCACTGAACTAGGGGATAAATTCATGATTATCAAATGGGAGCGATTTAAACATCGCTGAACAAATTAATAATAAAAACTATATCAATTTTACATTTGTATACACTGAATTTTAAATTGTTCTTTTAAGTTTTCACCTTGGGTTACGCTTGTTATTTCAATTGTACCAAATAACAAATAGACCCAAAATGAAAAATAATCTACTGAAGATAGCGATCTCCATAATGTTGATCCTATTGCTAAACCCACTTTTTGCGCAAGATACTATTCCATCACTTCGGGCAGGGGATCTTGTAGACCATACTTACAAACCACTTACATTGAAACTCAATGATGAAGGTTCAAAGTTTATTCGATTTATAGTCTGGAACCAGATGTGGGCAAGGGTTATAGAAAATAACCCAGGGACACTTGGGGTAAATGGCGTGCCCAGCAATACTTCCTCCGACATAGGTATCCGTCGGGCCAGAGTTCTGGCATATGCTGAAATCTCCCCTCGATTTTTGATACTTACCCATTGGGGGATTAATAACCAAACTTTTACTAATGGGGGTGTACCTGGAGGAGGGAGTACCGGAAATCCTGGAAATATACCGGTAAATGTAGATCCTGAGACCGGCCTGGGGACAGCAAGTGGCTCCTCAGCAAAAAAGCCGCAACTTTTTTTCCATGATATATGGACAGAATATAAAATCTTCGATGAGCTATATATAGGTATGGGACTTCATTATTGGAATGGGATCTCTAGAATGACCAGTCACAGTACCCTAAATTTTATGGCGGTAGATGCACCGATATTTAACTGGCCTACTATAGAACTTACGGACCAGTTTGCCAGACAGTTTGGATTTTATGCTAAAGGACAATTAGGAAAAATAGATTACAGGATAGCTTTAAATAAACCATATGCTGTAGGGGGAGGTGGTAGATATGATGAGTCTACCCAGCGACCAATAGCAGTAAATATTGTCAATGATAACTGGGCGACGCAGGGATATATAGCCTACCAGATATTAGAAAAGGAAAACAATAAACTTCCCTTTTTCACTGGAACCTATCTTGGAACGAAAAAAGTCTTTAATATTGGGAGTGGTTGGCATTATCACCCCCGGGCAACTACATCAAAATCTTTTGACGGCACTATTTCAGAGCATAATATTTCATTGATTGGTGTAGATTCTTTTCTTGATATGCCATTGAATAGAGCTACTGGAACAGCCTTGACCGCCTATGCGGTATATTACCACTATGATTTTGGGCCAAACTATATGAGGAATGTTGGGATTATGAACGTAGGATTCGGCGCTGGGGCCACCCAAAATGGACCGGGAAATGCCCAGCCTACTATCGGAACAGGAAATATTTTCTATACCCAATCCGGATTACTACTACCTAAAAGCATACTCGGAGACAAGGGCAGGCTCCAGCCGTTTGGTGCCTTAACCCACAAAAAATTTGAATATTTCGAGGAAGGTTCATGGCAATATGACCTTGGCTTAAATTATTATATCAACGGACATCATTCAAAGATTACTTTACAGTACAGCCAAAGACCCCTCTTCGAACAATTTGTGAGATCGGGATCTGCGGGTGAATTTATTTTACAAACACACATTTTCTTATAAAAAAACAACCCTAAATAACATACAAGTATGGATACGCACAAAGCACGCATGAAGGACTATTGGAGAAGAAACATCAAGATAGTCCTCTCTTTAATGGCCATATGGTTTCTGGTTTCTTTTGGATTCGGGATACTGCTGGTAGAACAACTAAATGTAATCCGGCTAGGTGGCTTCAAACTCGGTTTCTGGTTTGCCCAGCAGGGGTCTATTTTCACCTTTGTGATCTTGATTTTTGTATATGTATACAAAATGAACCAGCTGGACAAAGAATTTGACGTCAACGAAGAATAAATACAAACCTTAGACCTAAAAAAATCATGGAAATATTAACCTGGACCTATATTCTCGTAGGTTTATCTTTTGCTCTTTATATAGGAATCGCTATTTACACCCGAGCCGGCTCTACTTCCGAATTTTATACAGCAGGAGGTGGCGTATCCCCTCTGGCCAATGGGATGGCGACCGCAGCAGACTGGATGTCAGCTGCCTCTTTTATCTCTATGGCCGGTATTATAGCCTTTTCGGGCTATGATGGGTCTGTCTATCTAATGGGATGGACCGGAGGATATGTTTTATTGGCTATGCTACTAGCCCCTTATCTCAGAAAATTTGGGAAGTTTACAGTACCGGATTTTGTGGGAGACAGATATTATTCAAATAAGGCAAGGGTAGTGGCGGTCTTTTGTGCTTTATTTATATCCTTTACCTATGTAGCAGGTCAGATGAGAGGTGTAGGGATTGTATTTTCCCGATATCTGGAAGTGGACATCAATACCGGAGTATTGATAGGTATGGCGATAGTTTTCTTTTATGCGGTATTAGGAGGTATGAAGGGAATTACCTATACCCAGGTGGCCCAATATTGTGTTTTGATCTTCGCCTTTATGGTGCCGGCAATATTTGTATCCATTCAATTGACAGGTAACCCAATTCCCCAACTGGGCCTTGGCGGAACAGTAGAAGATGGACAATATCTTCTGGACAAACTGGATGGTGTATTGGGCGAAATGGGATTTGATGAATATACCTCTGGCAGGAAAGATATGATTGACATCTTTGCGATTACACTGGCACTTATGGTAGGTACTGCTGGCCTTCCCCATGTAATCGTTAGATTCTTCACTGTTCCTAGAGTAAAAGATGCCAGGTTATCTGCAGGCTATGCGCTGATATTCATATCCATTCTTTATACTACTGCACCAGCTGTGGCTGCATTTGGAATATATAATGCCATAGATACAGTGGCTGGCCAGCCAGTAGAACAGCTTCCAGAGTGGGTAGGCAACTGGCAAAAGACAAATCTTATCACTATCAATGATATAGACGGGGATGGATTGGTACAGTATACGCCCTATAGAGATACCAATGAATTGAATATAGATAAAGATATCATGGTTCTTGCCGCCCCAGAAATAGCCAGACTTCCCAACTGGGTAGTAGGTTTAGTTGCTGCCGGGGGTATGGCGGCAGCGCTTTCGACAGCGGCAGGCTTACTCTTGGTAATATCTACCTCAGTGTCAAGGGATTTATTCAGAACCTTCAAGCCAAGTATGACTGAAAAAACTGAACTCAGAATAGCAAGAGCTTCTGCAGCTGTGGCTGTGGGTATAGCAGGATATTTTGGGGTAAATCCTCCAGGTTTTGTGGCTGAAGTGGTGGCCTTTGCATTTGGGCTGGCAGCTGCATCTTTCTTCCCAGTAATCATCATGGGAATCTTCTCCACGAGAATGAATAAGGAGGGAGCCATCGCTGGAATGCTTTCAGGTTTGATCTTCACTTTGGGCTATATTATATACTTCAAATTCGGCCAAAATCTTTTCGGCTTATCACCAGAAGCCGTTTCTCCTGATAAATGGATGTTTGGAATATCACCAGAAGGCATCGGTTCTATAGGGATGTTGATCAATTTTATAGCATGTTTTATAGTATCCAAATTTACACCTGCACCTCCACAGCATGTACAAGATATCATACAGGATATAAGAGTGCCACGCGGAGCAAAAAAACCTGTAGCGGTGCATTGATTATTCTAGAATAGATAGAAAAGGAACTCCGACAATAGATTGTCGGAGCTTCCCTTTTTTCCAACATCTAAATGGATTATCTTCATTTAGTAACCATATTAATATGAAACCGACTTTAAAGAATCATTATTTATGGGTAGCATTTTTAATAGGGATGTTCTTAATGAATTATCCTGTGCTAGCTATATATAATATTCCCCAGTTTTGGTTTGGCATACCGGTATTATATGTTATGGTTTTTGGGATTTGGCTACTATTGATTGGTCTCACCTATTTGATTATCAGAAAGACTAAAAGAGAAAAAGATGCTTAGCAGCAGCGTCATCATATCGTTTACATTTGGCTATCTAGCTCTGCTGTTTGCTATAGCATGGTTTTCAGAAAAAGCATCTGCTAAGGGAAACCACTTTTCAAACAACCCATACATTTATGCATTATCACTTGCTGTATACTGTACTGCATGGACTTATTATGGTTCGGTGGGTAGGGCGGCAACCAATGGACTTGAATTTCTGACCATTTATATAGGCCCCAGTTTGTTAGCGCCACTATGGTGGATAGTGATGCGTAAAATTATCAGAATATGTAAGGTGCAGCAGATATCTTCCATTGCCGATTTTATATCTAGCAGATATGGCAAAAATATCACTCTGGGCGGAATAGTGACTATATTCTGTCTCTTGGGAATAGTACCTTATATTTCTATTCAAATTAAAGCAGTAGCTACTTCTTTTGATATACTTCGATTAGTGGAGAATGATCAGCATTTGATAGCAGCACCCTTTTATCAGGATACGGCATTCTATCTGGCCCTGGGGCTAGCAATATTTACGATTTTATTTGGTACCAGAAAAATCGAAGCTACAGCCCAACATGAAGGTCTGGTTATGGCCATAGCTTTCGAATCGATATTCAAATTATTGGCTTTCCTTACAGTGGGGGTTTTTGTAAGTTATTTCGTTTTCGATGGGTTTACTGATATTTTTGCTCAGTCTGTTATAAATGATTTAGAAAGATTATTAATTCTAAATGCTGATAATGGGGCTTCAGAGTGGTTTTGGATGAGTGTGCTGTCTATGATGGCTATTCTATTTCTGCCTCGCCAGTTTCAAATGGGAGTCATAGAAAACACCAATGAAAAACACCTGGATACGGCTATGTGGCTTTTCCCACTTTACCTTCTTTTGATCAATGTTTTCGTACTTCCCATAGCACTGGGAGGTCTTATCCATTTTCCTACAGGAACTGTAGATGCAGATACCTTTGTATTGGCACTTCCGATTTCCTTAGGACAAGAATGGTTAGCACTTCTAGTATATTTAGGCGGATTTTCTGCAGCTACGAGTATGATCATCGTATCATCAGTGGCGTTAAGTATTATGGTAAGTAATAACTTGGTCATGCCCTTATTGCTGATAAATGAAGATTTCCAAAAAAAATATCAGCATAGATTAAGCAGTATATTGATCTGGACACGACGCGTTGCCATCTTTAGTATCATATTTTTTGCCTACCTCTATTATAGGGAAGTGGCTTCTAGATTTACTTTAGTCTCGATAGGCCTAATTTCATTTGTAGCCATAGCCCAGTTTACTCCTGCTATCGTAGGAGGCATATATTGGAAAAAGGGGAATAGAATGGGAGCCGTATTGGGAATAGCAGCAGGTTTTATTGTTTGGTTTTACACTCTAGTAATACCAACCATGGTAACCAGTGGATATTTTCCAGAAAATATTATGACGGAAGGACCATTTGGAATTAGTTTCTTAAAGCCATATTCCCTGTTCGGCTTTGAAGAGATGGAGTTTGTCACCCATGGTTTATTTTTCAGTCTATTCCTTAACTTAATGATATATGCATCTGTATCATTGCTCACAGAACAAAGTTCTAAGGAACATAATCAGGCAGTTATATTCGTTGACATTTTCAAGTACAGCACTATTACAGACAGTTCTATTGTATGGAAAGGCCAAGCATATCTACCAGATCTTGAATCGCTTTTGAATAATTTTCTGGGAGGGGCAAGGACCAAATCTGTCCTATCAGAATTTTCCCAGCTAAGGGGGAAAAACCTGGATGCTTCTGTATATGCTGATGCAGAAATAGTAAATTATTCTGAACGATTACTGTCAGGTATCATAGGGTCAGCATCTGCCAGGATAATGGTAGCATCTGTAGTAAAAGAGGAGGAGATCAGTATGGACGAGGTTCTAGGCATATTGAAAGAAACCCAAGAATTAAAATCGTTAAATGAAAAGCTGAGAATAAAAACATTGGAGCTTAAAAAAGCATCAGATAAGCTTCTAAAAATGAATGAAAAACTCCTTCTCAATGACCAGCTGAAAGATGAATTTATATCCACAGTAACCCATGAAATGAAAACTCCGATCACTTCTATAAGGGCATTTTCTGAGATACTACTTGATGAAGATTTACCAGAGGAGGATAAGAAAAAGTTTCTTGAAATCATCATCAAAGAAACTCAAAGAATGAACAGACTGATAGATCAGGTGTTGGATATAGAAAAGTTTGACTCAGGTAAGCAAAAACTTAATTTGCTAAGTACAGACCTGCGCATTATCATATTACAGGCAGCAGAAAGTGTAGATCAGCTTTTTAAAGAAAAAGGAATAGTCTTTACCATCAAAATGGATTTACCTGATATCGAACTGGAACTGGATGAGGACAGGATTAAGCAAGTAGTTTTAAACTTGCTATCAAATGCATTGAAATTTGCTAGCACTAAAGTAGAACTTCTGGCTTACCAAGAGGAAGGGTCTGCAGTCATAAAAGTAATAGATGATGGTCCAGGTGTACCTGATGAAGAAAAGCCATATTTGTTTGATAAATTTTTCCAGGCCAAGAATCAAACTCAAAAAAAGCCGGTGGGAAGTGGACTTGGGCTGGCTATTTCTAAAAAAATTATAGAATACCATGGAGGAAAAATTAATGTGGAAAGAGAAGGAAACAATACAGCTTTTTATTTCACTTTGCCTATAAAAATAAATATATCAGAGGCAGACAAAGCCAACAGCCATTATGAATAAAATACTGATCGTTGATGATGAACCCAATATCCTTTTGTCCTTGGAATATCTTTTTAAAAAAGAGGGATATAAGGTATATATAGCCAGGGATGGGGAGGAAGCAATGGGGATCATAGAAGAAAATATCCCTGCACTGGTGATCTTGGATATTATGATGCCAAAGGTAGACGGTTATGAGGTTTGCAAACACATCAAAACTGTCCACAAAGAGGTTAAGGTAGTTTTTTTAACTGCTAAAACTAAACAAAGTGATAAAGAAAAGGGAGAGGCATTAGGTGCTGACTTGTACCTGACCAAACCTTTTTCCAATAAAGAACTGGTAAGCCAGATCAAATTATTATTAATGTAAAATCTATTAACAACACCTAAAATATATCTGCCATGAGCAATAGAATACATACCCTGAGCGGTTACTTCCACGAATATCAAAAATCGGTCACCGAACCAGAAAAATTTTGGGCAAGGATAGCAGATTCGTTTCATTGGAAAAAACGGTGGGACAGTGTCTTGGAATGGGATTTTGAGAGTCCTGATATCAAGTGGTTTGTAAATGCTAAATTGAACATTACCGAAAATATTCTAGAGAGACATCTATACACCATAGGTGATAGGCCTGCTATCATTTGGGAGCCGAATGATCCCAATGAAGAAGGGAGGACTATTACCTATAAGGAGCTTTATCATGAAGTTTGCCGTTTTTCCAATGCTTTAAAAGCAAAAGGAATCGGCAAAGGTGATAAAGTAATCATTTATATGCCCATGATACCTGAAGCTGCTGTGGCCATGCTAGCCTGTGCACGCATAGGCGCCATACACTCAGTGGTATTTGCAGGGTTCAGTTCCACTGCCCTTTCAGATAGGGTAAATGACTGCGGGGCCAAAGCCATTCTTACATCTGATGGCAACTACAGAGGTACCAAAAAAATCCCTGTGAAAGCAATCGTGGATGAAGCCTTAGAAAGATGTTCTGTAGAATCTGTGATCGTGGTAAAGAGAACAGAGCAGGAAGTCGAAATGGTAGATGGAAGAGACCACTGGTGGCATGAGGTAATCGAGGGGCAGGAAGATACCAATACGGCCGAAGAAATGGACAGTGAAGATATGCTGTTTATTCTATATACTTCTGGATCTACGGGCAAGCCTAAAGGAGTGGTGCACACTACAGGGGGGTATATGATTTATACTAAATATACCTTTGAAAATGTCTTCCAATATTCTCAGGGTGATGTATTCTGGTGTACAGCTGATATAGGTTGGGTTACGGGTCATTCTTATATTGTATATGGACCGCTGCTAGCTGGGGGTACTACAGTGATGTATGAAGGAGTACCTACTTATCCTGATGCGGGAAGATTTTGGGCAGTAATAGATAAATATAAAGTAAACCAATTTTATACAGCACCAACAGCCATCAGGGCCTTACAGGCCTTTGGTACAGAGCCTATACAGCAGTATGATCTGAGTTCGCTAAAAGTTCTAGGATCTGTGGGAGAGCCTATTAACGAAGAAGCATGGCACTGGTACCACACTCATATCGGAAAAAGCAGATGTCCAATAGTTGATACCTGGTGGCAAACAGAAACAGGTGGGATCATGATCTCACCTCTTGCCGGCATCACTCCTACCAAGCCTGCCTATGCCACGCTACCCCTTCCAGGAATTCAACTGTGTATCATGGATGCGGATGGAAACAAAATGGTGGGTAATTCAGTGGAGGGAAACCTCTGTATCTGTTTCCCTTGGCCTGGAATGATCAGAACCACCTACGGGGATCATGATCGCTGTAAGCAGACTTATTTTTCTACCTATAAAGGAATGTATTTTACTGGAGATGGTGTGAAAAGAGATCATGACGGATATTATAGAATCCTGGGTAGAGTAGATGATGTAATTAATGTATCCGGACATAGATTCGGTACAGCCGAGGTCGAAAATGCGATCAATGAGCATCCTCTTGTCCTTGAATCTGCAGTGGTAGGATATCCTCATGAATTGAAAGGCCAGGGAATATATGCCTATGTGATCTGTGATATGACCAACAGAACGGAAGCAAACTTAATCAATGAGATAAAAGATACAGTGACCAAAATTATTGGTCCAATAGCAAAACCGGATAAAATACAGATAGTGTCCGGACTTCCTAAAACTAGATCAGGTAAGATCATGAGGAGAATTCTTCGTAAAGTGGCAGAAGGTAATTTAGATAGTATGGGAGACACTTCCACATTACTGGATCCAGAAGTGGTGGAAGAAATCATTGATGGAAGACAATAATTTCTATCTTGCTAAAATATGTCCAATGTAATTGTTAATAGAGTTAAAGAATTCCTTCGCAGATATCCTCCATTTACTTTTTTGGATGATAATTCTTTGGATCTTGTATCCACTGCAGTGGAAGTAAGATATTATGGGCAGGGGGAAAAAGTATTTGGGCAGGGTGATCCTGCCCAAAACTTTTTTTTTGTAATAAAAGAAGGATCTGTCAAGCTTACTGAAAACCAGGAAGAAGAACCTAAAATCAGAGAAATCTGTGATGAGGGAGATGTTTTCGGTGTATTGGCACTTCTAGGTAAAAGACCCTATATCTTAAATGCACAAGCTCAGGAGGATACTTTAATATATGCTATTCCGGTAGCTGTCTTTGAAAAAATACTTCAGGAAAACAGTAGGGTCAGTCTATACTTTGCTGCGGGTTTTGCCTCTGGTCAAGTGGTGGTCCGCTCTGAACTGTCCCAATCAAAAAATGCAAGGCAACTTTTAGCGCCTCCATCTAAAGAGGATGGATTGATGATATTTACAGGACAGTCTAATTTAAACTATAGTAAAGATGTCCTGACCGCTCCATTAGGCGAACCTATACATACGGCAGTTAAAAAAATGGCAGATAGAGGCGTTGGCTCTATAGTTATAGTAAGTGATAACCAATACCCTCTAGGAATTATCACAGATAAAGACCTCCGTAATAAATTAATTGCCCAGAACAGAGATTATACTACGCCTGTGGAAATGATCATGACAAGTCCCGTATTGACAAAAAGTAAAGACGATTCATTTGCCAATCTTTATCTGACCATGATCAAAAACAGGCTTCACCATCTGATCTTTACCGAAGATGGCACTGATCAAAGCCCAGTGATGGGTTTATTATCCGATCATGATATCCTATTATCCCAGGGCAATAGTCCAGCGGTGATCATTAATGCCATTTTAAATACTTGGGATATTAAAGAAATGGCGGACTTGAGAGACCGATCTGACAAACTCTTACAGTATTATCTAGAAAATGAGATTTCAATTGATTTCATTGCTAAAATAATGTCTGAAATCAATGATATATTGATTAACAGGGCAGTGGCAATAGCAGTAAAAAAATGGGAAAACGATTATCCAAAAGAAAGCAAGTTAAAATTTAGCTTTCTATCCCTTGGAAGTGAAGGAAGGGAAGAACAGTTGTTGAGGACCGATCTTGATAATGCTATAGTTTTTGAAGATGTAATACCGGATGATCTCCCAAAGGTACAGGAATATTTCTTACTGGTAGGACAAGAGGTTATAGAGATTCTTTTGGCCTGTGGCTTTCATCCCTGTCCTGCGGATATGATGGCCAGCAATCCTAAATGGTGTCAACCTCTATCCCGATGGAAAAAATATTTTACTACTTGGATTACAAATCCTGATTCGGAATCATTGCTCTCTGCCTCCATATTCTTTGATTTCAGAAGAGTATATGGGCCAGCTTTTTTTGCAGAGGAAATGATCCAACATATCTATGAAGAAATTGCAGGAAAACAGATTTTCTTAAATTTTCTTGCTAAAAATGCTTATATGAACCCTGCCCCTTTGGGTTTTTTCAGAGATTTCGTCGTAGAAAAATCAGGGGAACATCGGGACAAATTTGATATCAAAATGAGAGCCATGATGCCATTAGTGGATATTTCAAGACTTCTAATTTTAAGTCACCGTATAGTTGGCGTAAATAATACTTTTAAAAGATTTGAAAAATTGGCAGAATTAGAACCACAAAACGGCCAACTATTTAAGGAAGCTGGTGAAGCGTATGAGATATTAATGAGAATGCGGGCACTGGAGGGATTGCGATCATCTAATTCTGGGAGATTTATTGTTCCAAAGTCATTGGGCAAAATTCAGCGTCAGCTGCTTCGAAATGCGTTTGAACCTATAAACGATTTACACAAACTCATCCGTACCCGATTTCAGCTGGATTATTTTGGTTAGTACTATGGGATGGCTAGACTTTTTTACGCGTAAAAATATTCCTAAAGCACCTTTTGTGCTAAAGTATGAATCCTTGGATCAGCATCATATACCGGCTATGAGGACGGTGGATAGATTACAGTTTATAGTATTGGATACTGAAACTACCGGTCTTAATCCCAAAGAAGATTATATTTTATCATTTGGTGCGGTGAAACTTAAAGGATATACCATTCAAATCCAAACGGCTCAGGAAATGTACCTCAAGGCCCAGGCTCTGAAAAACGATGCCATTAAAGTTCATGGAATCATTCCCAAAGGAGATTTTACATCTTTACCCAATTTTGCAGAAAAAGTTCTTTCTTATATCGGGACAGACATCATAGTAGGTCATCATATAGGTTTTGATCTCGCTATGATCGAAAAAGCTATGAAACCATTTGGCCTAAGAAATATTCAAAATCCAATTATAGATACTTTGGATCTTGCAATTCGGCTAGAAAAAGGGCCCAATTTCGATACACAGCTTGCTAGAGGGGAATATAGCCTAGATCAGCTCTGTACCAGGTATGGGATTGAGGTAGATGATAGACACACAGCGGCCGGTGATGCATTCCTTACAGCTCAGCTGTTTTTAAAATTGCTTAAGATAGCAGAGAAGAAGGG
>DATHVH010000404.1:0-3907 GCA_035461405.1 Anditalea sp.
GTTGATAAGCCCATTTAGGAAAATAGCAAGCTCCCGGTCATTCATTTCCTGGAAATCCGGATCTTCGTCTCTTTTCAGCCAATTGCTCACTTCAGATCTGCTGACGGTATGATCTGCCTGGGCAAAGAGGTCAATCATTTGGGCATCGCTAAAATCAAATGTATATCTTAGGCTTCGAAGAACGTCATTATTGGTCATGCTATATCTTTAGATGGTTTATATAATGGATGCAATTTAAGGTTTATATGGACCAACTTCTTCTTTTGCAGATGATTTCTCTTATTTAGGAATGTTTAAATCACAATTTAGCTGCTTTAGATCCCATCCTCACCCCGACGTGGATGTACGACACCTTCAGTGTCGAAGACTATCTGGAATTTATAGCTATAAACATTTGATGCCTTCAGCATCAATTATAGCTTTAAATGCAGGGTAGATGCTTTCCAATTTTGGTTATAGAAAGAGATTTGAAAGGGGTAATTGTTCGATCCTGAATCGCTCACATGTTTATAGTAAAAACTTTAAACCTATACACCGATCCAGAAGGACAATTGTGTGTTTGATGCAGATTCGATCCTTCCCCCAACGCGGATGTGCGACACCTTCAGTGTCGAAGACTATCTATATATTATTGCTATAGACATTTGATGCCTTCAGCATCAATTAAAGCTGTAAATGCAGAGTAGTAATTTTTTTTTCGTGGTTATAGTAAGCGATATGAATGTTTTAGCGACTGATCCTGAAAGGATCGTATGTTTATAGAAAGACATTATAAACTTTTGACCGATCCTGAAAGGATCGTATGTGATGCTGATGTAATGTTAAATTTATAATTACCAGTCTACAGTGTCAATGACTTTCTGGACATTTTTGCTTTAAACATATGATGCCTTCAGCATCAAATTTTGCTTTAGATTCAGGGTAGTATTTTTTTTTTTGGGATTATAGAAAGCGATATGAAATGGTTAGTAAACCGATCCAAAAAGGATCATATGTGATATTTGATGCCATTTCGATCCTCACCCCCCTTACGCATATTTGTTACACCTTCGGTATCGTATACCATCTAAAAATTATTGATTTAAACATTTGATGCCTTCAGCATCAATTATAGCTTTAAATGCAGGGTAATAGCTTTCTAAATTTGGTTATAGAAACCGATTTGAATGGGTTAGTTGATCGATCCTGAAAGGATCGTATGTTTATAGAAAGACATTATAAATTTTGGACCGATCCTGAAAGGATCGTATGTGATGCTGATGTAATGTTAAATTTATAATTACCGGCCCATTCTATACGATCCAAATATTGCCAAATTAAAATTTATTCCTGGAACATAAATTTTTAAAATAAGCATTTATATCAATCTATAAGCCGACTTGGGACTTTCGCAAACGGGGCAGGTATACGAATTGTGTAATTTCTGGAATGAGGTACCTGGTGCCACATCTGATGAGGGATCTCCTATATTTTCATCATATATAGTCATACAGCTAGAGCACTGATATTTTTTATGTTGTACAGGTTTGAAACCGACTACAGGTTCAGAGGCATCTTGTTTATGGGTATCCAGCTGGTCGTAATATTTGTAACTCAGCTCGATCAGTAATGGGGGAATAGTTTCTAAGGACACATCTTTCACATAATAGAAATACTCTGACAGGTTTGGCAAAAAATCCTTAGAATAAAGAATATTAAAAGTATCCTGGTTCTTATCTTCGCTTTCCGGATTTTTTTCGATGACTATGGAAGTAAACAACACCATATGCCTGATTTTGACTGAAAAGGAAAGCCCATAAGTACTGATATCCTGCTTGTCCAAAGCCCTCACCAGATAATTCTTAATCTCCAGCGCTTCTTCATCCAATACAGGTAAGTGCCAATTCAGTTCCAGGGAACTGTGACGGATATTGATACCATATTTTCCAAGGAGCTTTTCCCAGCTCATCCGGTCCTTTTCTGTAATACCACGTACGATGAGAGATTTCCATGGAGTGATGCTAAGTTTACCGATATTGGTTTCAAGGCAGAGTTGGCAGAGGGCTTTTAAAAAGTTTATGCTGAACTTATTGTTTCGCCAGTACAGCCCCAGCCAATATTTTCCGCCCGCTATCCGGTTCATCCCCTCATAGTATGGAGTGTGCCCTTCGGGATAGGTCAGTTCCTGAGTAAGGGGTTGGGTATTTAGCGTCAGTTCTTCAGTGGCTTTTTTATATATTTCCGAATAGGTATAACTTTCTTCAAGGGGTTTCAAGTCTTCTATAGCTTTGGCCAGTTTAGCCAAGTCATAACCAAAGATAAGTTCAGGGGCGCACCAGGGTTTCTTATCTATTTCTGAAAACCTTAGATATAAATACCAAAAATTATCATGGGTAGAGGCAACGAAATTAATATTACCGGTAAATAGGGGAACCAGGCTCTGGACCGGATCAGTGATGTTGATCTTCAGCTTTGGTTTATAATCAAAGGTATCCAATATATAGTGGTAGATATGGGAAGCCAGCCAGTGCGTAGTAGGCATCACATCAAGTGCAGTATATGAGGACACTATATTATGAAACTCCTCCCCGTCTGTATCAAAGGCTGTCTGTATCGATTCGAACGTATCCTCCAATACCTGCAGGTTTTTATTTTTCAAAGGGAACAGTATATCCTGCCTAGATCCTAAATGAATGTAGGACGTGCCCAATTCATTGGCTGTATGTATGATCTTCTGAAAATCTCCCGGTGAAATGATCCCCCCTTTCACAAAAACCCTTACAAGATCGGATTTTTTTATATGGCTTGGGCTGGGTTTTATGGCTGTTTTGGTCATGGCAGTTAAGTTACTTGCAATTTAGTCATTCGGTTTAAAATATGCTTGATTTCCGGCTTGCAGCTTCCACATCCCAGTCCGGCGCCTGTTTGCTGGCATAGCTGTCTGAAATCTTCACATCCCGCACCTATCTGCTTTTCCAGATTGCCGGATCCCACATTTCCGCAGGAACAGACCAGATCACCCATCAAGGCTTCCTTTGAAGATTTTCCTCTCAAAAGTTCCTGCCGTTTTTCGGACAGCTCGGTCTTTTCTTCTATCAAACTTTTGAATTCCGCAAACTCGGCTTTGTCCCCCATCAGGATAGCCCCGACCAATCTGTCATGATACACTATGCATTTCTTATAATAGGTCTGAGCAGTATCTATCAGAAGGATTTCCTCGTATCCAGTGGAATTTACAGGAATCTCTGGCATGCCTACAGAGCAGAGATCAAGGTCAGCAAATTTCAGGATATTCATAAGAACTGAGCCCTGATATATGCTCAAAAGATCACCATTAATATATCTTGCTGCCACATCCGCCTGATGTTCGGCTGCTGCGGTGATACCATTTAATTTCTGCCGGTGCTCTGCTATTTCTCCCATGGCATATATATTTGGATCGCTGGTTTGTAGGTAATCATTTACCTTTACTCCAAAGCCGCAGGAAATACCGGCTGATTTTGCCAACTCAATATTGGGTCTGGTACCAATGGCATATACCACGGCATTACAGTCCACGGAAGCACCACTTTTCAGATTGGCCTTAATTCTGTTCTCACCCAGGTAAGGTTCAAGCCTGTCTACCTGATTGTTGAGAAAAAGGGTTACTCCCATTTCTTCTATCTTTTCCCGCAATAGCGAACTGGCGGTCTGATCGAGCTGTCTCTCCATCAGTCTGGATGCCAGCTGGACTATGGTAACTTTAATGGATATCTCTCTAAGAGAAGCTGCCAGCTCCAACCCTAACAGTCCCCCGCCTACGATCAGAACATGACCCTGACCACCCAAATATTCTACCAGGTCATCTGCATTCTTTTTGTTCCGCATCGTGAATACGCCTGGAAGATGCATAGGAGCATCAGCCGGGATAAAGGCCCGGCTCCCCGTA
>DATHVH010000405.1:0-8045 GCA_035461405.1 Anditalea sp.
GTTTCTTCTTCGGGATAAAAAATTCCTTCATCCATAAGGAGGGACACCATACCTTTGGTCCCTTTGATCTTGAAGTGATAGCCTTCATGCTTATTAGAACAGGTGGCTCCAAAGCTGCCTATCATCCCTTCATCGGCATAGCGTAGGCTTACCTGTATATTGTCAAATGTTTCACGCCCGTCTTTAAAATGGTCTATACCTCCGGTGCCGTACACAGTACTCGGCACACAGTCAAACGCCCAGTGAATAAAATCCATCTGGTGGCTAAGCAGTTCCGCAGCCAGCCCTCCTGAATATTCCCTGTACATCCTCCAGTTGATCAGGCGCTCCAGTTCAGGGGAATGTACTGCTCTCCTCCAGTTATGGTTACGGTCCCAGCGTGCATCCACTTGGGTCACTTTACCCAGATAGCCATTATTGATCATTTCCTTCACTTTAAAGTAAAGGGGAGAATATCTGTACTGATGGCCTACCTGGACTACCTGCTTTGGGTGTCTTTTCGCAATATCGACCAACTGCACCGCCTGATCCGTAGTGAAGGTCATGGTTTTTTCTATATATAAGTGTTTTCCGGCTTCGATGGTGGCTTTTCCCTGTTCGAAATGTCCATTCAGCGGCGTGGAAACCACTACTATGTCCAGATCTTTCTCCTCCAGCATCTTGCGATAGTCACTGTAGTAATTTATCTTTTTACCGGACCATATCTTCTTGGCATAGTCCAGCCTGAAATCCAATACATCACACACAGCGGTTACCTGAAACTTTTCCGGCAATTGATTAAGTATATTATGCAGGCCGGATCCCCGGTCACCATAGCCCAATATACCTACTTTATATACTTTGTCTCCGAAAATTGATCCAAGTCCGGTAATAGGTATCGTAAGGGCAGAACCCGCCAGTAAACTTCCAGTTCTTATAAAATTTCTTCTTTTCAAAACGCTATCTTAATTTTCTAATGTTTTCGGTCTTCCCTGTTGACCCCATTACCTCCCATAGGAGATGCCAGGTAAACGTCAATTAATGACTCAATCATTCAGTTTAATCGATTCCGCCATATATAGGATTTCTCTCTATGTGCCTCACTAATATCAATAATCTTTGAACGTTTAAATCTACCACTCCTGTATTTTTTAATAAATAAGCTTGTATATTGATAATAGAGTTCCCTTAAAGTAATAATTTGTAAATCAAATATAGAGCTTGAGTGACAGTGTTATCCTTTATCTAAGTAAAAAAATAATTTGAAATGCGCAAACGTTTCCGTAAATAAACCTTCTTACACACTTGAAAATAAGCCTCTAATTCTTGAATATAAGCTTCTCAATAGACCAAAATAAGATTTGATCATGAAAATAAACAGATTATTGTCATTGGTATGCGCTTGCTCAGCACTCTATTACTCCTGTGCACCGGCAGAGCAATCACAGGATGAAGGATGGACTCCCATGTTTGATGGCCAATCCCTTGATGGCTGGAAAACCGTAATGGGGGAAGCCGAATTTAAAGTAGAGGACGGTGTCATTATCGGATACGCCAAAGCCAATACACCTAATACTTTCCTTATCAGCGAACAGGAATACGGAGATTTTATCCTTGAGCTGGACCTAAAAATCGAAGACCTCAGCAGCAATTCTGGGATTATGGCCCGGGGCCAGTTTGATCCCAATGCCAGAAACAACAATGGACTGGTCTACGGCTATCAGATAGAAGCCGATCCTACCGATAGGGCATGGTCAGGTGGTCTTTATGATGAAGCCCGGAGAGGTTGGCTCTATCCACTCGACCTGAATCCTGATGCTAAGGACGCTTTTAAAATGGGTGAATGGAACACCTATAGAATAGAGGCCATCGGCAACACCATCAAATCCTGGATTAACGGCCAGGAAGTAGCCTATGTGGTAGATGATGTGGACAGCCATGGATTTATCGGACTACAGGTGCACAGCATCAATAATCCTGAAGATGAAGGCAAGAAAAGCTATTTCAGAAATGTACGCATCCAAACTGAAAACCTAACTCCGAAACCTTTTGAAGGAGATGTTTTTGTGGTCAACACGCTGAAAAATGAGCTGACCGACTATGAAAAAGAAAAGGGCTGGAGATTGCTGTTTGATGGCAAATCTTCCGAAGGATGGAAAGGTGCTTACAAAGAAACTTTTCCGGATGAAGGTTGGCACGTAGAAGATGGAATTCTATGGATAGAAGGTGCTGATGGTGGAGAGTCTACCAACTTTGGGGATATCGTGACCAAGGAAAAATTCAGTGCTTTTGATCTGTCGTTTGATTTTAAAATGACTGAAGGTGCCAACAGCGGGGTGAAATATTTTGTGACGCTTTCTGAAGGGAACGAGGGATCTGCCATAGGTTTGGAATACCAGATTCTTGATGATGAAAGGCACCCTGATGCCAAGGGGGGAAGAGATGGAAACAGAACCTTAGCTTCTTTATATGATCTTATCACAGCAGAGAAATCCAACAGATTCGTAAGACCTATGGGAGAATGGAACAAAGGCCGAATCATCGTGCATCCCGACCATAAAGTGGAGCATTTCCTCAACGGGCTGAAAGTCCTGGAATATGAGCGTGGATCCGAAGCATTCAGAGAAAACGTAGCCAACAGTAAATACGCCCAGTGGGACCGGTTCGGTGAAGCCGAAGAAGGGCATATTCTACTTCAGGACCACGGAGACGAGGTGAGGTTTAAAAATATTAAGATAAGGGAATTGTAGGATGTGGGATGTCGGATGTCAGATGTCAGATGTCAGATGAAAATGAAGTAAGAAGTAAGTAGTGAAAAATAAGAAGAAAAAAAGGATGGAAGACCGAAGACAAAAGAGACCGTGCCATAGGTACGGAATGCTGGTAGAAGGTTATAATATAGCTTCATGCCGTGCCGTAGGTACGGAATATTAAAATGGTGCAAAAGAAAAGTGAGATTCCAATCTATCAACAGGTATAAATAACGATAAGTGAAGTGAAAAAAGTGTCAAGGAATATAAGGATGTGACAAGAATCATTTTAATGCTTAGACCTTGATACTATCATCTTGATACTTGGATCTTGGATCTTGTTTACTATCTTCTTGATACTATCATCTTAATACTTGGTACCTGGTACTTTGTACTTTGTACTTCGTACAAAAAATATAAACACTAACAATAAACCCATGAACAAATTGAATTCGAGAAGGGAATTTATCATAAAATCAGCTTTGGCCACTGCGGGTATTTCCTCTATGGGAGCGCTGGGCTTTTCCGCTAAGAGCTACGGAAAAATATTAGGGGCAAATGACAGGCTGAATGTGGCCATTATAGGTCTTGGTCGGAGATTGGGCGCATTCTATGATCCTATCAAATTAAAGGAGAGTAATGTGAATCTGCTCTATCTTTGCGATGTGATGAAATCCCAAAGGGAGAAAGCGGCGGCCAATTTTGCCAAGCACATCGATTATAATCCCAAACAGGAAAATTCCTTTTTTAAGGTAATCGAAGATAAGGAAACGGATGCCATCATCAATGCCACTCCGGATCACTGGCATGCACCCGGAACCTGGCTGGCACTGGAGGCAGGCAAGCATGTCTATGTAGAAAAACCCTGCAGCCACAATCCCAAAGAAGGCGAACTTTTAGTGGCCTATCAAAAAAAATATGGCAAAGTGGTCCAGATGGGAAACCAGCAACGCTCCTCTGACCATACCATAGAGATCATCAAGGATATCCATAACGGCATCATCGGCAATCCATACATGGCCACTGCTTTTTATACAAATGCGAGAGGGGAAACCCCAATTCCTAAAAAGGCAGCACCACCTGAAGGGCTTGACTGGGAACTTTGGCAAGGCCCGGCACCCCGTAAAGCCTACGAACATGATACCTGGGACTACAACTGGCACTGGTACGGCTGGGATTACGGCACGGCTGAGACGGGAAACAATGCCACCCATGAGCTGGATGTAGCCAGATGGGCCCTGCAGACCGACTTCCCCAACAAGGTCATGGTGGATTCCGGCAAGTATCATTTTGTGGATGATGGCTGGACGATGTATGATACCATGAAGGCCACTTTCAAATTTGAAGGGGACAAGACCATAGAGTGGGACGGCAAAAGCAGAAACAATTACAAAACCTATGGAGGAGATCGAGGGACTGTCATATATGGTACTGAGGGATCTGTTTTCGTAGATAGAGGTCATTACAAATTGTTTGACAGGACTGGCAAAAAAATAAAAGAAGTAAAATCTGCCAATGTAGAAGGCGGCACCGGTCTTGGAGGTGGAGGTGACATGAGCACTTCCCATGTTTTCAATTTCTTTGAAGCGATCCGAGGCAAAGCAGAGCAGAATTCCCCTATCGATGAGGGAGCCAAAAGTTCACTTCTGTGCCATCTTGCTAATATTTCATCCAGAGTAAAAGAGAATTTTGAATGCGACCCAAAGAACGGCCATATCAAAAACAACAAAAAAGCCATGGCGCTGTGGAGCAGGGAATATGAGAAGGGTTGGGAGCCGAAGTTAAAGGTTTAAATGTTGTCAGGCCTCGCTATCGCGGGGGCCGTTGTTCCCGAAAGCTTTCGGGATTGTCATTGTTGTCCCCACTTCAGCAACAGAAGGGGAGGATAATAGGATGCATTTTATGTTCTCTTTCCGGAACATCTCGTTGTAAAGCCTCGAGAAAGAAGCTTTAGTCATAGTTCTCCACCCTTGAGCAACGTACGCAATATTGGATAACGTAATGGTTGAACACATAACCAAACCTCAACTAGTTTTGGCGGAAAGTACTATGGCGCCATACCTTTATGCGGCCAAAATTCATAATATAGACCATCAATTATCCACGGGCTAAAGCCCATGGCGATTCATAAAGGCGGGAATACCACCAATTCAGAAAATGATATCAACATATCTCAATGGGAGCATCCAGCGCCACAATGTCAACAGTCCCTTTTTTCAAGGACGGACAACAATGACAACAGCCCCACGCCAGAGGGCTGGACAACAATCATCCTGCGGCTACGGGTCTAACAACTACTAAAACATAAAAGCCCTCCTTAAAAAATAATTTACTGATCAATACGGTTCATCATCACCATGAACGCCAATGGGAGCATCCAGCGCTCCAATGACAACTGTCCCGTTTTTCAGGGACGGACAACTACGACAACGGCCCCACGCCAGAGGGCCAGACAATTATTGCTCCAACCTAAACACCCGGTATTCAAAAGGCCCCAACCTGATCTGTGATTCTAAATTTACCTCTGTTCCATGAAAAACATCTTCAACTGCCCCCCGCACATCTGCCGGAACCATAGAATCTACATTACGATCCCTTAAATTAGATAGCACTAAAATTTTCTCACCTTCGTACGCTCTGACAAATGTAGCGACATCATCATTGCTATATCCCATAAAATCTCCCTTTCTGATGGCATCACTGCTGTGGTAAAAGTCTATAATGGCTTTGTATTCCTCCTGAATACTGTAATCGGACTGACTCCAATCAATAGGTGTACGGGAGAAAAATTCCAACCGGGTATCATAGCCTACCTCCTGACCATTGTAGATCATGGGTATCGATTTCATATAGGCAGCCACCACGAAGGCAGCAATAGATCCCCTCTGTCCAAAAAGCTCCCTCGGAGTACCTTCGTAGATGTTTACATCATGGTTTGATACATATCTGACTACCCGCTGACTCTCGGCAGCTCCTTGGTATTCTCTATCTTGGTCATTCTCCAAAAGCTTTACAGAATTTCCATTTTCGAAGATTTGGTCTTTTAGGGTATAGAAGAACCCAAACCCAAAAGTATAATCAAATCCGGCGTTAAAATGGTCATTTCTGTCCCCTTCCGCCATCAAAAGCAATTTATGATCATCTATACTTCGAAGTGCCTGGATAGCCTGTACCCAAAAGTCATGCGGCACATAATCTGCAGCATCGAACCGGAAACCGTCTATATTGGCATTATATACCCAATACTCCATCGCGTCTATCATGGCCAGCCTCATTTGCCTGTTTTGGTAATTTAGCTGCGCCACATCCTGCCAGTTGGTGCCCGGTGGGATCACCACATTGCCGGATGCATCCTGCTGGTACCAGCTCCGGTTAGTACTGAGCCATGGATGGTCCCATGCGGTATGGTTGGCTACCCAGTCCAGGATCACGGCCATCCCCCGCTCATGTGCTCTGTCCACGAGGTTACGGAGATCATCCAAAGCACCAAATTCTTCATTTACCGCTTTATAATCCCTTATGGCATATGGGGAACCCATTCCTCCGGCAGACCTCTCCTGCCCTACCGGATAGATCGGCATCAGGTAGATAACATTGGCTCCAAGATTTTGAATCGAATCCAAGCGCCTCTCTACCCCGCTGAAATTACCCTCCTGACTGAAGGACCTAATATTCACCTGGTACATGACCACATCCTCCCTATCCGGCACTCCCTGAAAAGGTGTGCCCCACTGCTGGTAGGTGGTATCAGGCTGTTCGATTTCTGCGGATGCTTCACAGGAAAAAAACACTACCGAAAAGAGGCAAAGGATAAGCTTTATTTGAAAGTTGTAATAGGTCATCTTTTTAATTTTGTGGTATAAATCGAGAGGATTATCCTCCTGATGATTCTCTTATGTTGATGATAGAGGGATAGGTCTTGGTTACGATTTCCAGATCAGGCTGACCTTTGCGGGTGAGTTTTTTCATCAGCTGACTGGCACATTCCTTACCTATTTCATAGGCTGGCTGTGATATAGTGGTCAGGGATGGATTAAGCAGATCAGCTATCTTCATGTTTGAAAAACTGACCAGCTTCACATCCTGTGGCATTGAGAGCTTTTGGTTCTGGACGGCTCTATAGGTTGCGATGGCAAGTTTTTCCACCGAAGCCAGTATACCATCCGCTTTTTCAGGACTTTCCAACTGCCCAGAAATGAGCTCAATATTTTCTTCATCAGAATGGCTGCACTGTACAATCCAGTCTTCTTCAAATGGAAGTTGATGGGCTTTCAATGCCTCACGATAACCCCTTAGCCTTTCTACTCCGATAGAAATTTCCTTTGAGAGGAGCAGAAAAAGAATTTTTTTACAGCCACCCTCTATCAGGTGTTCGGTGGCTTTATACCCGCTTTCGAAATCATTGGTGATGTATTGGGTGGTGGGTATCTGGGGGCAGATCCTATCAAAAAATATGATGGGCAGCCCTTTATCATATACTGTTTTCAAATGGTCTATTTCGCTGGTTTGGCTTGACACCGACATCACGATGGCATCCACACGGCCATTGAGTAAATAAGATATGATCTTACGTTCCACATTTACATCCTCATGCGTACTGTAAATCAGCAAGTGATATCCCTGCTGCTGCGTGATATCTTCTATGCCATCTATCACCTGACTGAAAAAATTATTGATCCGCTCCGGGATGATCACCGCTATGGTTTTGCTTTTATGCTCCCTCAGGCTGCGGGCATAAGGGTTGGGCTGGTAGTTTAACTCCTTTGCCAATTTGGTCACTTTATCCTTGGTGGCCTGACTAATCTCATAACTGTCATTCAGCGCCCGTGAAACAGTAGATGGGGCCATCTTCAGCTTTTCAGCCAGATATTTAATTGTAATTTCTGCCATGGGGGTGTATTGCTTTGTGCATTAAGTATGATCATATCTTTAACGCAGGCTGTGAAGTTACATAAAAAATTTAAGTTGGGTGCGATTAGGAAATGGAGGAGCTAAACTATTCGTTTATTTGTCTATTCTTTGGGATATGCAATACCTACTTATTCAATACCAATTATTTTCTCTACCTTCAAACTATGCTATACCACAGGAACACCTTAGTTACATTATTGCTAATGACTACCCTTTTACTCGGCTGTCAAGAAGGAAATACCCCCGAGATAGAAGTTCCGGGTGAAGAGGAAAATAGAGCTAAAAATTTTTATTTCGGAGTTGACCTTTCCTATGTGAACCAGATCCTGGATCATGGGGGTGTATATAAAAGTGAAGGAGAAGTAATGAACCCTTATGCTATCTTCTCCGAAAGGGGTACCAACC
>DATHVH010000406.1:0-3915 GCA_035461405.1 Anditalea sp.
TTAACCCAAGCAGAAGAAAGCCATGCCTTACCTGAAGCTGCCCTAGTTCGAGATGGAAACAAACTATATGCTTTCATTGCCGAAGAGTCGCCAAATAATACATGGCATTTTACTCCATCCGAGGTAATTACAGGTGAATCAATAGATGGATGGGTGGGAGTAACATTTTTAAAAGAAATTTCTTCAGACACCCGATTTGCGCTTAATAACGGATATTATATTATGGCAGAAATGAAAAAAGGAGAATTGGAACACGATCATTGATTTGAGATGGATTAAATGAATGAGGCATACCCCTTACCTGGATCACCACTGGAATGAAAGCGTATATACAAATAATTATATCCAATATTTCTGTGTTTTTGTCAACCCCACGTGTTATTTTTTTTAAAAATACGCTACCTTTATCCCTATAGGTGATGGGGTGCCACCTGAAACCGCGCTATTTGCTGCTGATGACTCCTACTTCAACTTTAATTTTTAAAGCATTATACCCCTATGTTGAAGAGGATAAATGAATTATTAAAATTACAGCATTTCTTAAAAAGAGAGTTTGTTCCCAATTTTATCTTTACAGCCAAATGGCTGCTGATCGCTACTGTGGTTGGCATATTGGCGGGTAGCGCCTCTGCTTTTTTTCTCATCTCCCTTAGCTGGGCGACGGAATACAGAGAAGCAAACATCTGGCTGATCGCCTTACTCCCACTGGGGGGATTCACCATAGGCTGGGTTTACCACCGATTTGGTGAATCTGTGGTTAAAGGAAACAATCAGCTATTGGAAGAATTTTATAATCCTTTAAAAGTCATTCCCCTCAGGATGGCCCCATTGGTTTTATTTGGTACGATCGCTACCCATCTCTTCGGTGGATCCGCAGGCAGAGAGGGGACGGCAGTGCAGATGGGCGGAGCCATAGCCGATCAGTTCACCAAATGGTTTAAGCTGAGCAATACTGATAGAAAAGCACTTATAACTATAGGGGTTGCGGCTGGATTTGCATCGGTATTTGGCACTCCACTGGCAGGAGCGGTCTTTGCCCTGGAGTGGCTGGTGATAGGAAGGGTAAGGTATGAATCTATCTTACCCGCTTTTATTGGGGCATATGTGGCGCATTGGACCTGTGCGGGTTTTTTTGATGTGCATCACACTGCCTATGTGATTCCATTGATTCCGGACATTACCATTGCGAATATGATGTGGATCATCCCTGCAGGTATCTGTTTTGGGTTAGCAGGTAGAATATTTGCCAAAGCGACCCATCTCTGGAGCCAATTCTTCCGGACCTTTATAAATTATCCACCCTTAAGACCAGTACTTGGCGGATTGGCAGTGGCCGGGTTGGTTTTTCTCATCGGCACTACCAAATATATCGGTCTGGGCATACCCACTATAGTGGATGCCTTTACAGAGGATCTGCCCTGGTATGATTTTCTGGCAAAGATCGGATTTACTTCCCTTACCCTAGGGGCGGGATTTAAAGGCGGTGAAGTGACGCCACTTTTTTATACTGGAGCTACCCTGGGCAATGCGCTTTCAGGGATTATCCCCTTGCCGATGGCCCTGCTGGCCGGGATGGGATTTGTCGGCGTGTTCAGCGGAGCTACGAATACACCACTGGCATGCACGCTCATGGGCATAGAGCTATTCGGAGCGGAATCAGGTGTTTATGTGGGTCTGGCCTGTGTAGTGGCCTATATCTTTAGCGGACATGCGGGAATATACAACTCACAGATCATAGGCTCGCCCAAGCATAGTTCCTTTCACGGATTTAAGGGAAAAAATCTGGGGCGGATAAAATAAAGTACCCATACCCATCTCAACTATATAACATGCTATATCGAAAGACAATTGGGGATTTTATTTACCTACCCTCCTCTAACATTCTTATTAAATTTGTAAAATAGAACAGAAAGAATGCAAATCTACTGCTCAAGCAATTTTTTAATATCCCTCACATGACCAAAAAGCAATAAAATATCCTCTTTCTCTATCCTCGTATCCGGAGAAACTACTCCCACCACTTTCCTTTTTTTGGATTTGATACCGAAAATATTCGGTTTCTCTTCCATCTTGACAATGGTAAGAATATTTATATTATAAGTATTTCTTATCTCTGTTTCTGCTATGGTCATTCCTACAAATCGATCAGGAACTTTAGCTTCAATTATGTTATAATCATCGGATACATCCAGGGAGTCAAGCACATCTTTCATCTGAAGCCTTTTGGCCAATCGCTCGGCGGTTTCCTCCTCAGGATGAATAATCTCATCTACCCCTATCGCTTTGATCACTGTCTCATGGAGATTGTTCATGGCCCTGCCGATCAGTCTTTTGACATTGTGCTGTTTAAATATAGCGGTAGCCATAATTGAAGCGCCAAAATCTTCCCCAATAGCTATGACGACCACATCCACATCACTGAGCGGAAGCGTTTTGATAGCCTGTACATCAGTGGCATTCATGGTGACCGCATGGGTAATTTTCTCTTTGACGGCATCTATTTTGCCCTCATCCAAATCTATACCTATGACTTCATGGCCAAGATCTGTTAGCCTTGCTGCCAGATATGCCCCAAAATTTCCCATTCCTACTATAATATATTGCATGTGATTCGCAGTTTTTTCAGATTATAAAATAAATACACTTTCTTCAGGATACTTGTACCGTAAAGTTTTGGCTTTTCTGATAAGCGCCACCAAGACAGTCAATGTCCCCACCCTGCCCAAGAGCATGATGACGGTAACAGTCAATTTACTCCCGGTAGAAAGATCACCTGTAATACCCAGACTGAGACCAACTGTGGAGAAGGCAGAGAATATCTCAAAAGCTACATCTATTAGGTTGAGTTCCGGATTCATCAAAGTAACCATAAATACACCAATCCCAATAACTATAAAAGATAGGAGTATCACCGAGAATGCCTTTCTGATAGTTACATTGCTGATTACTCTATTATAGATTTCCACCCTGTCTTTTCCCTTAGCTATGCTGAGGGTATTCAATATGGCTACTGCAAAGGTGGAGGTTTTTAACCCCCCGCCAGTGGATCCGGGTGAAGCTCCTATCCACATCAGCAGGAGATAAATTAAGATGGTAGGAAAAGTGAGAGCTCCCATGTCCACTGTATTGAATCCTGCTGTCCGAGGTGTGACCGCTCCAAAAAAGGCAGTGACGATTTTTCCATAGGTACTCAGGCCAGCCAAGGTGGCATTTCTCTCGGTGATCAGATAAGAAACAAAACCGATTATCAGTAATATTAATGTAGTCCTCACGATTAGCTTCGTATTTATATTAGCCACCCGGGGAGTATGACGGTATTGCTCTATACCAAAAAGAACTTTCCGCGAACCAATAAAAACATGTCGCATATAGCTGTAATAGGCCAATACCACGGGAAAACCTATTCCACCTAATATAATCACAAAAGCCAGCACCAAGTGCACATCATATTCCTGTCTAAATCCGGCTTCATAAAGTCCATCGCTAAGAGTGGAAAACCCTGCATTACAGAAAGCAGAAATGGCATGAAACAAAGAAAAGAAAAACCTGTCTCCATTATTAGCGAATAAAGAAGGGTTTACCAAATAGTAAATCAATAGTACCCCTATGGCTTCCACGATCACGGTAAATACTATAATCTTGATCAAAGTATAATAGATAGCCCCGATTTTATCTTCATTTATGTAATCCTGAAGGAATAGCTGATTCTGGAGGGAATATTTTCCCTTAAAGAAAAATCCAAAGAAACTGGTAAAGGTCATCATCCCCAATCCCCCTATCTGAAACAGACTCATGATAATCACCTGTCCAAAAAAGGTAAAATCTGATGAGGTATCCAACACTATCAAACCTGTCACGCAGACTGCAGACGTGGAAGTAAAAAGTGCATCGACAAATGAAATTCCATTGGTAGTG
>DATHVH010000407.1:0-4642 GCA_035461405.1 Anditalea sp.
TCATTGGAGCCTATAAAGTCAGTAGCAGGTCCGCCATAAGGAGGATAACTTACCCTAATGGCACCATAGGCTACAAGAAAAGCAGCGAAAGTAAAAATATCTGAGAGTAAGAAAAACCACATCATTAGTTTCCCATAACTCGCATTGAGTGGCTCATTTCCACCGCCCCAAATTCCTCTCTTGGAACTGAAATTAATCGAAGTTGTCGTCGTTGACATAAACTTTAAAATTAACTTAAATTATATTTTAATGATTTAATAACAAGAACATGAATAAATATAGCCATAATCCCCCAAGAAAGTGCCAATAAGTCGTACACATTTCCATTCTTGCCATATTCTGGGAGTGTACTTTATAATTCAATGCCGAAATTAATACAATAATTAGAAAAATCACACCACTAATGAGGTGTAATGCATGTAATCCTGTAAAAACATATAAAAATGAGCCAGATGGATTGCCCACAAAATATACGTCTCTGTCTACTAAAGCTACCCAACTGTACCATTGGGTCACCAGAAAGATCAAGCCTAATAGGGTAGTAACCCCCATAGCCAATTTCAGCATAGACATATTATCAGATTTAGCAGATATATAAGCCCAATGCATAGTTACGCTACTTAGGATAATGATGCCTGTACTGTAATAGAAGATTTCAGGAAGGTTAAATTCCAACCAATTGCCTTCAGCTTGACGCACTATATAGGCACTGGTAAGGCCCGCAAATACCATCACCACACTCACAATAAACAGCCATAATGCAAACTTTTTGGGATGCATTGATATAGGCTGTTCCGCTCCTTCAATATATTCTAAATTTTCTTCCATTATGGTACTTTATCCAACATATAAGCAATCTGTACGATGGGCAGGTATAAAAACGACCCAAACATGATTTTTAAAGCTGATTTTCTTGAACAATCTTTCATTAAAGTGAAAGTTTGCGCTAAAAACAAAACACCACATACCGTTGCTACTATCCCTGATGTCAATCCGGTAAGTCCGAAGTAAGAAGGCAATAGTCCGAGAGGCAATAGAAATAAGGTATAGATCATTATTTGGATGGCAGTATTTAAGTCTTTTTGACCTCCGCTAGGTAGTAATTTAAACCCAGCTTTTTTATAATCCTCATCACTCACCCAAGCTATGGCCCAGAAGTGAGGAAATTGCCAAATGAATTGTATACCAAAAATAATCAACGCTTCATAACTGATAGAACCAGTCGCGGCAGTCCATCCAAGAAGTGGGGGCATAGCGCCTGGTATAGCCCCTACAAATACAGCGACGGGACCTACTCTCTTTAGGGGAGTATAGACCAAAACATATAAGATCATACTCAATAGTCCTAGCCCTGTAGTCAATGGGTTAGTGAAAATCCATAGAATTGATATGCCTATTATTGCAATAGTAGCAGCGAACCAATATGCTTCAGATAGGGAAATGGCATTAGTAGGAAGAGGTCTATCTTTTGTCCTCTTCATTAATTTATCAAAATCACGTTCAATGATTTCATTAAAAGCTCCGGATGCACCACTAATTAGGAATCCTCCAAACACGAGAGCTAGAAAAGCACCCCATGAAAACATCACTCCCCTGTCTCCCAATACAAATCCAAAAGCGGCAGAGAAAGTAACTACTGCTGATAACCTGAATTTGATCAAATCATAGTAAGCTTTACATCTAGCAGCAAATAGATCTAGAAATAAATTTTCACTAACGTTAATTGCTCTCATGAACTTAAACTTTAAACTCTGTTTTTCTTTGATCATTTAAAAGCAATAAAATCACAAATTGCAGTCCGATGACCAAGGACCCCAACAGTAAATGTAGAGGTTGCAAAAATGCAGGGATGCCAAAATAAGCCATTCCTACACCTGTGATTATTACAAATAAAATGTTCAATATCAATATCTGAGACCATTTGAAAATACTCGCTGATCTCAAAGAGTATTTATATACTTTATATATAAACACTAGATGAATACCTAATAAGACTAGGCTATAGGATCTGTGAATAAAGAATTCCAATCCAAGGTACTGAACCCACTCTGATCTGAAGAGGTTCCCAAATCTGAAAGCTATAGCGTCCACCTGCTCCCGCACCTGGGTACCCAGTACAATTTGTATTAACATTAAAACAAACCCAACAGCTAAGATATAAAAAAGCCTATCAGGCTTTTCTGTTTTAAAACTGATAGGATATGCCAATCTGTAAGCTCTATAGTGTATATACAATAACAAACATACTATAAGCAATGCCAACATCATATGTACTGAAATCATCCAGCCCAATAGATTGGTTGAAACCACAATTGATCCAATCCAACCCTGAAATATGACCAATACCAGGTTAATAAACGATAAGATGGGAAGCGATTTATCCAACTTCCAAAGGGGAAGTGAATAAAGCAGAGTAGCAATAACCAAAAGGCCAATAACAGCACCAATAAGCCTGTTTATATATTCAATCCAGGTTTTGGTAGCGTTGAACTCTTCTTCTATCAGAATCGATTTATCTGCTCTTATTTCTTGAGCTTTTTCTACAAAGCCCAAACTTGTCAACATCGAGACAAACCTTTCGTTTTTCTCAAGCCGTTTGGCTAAATATATATCCTGATAATCATTTGGGAGCTGATCCACACTAGTAGGCGGTATCCAGCTACCAAAGCATTTTGGCCAGTCAGGACAGCCCATACCTGCTCCGGTACTCCGTACTATCCCTCCTACCAATATCAGGAAATAAACAGCTATCGCAGTGATCAGACTGATTCTACGAAAGCTGTTTATTCTTTTTTTATTTTGATTCATTAGCTACCAATACTTGGCCTTCTTCTGCCATGATTGCTTTCTCAAGATTCACCATTTCCTCTTCGTGAGGTAGATTGGATTCTGGAGTAGATGATAGCGGTACTGTTTGTGGTATGAAATCTTCTTTAGAACCTGGCTTAGAATAGTCATATGGCCATCTGTAAACAGCAGGGATCTCACCAGGCCAGTTACCGTGTCCAGGATGAAGTGGTGTAGTCCATTCCAAGGTATTCGATCTCCATGGATTTAGAGGTGCCACTCTGCCTTTATACATACTATAGAAGAAGTTAAATAAGAAGATAAACTGAGCCACAAAGGTGATGATAGCAGCAACAGAGACGAACATATTTAAATCAGCATAACCGCTGGCGAAATCAAAATTAGTCCAGCTGTAATATCTTCTAGGGAAACCTGCGATACCAATGTAATGCATTGGGAAGAATACTAGATAAACTCCTACGAAAGTTAACCAGAAGTGGATATACCCTAATTTGTTATCCATCATTCTACCAAACATCTTAGGGAACCAATGGTAAACACCACACATCAAACCAAAGAAAGATGCTGATCCCATCACTAGGTGGAAGTGAGCTACTACGAAGTAGGTATCATGAAGCTGAATATCAATAGCCGAGTTACCTAAGAATATACCGGTCAAACCACCTGAGATAAAGAAGGAAACCAGACCAATAGCAAACAACATAGCAGGAGTAAAGATCAAGTTACCTCTCCAAAGAGTAGTAAGGTAATTAAATACTTTTACTGCAGAAGGTACAGCAATAATCAATGTTAAGAACATGAAGATAGATCCCAAGAATGGGTTCATACCTGACACGAACATATGGTGAGCCCAAACCACAAAGGATAGTATGGTAATACCCAACATAGAGATGATCATGGCTTTATAACCAAAAATAGGCTTTCTTGAGTTAGTAGCTATTACTTCAGAAGTAATACCCAATGCAGGTAATAATACTATATAAACCTCTGGGTGCCCAAGGAACCAGAACAAGTGCTGGAATAAAACTGGACTACCACCGGTATGAGGCAGTGCTTCACCACCTATATATATATCTGCAAGATAAAAGCTGGTACCGAAGCTTCTGTCAAAAACAAGAAGAAGAGCAGCAGCAAATAATACTGGGAATGAAAGTAGACCGATTACAGCAGTAAGGAAGAAAGACCATATGGTCAAAGGAAGTCTCGCGAAGGTCATTCCTTTAGTTCTAAGATTTATTACAGTAGTGATATAGTTGATACCACCCATCAAAGTAGAAGCAATAAAACAAACCATGGCAATCAACCAAAGTGTCATACCCATACCTGATCCAGGGATAGCTTGCTCTAAAGCAGAAAGCGGAGGATATATCACCCAACCTCCACCGGCAGGACCAGTAGAAAGGAAAAGTGAAGCAAACATGATAACCCCTGATAAAAAGAAGAACCAGTAAGAAAGCATATTCATAAATCCAGAGGCCATATCTCTAGCGCCGATCTGTAATGGGATCAGGTAATTCGAGAAAGTCCCGCTAAGACCTGCTGTCAATACAAAGAATACCATGATGGTACCATGCATTGTGACCAGGGCCAAATAGAAGTTTTGATCCAATGCCCCATTCTCATCTATCCAGCCGCCTAATAGAGGTCGCAGGAAAGACATGTCCATCTCGGGAAAACCAAGCTGAAGACGGAAAAGTATCGAAAGAAATCCTCCAATTAATGCCCAGAAAATACCGGTAACCAAAAACTGCTTTCCGATCATTTTATGATCAGTGGTGAAGATATACTTTGTAATAAAGCTATCATGATGCTCATCATGTACTTCATGAGCGTG
>DATHVH010000408.1:0-3212 GCA_035461405.1 Anditalea sp.
ATCTTATAATATTTAAAATTATAGATATTATTTTTTTTAAATTTATATCAGCTTGTAGGTAGAATCAATTTTATTGGATTCATGGGTATCCTAAAGAGTCGATAATAAATATACTCTGGCCTGTCTTAATTTTTCAAAATAATTAATAGCACATGAAAACAATTTTAGTCTCAGTGTTGATGTCCTTATTGGTTATTACACTTTCTGCCCAGACCATTACCCAGACCATCAGAGGAAAAGTAATAGATACGGATGCAAAGTACCCTTTGATAGGAGTATCAGTTTTATTGGCTGACGATGGACTGGATAAACTTATAGGTACTACCACAGACCTGGAAGGCTTTTTTAGATTAACGGATATACCCCTTGGCCGTCACAATCTCAAGTTCACTTTTATAGGGTATAAGGATGTGGTCATGAGTAACCTGATTCTTACTTCCCAAAAAGAACTCGTGCTGGAAGTGAGTATGGAGGAAATGGCCATATCTCTTTCCGATGTGGAAGTGCGGGCAACCCGCTCGGGTGAAGCCAGAAATGAAATGGCTATAGTCAGTGCCAGGGCATTTACGGTGGAGGAAACGGATCGGTATGCCGGCAGCAGGGGAGACCCATCGCGGATGGCTTCCAATTTTGCCGGTGTACAGGGGGCCGATGATTCCAGAAATGATATCGTGATCAGAGGAAACTCGCCGGGCTCAGTACTTTGGCAACTGGAAGGTGTCAATATCCCAAATCCTAACCATTTTGGTGCTGCAGGTACAGCGGGAGGTCCGGTGAATATTATAAACAATAAGATTTTGGCAAACTCGGATTTCTATACCGGTGCCTTTCCGGCTGAGTTTGGAAACACGGTTTCAGGAGTCTTTGACCTGCAGTTTAGAAAGGGCAATAATGAAAACCATGAGAGGAGCTTCCAGTTGGGTTTTATGGGGGCCGAACTCTTTTTGGAAGGCCCTATCAATAAGGATAAAAGGTCTTCCTATCTGGTAGGTTACCGGTATTCCAGCCTTCAGCTTTTTACTGCTATGGGAATTGATGTAGGTACTACTGCCATTCCCAAATATCAGGATTTCGCATTCAAGTTTAATTTTCCTTTAAAGAACAATGGTAACCTATCTGTATTTGCAGTGGGAGGTAAAAGTGACATTGCAATCAAAGTGTCAGAAGAAAATATAGCCGACAGAAATCTTTATGGCGAAAAGGATAGAGACCAGTATTTTGGTTCAAGAATGGGGGTGATGGGAATCTCTTATGAAAAGGTTTTAAGAAACAATACCTTCATGAAAGCAACATTGGCAGCATCTCAGGAAAATGTGGCTGCTGATCATTACTTTATAGTAGGAACAGTAAAACCTGATGGTTTTCTCAATATTCAGGCTTTGCCCCCTATTCTTGGATATGATTTTACCACAAATAAATACTCTCAGGTGGTAAGCTTCTTTAAAAAATTGGATAGTAGAAACACGATCAATTATGGTTTCCAGAATGATATTTATCAGTTTAACCTGCTGGATTCGGCAAGGCAGGTGACCATACCAGCTAATCAAGTGGGGGGTGAATTACAATATCAGGCTACTCCATGGTCAAATCGCTGGGCTACAGATGGTGAATTGGGCGTGCTTTCCCAGCCATATGTGCAATGGAAACACAAATTAAACGAGACCGTTTCATTTGTGGCAGGATTGCGCAGCCAGTATTTTTCATTGACCAACAGTTGGTCTGTCATCGAACCAAGAGCGGGACTTACGTGGCGACTGCCTAACAATCAGGGTTTAAATTTTGGTATGGGAATGCATAGCCAAATCCAGGCACCTTATACTTACTTCTACCGGTTCACAGATGGGGGGAGACCAGGAGCGGGTTTTGGTCAGCATAACAGGGATATGGATTTTACGAGGTCAAAGCATCTGGTATTGGGATATGATCGCATCATAGGAACCCAGGTGAGAATGAAGTTGGAAACCTATTATCAAAGACTGAACAATGTTCCTGTAGAGAACAGACCTTCCTCCTTTTCATTGCTAAACACGGGAGCTAGTTTCAACAGGCTTTTCCCAGAAGTAGGACTGGTTAACGATGGGGTAGGAGAGAACTACGGCGTGGAACTGACTCTGGAGAAATATTATAGCAAAGGATATATGTTTTTATTCACAGGGTCATTATTTGAGGCACTTTATAAAGGAAGTGATGGAGTCTGGCGGGATACTGAATTTAATGGTAATTATGCTTTCAATCTGTTAGGCACAAAAGAATTTAAGACAAGGAGAGGTTTGATAGGTGTCGGCACCAATCTTACCACAGCAGGCGGTCGGAGATATGGGCCGGTGGATGTGGAGCGGACTCAAGAAGCACAGGAAGTGATTTTTCACGATGCTACCAGAAATTCTTTGCAATTCAGGCCATACTTTCGGGCGGATCTTAGGGTGAATTACAGGATAAACACCAAAAATCTCCACCATGAGATAGCGCTAGACCTGATCAATGTGCTCAATACTAAAAATATCCTAAGCCTGACTTGGGCTCCCAATGAGATCGACAATCCAGATCCTGACAAATCTATCATTCAAAACTACCAGTTAGGGTTTTTACCAATTTTTTATTATAAAATTGATTTTTAACAGGGAAAGGGGATAGGTTTCTGTTAATTCCTATCCCCTCATTTGTTGAAGTTTTTACTCAGCTGCATTTTTAACCTCCTACCTGCCTTTGCCGGCCAGGCAGGCGGCACGGCATAAAACTTTATTTATATCCTTTAACAAACATTCCGTACCTACGGCACGGTCAACTTTTTTTACTTCTTACTTCTCACTTTTTACCTTTTACTTCTTATTTATATTTTTTCCGTTTCCCGTTAGAAAAATGAAGTAGTGTTCTCATTAAAAACTATCCTTCCTCATCAGCACTAGGTCCATAGCTTCCCGGAATTGGGATGTCCAGTAACCGAAGGTACACCCCTAGCTGTGCTCTGTGGTGGATGATCTGGCTGAAAGTCATTCGCAGCATTTCATATTTAGTTGTTGTAGAGTAGATGATTTCTCCTTCTCTGAGGATCCACGGATCATTGAATTTAGCCAGATCTGCTTTTTCCAAATCCATTTTGCCCACTTGTAAGGTTTTTTCAAAATAGTCCATTAGATCTGGGGTATTGCTATAAGTGGTAGGTTGGTAAGGTGAGGTGGCAAAATCCAGCTCATCCTGAAAAAGCACCATCC
>DATHVH010000409.1:0-4632 GCA_035461405.1 Anditalea sp.
AAATAATTCCAAATTTATAAATAATGTCGCTTTTCCTGCGTCTTATCTTTCACCTCTGCGTCTTAGGATTAGAATTAAAAACAATCCTAAATATTAAAGACCATGAAAAGATTTCACGTACACGTAAGAGTAAAAGACCTCTCAGAAAGCCTGGCATTTTACAACGCCCTGTTTAATACACCTGCCACAGTGGTCAAACCTGATTATGCTAAGTGGATGCTGGATGATCCCCGGATCAACTTTGCTGTGTCGACCGGACACGTCGAATTGGGCATAGAACACTTGGGTCTGCAGACCGAATCCGAAGGGGAACTGAAGGAAGTCTATGACAATATGAACAATGCCAAGGGCAAAATTTTCGAAGAAGGTGAATGCACCTGCTGCTATTCCAAAAGCCAGAAATCCTGGGTCACCGATCCACAGGGCGTAGACTGGGAAGCATTCTACACCCACGGCGAAGCCACTGTATATGGAGAAGGCATCAATGCCAAAAAAGCCCCCGAAAAGATGGGCAATTGGCTCGAAAATGAAAACAGTCCCCTGTTACCATTACAGGCAACACAAGTTGAAAAATCCTGCGATGGCAGTTGTAGTGTAGGGTAATTTTAAAAAGAATTAATTAAAAATGGCTATCCAGTATTTGGGTAGCCATTTTCATTATTATCCAAGCATCAGCATCACATTTTTTAATTTAAAAAAAAATTAAGCAGGCACCCCCACCCTTTCCGCATACTCCCTCACACTCATTAATTCCAAAGGAAATACTTTAAGCGTATCCGTCATATCAATTTTATTTCCATGTGCAAACGCTATCATCAATCCTGCAAAAGATTCACTCAATGTATCAGGGGCTGCAGCTTTCTGTGCTTTCAGTGTTTCCTCAGGAACAAACTGGACGTCAAATTTTTCACCTCTTACTTTTTCGAAGATTTGGACTACTTCCATTGGACTTATAGCCTCGGGGCCGCCTAGTTCAATAATTTTGTTCTTAGCAGATTCATTATCCAATGAAGCTACAGCAAAAGCCGCTACATCCTGTAAGGATATCCAAGTTATAGGATTTTTTCCTTCTCCGTATATCATAGCTTTTGCATTGATATAATCAAAACCAAGTGCTGGGCCAAGCCACACTTCCATAAAAAATGTAGGTTGCAGTATGGTATAGTTCAGGCCGCTTTCTGCAAGATGTTTTTCTACTTTACGTTTGACCTTCTGAAGGGGAATTTCTCCTTGCATAGGATAAACTGAAATATAAACAAAATGATCTACACCTGCTTCTTTTGCGGCGCCCACCAAATTGATCTGGCCTTCTTCATCAACTGTTTGGATAGAATCACCCCTCTTTTGGGATATTATCGAAGTCGCGGTAGAAATTACAGTGGTAACTCCCTTTAAAGCATTTTCTAAGGAAGGTTTATCTTTCAGATCTCCTATAACTGTTTCCACGCCCATCTCATTTAGCCGGTTGACTTTTTCAGCATCTGATGTGGAGCGCACCAAGCCTTTAACTTTTTTGTTCTTTTCAATCAACTGACGGCATATCTCAGTACCCAAAAAACCTGTAGCACCTGCTACCAAAACTGTTGAAGAATTGTTTGAAGTTTCCATCTCATTTGAATTATGGTTATTAATGTTTTGAAATTATTTAAACTCGTAATTAATCTCTTCAATATGCGTCTAAAGTAGCCATAAGCATGGATGAAATTCTGATAGGACTATAGAAAAAACTGATTTAATCAGATAACCAGCAGCAATAATTGAAGTAAAATAAATTGTGAAAAATAAATTTAAAACGCTACAGATATCATATGTCCTTCCTAGAGAAGGGCCCAAAACCTATGTAAGTTATTTGGCAATAACTTTAACCATTGTCTAAATTATTAAGAGATTAAATATAACAATAAATCATATTTCAAAAAAGACCCTTTTTAGATAAATTTATTGTGATATGATAGCTAAGAAATTGCGCATGTCTATTAAAAATTGATCATGGAAGATTATTGCATAGTCCCCCGACGTTTCCTAGGAGTTATATTTCAACATAAATTCCAGCACTGTCTTATTATAAACTGCAGGGTTGTCCGAATGTATATCATGTCCTGATCCCGCTATTGTCTTATATTGTCTGTTGGGCAAAAGTTGGACAAGTTTATCTGTTATGGCACCGAAAAATCTTGGGCTTCTTTCTCCTTTGAGTAACAATGTGGGCACGGTTAAATTTCCTGCTGCCTTTTTACTAAATTCCGGAAATCCAGCTCCCAGTAATTCAGCCTTAAGTGCTTTGGAATTTTCCATGATGGCATCTTTAATTTCTTTCGGAAGCTTTTCAAAGCCTCCATCGCCCAATACTCCGTTGGCAAATAGCCTTACCCCTTCATTCATGTTTCCCTTTTTAAATTCTCTTTGGGCAGGTTTCATGGCTTTCATTCCAAATTTCAAAAAACTTTTACCCGTAGAAAAATCCCATAATAACAATAACAGAATATGCAGTGGGTTATCGGGATTTTTTATAATCAATGAAATTATCGGAGGTTCCCCGAGAACAAGGGTTTTGATAAGTTCGGGATGTTTAATTGCCGTCAACAAACCGATATATGCGCCATAGGAGGAACCTATGAGGTTTACATTTTTCAGTTTGAGGGATTGAATTATAGCAGTGAGATCTTCTGCTTGTTGGATCAGTGAATAATTTGAATTGGGTTCCGGCTGTTGGTTGGGGAAGTGATATCGTCTGCTATAATTGATGACATGGAAATCATTTAAAAATGCAGGCACCTGATGTTCCCATGTTCTATAGTCACTGATACTTCCGTGAATGAAAATAACGGGATTGCCCTTCCCCTCTTCTACATAATGAAATTCATAATTATTTACATTGATGGTTTTCATGTCTCTTCTTATTATGTTTCCCACAACTCACAGCCACCCTCAAATGAAGACACTCACTCAATAATTTATGATATTAAATTTAATAATTAATTGGATACATACCCAATGATCGAAGATTCATTTCAGGTGTTGGTGTCCTAAATTAAATCTATCAATTGTTACTTAATTGTCAGGGCTACCGCCCTTTCGGCCCTTTCATATAATAAAGCTACAAAGATTGTAGGGCTACGCCCCACCTCTTTTATAATCAGAAGAAGGAATCCAGAGGGACAGCAGCCCTTGCTACTTCGTAATAATAGTCATACCGGAAAATCAAAGGGGCGTTAGCCTTGCCATTTCCTAGAATAGAAACTAAATTAAATAAAGTGGACATAGTTTACTTCGCAAAGAAGAAAATTATAAAAAAGCTTAAAGTTGTAGCCTTGAAAACTTTATAGAAAAACGTCCCTCGGCAATTCCATAGGGGCATTAGCACTGTTATCTCCACCTTATCATACTATGCAATATATATTTAAAAACCCATCCTTTCAGCGAAATCAATCTTTAAAAAAACCTTTAAATCAATCCATTAACCTAACCCCCGACTCCCCCTTCCGAGACCACTCATAACCCTCTACCCAGTCATGCGGAGAAGGACCAAAGCCATCTTTCGGCGCTAGGTCCTCATGAAACAAACAAATTCGGTCGATGCCGAAATCGGTGGATCTACCGGCAATAGCGATCTCGTGGATGCCTTTGTCTAGGTAGGCCTTCCGCCAATTGCCGGTATCATCCCAGCTGAAGGTGGATACACTGTGGTCATACTGTTTGCCAAACTCACCGCCTGCTATGCTGACAAAGCAGTCATTGTCTCCATCGAAGGGATGCTCGCCTTTGCCGCTGCCTATGTGGTAGTTACGGACCTTAAGGTAATAGGTGCCGGGGGTGTTGATTTTCACGTGATAAATGAGCTTTCGGGATTCTTCTATACTGTCGTAGTCTCGGGCTTCGTTTTCCTCTCCCCAGATGGCTTCACCTTTCCATATCAGGTAACCGTCACCGGTCCAACCGCTGGGTTCCGTCGACATTTCCCAGTGTGTGTGGTCATAGCCGCCAGCAACTCTTTCTGCCTCTATCACTACGTATTTATCTTTTTCTACCCAAACTTTTTGGATGTCATTGGAAGAACTCGGAAATATACAAATGGCTATAATTAAAAATCTTATCATGGCTTTATCTATAAATAAATTGAAAGGAGCTATGGTAAATATAAAAAACAAAAGGTTTCCCAGCTTACGAAAGGGGGAAGCTGGGCAAACCTTTTTGAAAATAACGTTATTTTAGGAAATATAAGAGATGGGGGAAAATCTACCTGGAATTTTTGACCTCCACGCTCGGGTTTTGGCGGGAAGTCATGGTCTTTACATACCTACTTATTAGCCAAAAAAAATATTTTCTACCAAACCACGGGTTCCATCCCGCACTTAAGGGACTATTGTAAAGTTTGACCCATTCTGGGTAAGATATTGGATAGAAGTGGAAACTATAAATTTTGGGAACACACCATATCTGTTTACTGGAGGCAGTCTGCAAGGTTGACTGTCTTATATATTTTACATCGGACCCCTTACAGAAATAGGCAAAAGCCTCATACCTCAACTTTTTTACTTCTTACTTCTAACAAAGTCCTTCCTATTCAATAAATTCTGACCATTAATAATCTACTCCACCAAACTATTGAGATAAACCTCAATATTCGTATAG
>DATHVH010000410.1:0-7189 GCA_035461405.1 Anditalea sp.
GGCATCATCCTGTGTAAAGCCACGGACCCTAGTAAGACCATGTAACTCTCCACTCTGCTCGTATCTATAAACGGTACCAAATTCAGCATATCTGATCGGAAGATCCTTATACGACCTAGGCTTGTGTTTATAAATCTCGCAGTGATGCGGACAGTTCATCGGCTTCAACAGAAACTCTTCGCCCTCGTGGGGAGTAGCTATCGGCTGAAAGGAATCCTTACCGTATTTTTCATAATGGCCTGAGGTTTCATAAAGTGCCTTATGACCTATATGTGGTGTCGCTACCTGCTGATAGCCGGATTTATCCTGGGCTTTCTTCATGAAATTGATCAGCCTTTCTCTCAGTAAGGTACCCTTAGGCAACCATAGCGGTAAACCCATACCTACTTTTTCTGAGAAAGTGAAGAGTTCCAGTTCCCTGCCCAGCTTTCTATGATCTCTTTTCTTAGCTTCCTCGAGCATATGGAGATATTCCTGAAGCTCTTTGGCCTTAGGAAAAGTTACGCCATATATTCTGGTCAGCTGCTTGTTCTTTTCGTCGCCTCTCCAGTATGCTCCTGCTACGTTTAGCAATTTTACTGCTTTGATAAATCCTGTATTTGGAATGTGAGGCCCTCTACAAAGGTCCACAAAATTCCCCTGCTCGTAAAATGTTATAGAACCATCTTCCAACCCTTCGAGAAGGTCCAATTTATATTCATCACCTTTTTTCTGATAGTAAGCTACAGCATCGGCTTTGGATATATCCTTTCTGATGTATTCACTTTTCTGTTTGGCCAGCTCCAACATCTTCTGTTCGATCTTTTCGAGTTCTGATCCATCAAAAGTCCTGTCTCCAAAATCAACATCATAATAGAAGCCGGTGGCTATACTTGGCCCTATACCAAACTTCACACCCGGATAAAGCGCTTCCAATGCTTCTGCCATGAGGTGGGCAGAAGAATGCCAAAAAGTACCTTTTGCCTCTGGATCATTCCAGGTCAACAATTGTAAATGTGAATCTTTGTAAATCGGACGGGAAGAGTCCCAGATCTCTCCATCCACTTTGGAAGCTAAGACATTTCTGGCCAAACCTTCGCTGATACTAAGGGCGATCTCATGGCTGGAAACTCCTTTTTCATACTGTCTCTCCGATCCGTCAGGAAGGGTGATTTTAATTTGATTTTCAGACATTTTATATTTTTAAACAAAAGTAAAACATGGCACCTTTACAAACAGGCGCTCTTTAAGATTACAAATATGACTAAGATCCCATTAAATCTGAAATTTATATCTTTAAAAAAGAATTCTTAGCGGTATAATTGATTTCAATGGCCTGAACTTCCACCGCTTTCTTCAGTTTTATTTAGCCATTGAAGGATAGCCTCCACATCTTCATTTCTACATAGTTCGGTACCAGCGGTCATAGTGGCAGCAGTTCCTGCGGCTACACCTCGCTTAACTACATCACGGAGATCCTCACCTCTGGAGAGGGAAAGTACCAACCCAGCGACCATAGAGTCACCGGCACCCACTGTACTTTTCTGTTTGATAGTGGGAGGAACTACATATTCTATCTGGTCTTTGGTGGCCAACATGGCGCCCCGTGGCCCTAGGGAAACTACAAGTATTTCTGCCTTTCCTCTACTAATCAGATCCTGGGCTATTTCCTCTTGCTCCATGGCAGATATCTCTTCCTTACCAGCTAGATGGCTTAGCTCCCCCAGATTCGGCTTTAAAAGATACATACCTTTATCAGCTGCTTTTTCAAGTGCTTTGCCCGAAGTATCTACTATATATTTGATGCCCTTATTATTAACTATCTCTGCCAGCTGTCCATAGAAATCATCTGATACTCCAGGTGGTAAGCTTCCGCTGGCGACTAAAAATTCCACATCATCAGGCAGATCTTTTATGATTTGTATACATTCATTAATCGCTTCTTCGTCCACCTTACTGCCTGGCATACCAAATCTATACTGGTTAGTAGTGGACTTTTCTATTACGGTAAGGTTCTCTCGAGTTGGTTGTTCTATTTTGATTACTTGTTGTTCGATACCTTCTTCTTGTAGTAGTCTTTCCAATTGCTCTCCTGATGGACCCCCTGCCACGTAGATAGCCAGGGATTCTCCTCCCATTATTTTTATGGCCCTAGATACATTTATTCCTCCACCTCCCGCTTCATATACGGGTTCATCGCATCGCAACTTTTTATCAGGGAGTAATCTCTCAGTGTATGTGTGTTTGTCCAGTGAAGGGTTAAGGGTGAGGGTTACTATTTTCATGGTTTTAGGTTTTAGTTTTTGCATACGGTGTGGTAGAGGGTAAGACAAATTCTCTTACCTCCCCTTGTTTGAACTCATACATTTTATCTATTACTCCTATATTGACCATATTGCTCCACCCTTCTTCAAAGGAAATCTTGAGCATATTATGGTTTATAGCAAATGATATCCAGTGCTTTCGGTATTTTATGCGTAGGGTGATTTTCTTAATATGTGCGGGAATATCAGGATTGACCCATAGCGCTTCATCATTTACCTCTATCCCCAAAAACCCTCTTTGGACAAGATCAAGTGAGCCGGCCATGGCCCCGAGATGAATACCTTCTGCGGTGGTACCGCCCTGTATATCCTCAAAATCACTGATAAGAACCTGCTCAAAATCTTTCCAGGATTTTTCTTTATCATACCTTAACTGTATCCATGAAAAAACCAACCTACTGAGTGTAGATCCATGTGATGTCCTGGCATTATAATATTCAACATTTTTGTAGATCATACTATCCGAAAATTCATATCCCAATTTTTGGAATATCTCCTGGATTTCTGAAGGTGTAAAAAGATAAAAAAGCATTAAGAGATCAGCCTGTTTGCTCGCTTTGTACTTATTTACATCATCACCTTCTTTTTCTAGCAATCTATCTAAACGGTGGATATCTCCATATTTTTCAGCATATTCTTCCCAAGGGAATTCTTCAAGTTTATCATACCCTTCAAATTGGGCTATGATGCCATCTTCAAGGAAGGGTATATAAATTTTCTTACTTACTTCCTCCCACCGGTCTATCTCTTTATTGGATATATCAAGTTCCTTTAAAAGCTCTCTCCTTCTGCTTTTTTCAATTAAGTTCAGTATCGCTATAGCCTTTTGCATAACCCAGGCTGCCATTACATTAGTATAGGCATTGTTATCCAAACCTGATGAATCGGCTCCTGGATAGGCAGTATGGTACTCGTCTGGGCCAACCACACCTTTGATTTCATACCTTTCTTTATCTTCATTATAAACAGCCATACTGGACCAAAAGCAAGCAATGCTACAGAAGATTTCTGCACCAAAAAAGGATAAAAAATGCTGGTCTTCAGTGGCCAGAAAATAATGCCAGATATTATAAGCTATAGCTGAATTAATATGATACTGTAAATGAGTGTTATCAGGAATCCAATTACCTGATTCAGGATTGAGATGCATCTTTTGGCTTTCCTCTCTCCCATTACTACCACTCTGCCAAGGAAATAAAGCACCATTTTTACCAGCTTCTTTTGCTATATATCTGGCTTCCTCCAATCTAAAATACCTGTACTTTAATAAGCTTCGTGATATTTCAGGAAAACGAAGATTTAAATAAGGGAAAATATATAATTCGTCCCAAAAAATATGACCTCTATATGCCTCCCCATGAAGCCCACGGGCAGGGACACCTACATCCAGACCGATCGTATTTAATGATACAGTCTGAAGAATATGAAAAATATGTAAGCGAATTAATAGCTGGTTTTTATCCCCATCGATAATTCCTATATCGGCTTTATGCCACAAGCGTTCGTATGCATGAAAATGACGTAATGCTATATCATCAAATCTTCCAGCTCTATTAAGTGCCATGCAAGCCTCTTGAGAAGGTTCTGTAATGGCTTTATCTCGAGAAGAAAATATACTTACCACCTTTTCAACAGTATATTTTTTACCTTCTTTTAACTCAAAGCTGAGAAATTGCTCTATATATTTGTCACGCTGATTTGTCTGGGCATTTATTTTTTGTTTTTTGCCTTTTCGATAGATTTTAGTCCTCGCTGCCTGTGCCATTACCAATTTGGACTGCTTTGTCTCTACAAGGAGTAAAATACTTTTATCCTCATTCTCATGAGAATATAATGCGTTAAGATGATGGCTCTCTAGTTCACTATACCTGGGAACACCACCATTAATTACTGTACCGTCCAATGCTGAGCAGATCTCTCCAATGCCAGACCAATTCTCTGGTGTGAGTTCCCATTCTATAGCCGCAAGATGCTTATCCCGCATACTTACCAATCGCGTACTTTTAATAGTAGTTTTTCTTCCCTTACTATCTTCCACTGTGAACGTTCGTACCAGGAGACCTTTCTTCATGTTCAAAGTTTGCTGATACTGATGGACTTTCATCTTACTAAGATCTATCCATTCGCCTCCCTCTGGCCGAAATTTCAGACAAAGCCAATTAGGAAAATTGACAAAGTCTTCATTCTCTATATCTTTTTCTGCTATTTTAGTCACTGCTCTATTAAACCCACCCGCCAGATAAGTACCTGGATAATGAGTGTCATCAGCCTTATGTTCTTCTGCGGCACCTCGAGTAGCAAAATACCCATTTCCTAAGGTACATAGCGCTTCTCTTAGTTTCTGTTCTTTGGGGTTCCAATCATTGTACGTTATACTAAATCTCATTTGGAAAATAGGTGGTTTATAGTGGTGGTTAAGCTGGTACTATTTAGATATGTGTTGAGATAATACCTGCAAAAATTCGGCGACTTCATCTGTGTCATAAAGCAGGTAATTGGCATAAGTAGTCTCATCATGGTTTCCTACAATAATCCCTATGCCATGACTTTTAATCACTTCTAAGGCATCTTCATCTGTAACATCATCTCCTATAAATACAGGAAGGTATTTTTCGGCATGTAAGCCAAGTTTTTCTAAAATCCAGTCTAAAGCTTTTCCTTTATGCCAGTCTAAATTTGGCTTTAGCTCAATTATTTTTTTACCTAAACCTTCTTTTAAATTCTCATGTCTGCCGAGTTCCTCATACACTATTCTCTTTACTTCCTCTACCTGATCATCCGCCACATTTCTATAATGCACCGCTATAGCGTATTTTTTGCGTTCTACCATAGCACCTTTAATACTTTCCAACTTGGATTTAAGAAGATCTTCCGCTTCATCCAGTAAGGGCAATGTTTCCTGCCCAGGGCCATACTGCATATCCAGACCGTTGGGTCCAGTGATGTCATAACCATGGCTACCAGCATAGATAAGATTATTTAATCCAATTTTGGAAGCCACATTGGCCCTGTCTCTGCCGCTAATCACAGCTACCGGGATGACTTGAGCAAGGTTCATAATAGCTTTTTTGTTCTTTTCGGATAGAATTGCTTTTTCAGGATCAGATACTATCGGAGTTAATGTACCATCATAATCTAAAAACAACGCTGGAATTTTATTTTCTAATTTTGCTAAAATTTCATTTATGTTATTTAAAGCATGAGGAAGATCCCCGGTTCTATTACTTTTCATATTTGTTTAGTTTTTGCTCAAGTTCGGTTAATTTATTTACTATAATATCAGCACCTGCATTCTCTAAGTCTCTTTCTTCTCCATTTCTTGCTACCCCGACTACCAGTAAAAATTTGCCTTTTTTTCCTGCCTCTACACCTAAGATGGCATCCTCTATCACTATCGCTTTATCCGGGGAAATATCTAACAGCTCTCCTGCTCTTAAAAAAATATCGGGTTCTGGTTTACCTTTCAATTTTTCTTTTTCAGAAATAACACCATCTACCCTTACTTCAAACATATCCGTAAGGCCGGCTGATTCTATTATGTACTCGCAATTACGACTGGAAGATATAACTGCGAGTTTTTTACCCTCCCTCTTCCATTTTTTAATCATTTCAAGTGTATCGGGGAAAACTTCTATCCCATCACTTTCTAAAAGTTTCCGGAAAACTTTATTTTTCACCATACCGATACTATGAATAGTATCTTCACCCCCATCATCATCATTAGGGCCGCCCTCTGGTAGGTCTATTTCCCTCGAGTGTAAAAAATTCCGGACTCCATCAAACCTAGGAATACCATCAATATGCATTTTGTAATCTTTAGTCTCGAAGGGATGATAATCTGAGCCGAATTTCTTTTCTAAAAAATGATCAAAAGTTTGCTTCCAAGCTTTCATATGCAATTTAACAGTCTGAGTAATCACCCCATCCATGTCTAAAATTACTGCTTGAAAAGATAATTCTTTGTTTTGTTTCATATAGCATTTCGAAATAGTAATTCAGAATTCTTCACACTGAAGAATTTGAAACATAGTCAGTATATGTTTAAAGTTATAAAAAATAAAGCATTAAAATGAAAGATACTTTTCTTTATAAGGATAAGAATATATGAAGATTGGAGTATACTCAAATATTTCCATTTTCAATCCGCTTATTTTATCCAATAAATCAGCTTCTAAAAATTAACATTAATTCGAGGATCTGAAGCATATCCAACTATAATAGCCACCAGCATTAAACCAATAAATAGCCAAAACATGAGTCCAATCGCTGCAAATGTCTGTTCTGGTTCATCATCCGCATTAACGAAATCACTCCTTTTGGCTGTTCTTCTCCACCGAGGAGGTGTAGATGTAAGAGCCGCCAATAAAATTCAATTACCAATCCTATAAAAAACAATGGTATCCATGCTATCTCCCAATAGATATATCCGAATGGGACTATCCATAAGGAAGCCGCCCAGACCGAAAGAAGTACAATTATAAAAAATGTCCAAAACGAGCCCCAAGGTCCTCGAACATCTACTGCAAAATAAAAAATTGAAGAAATTATCACTGCTACTATAACTGCTCCCAAGATTTCCATATTTCAATGCTTTAGGTTAAAAGAATCAAATAAGTATCTTTTAATGCCATCTTAAATTATAACATAACTAATGCCATCTGGTTATCAGTTTTAAGAATAATATCGTTTGAGAAAATATCATAAATGGGCTTAATTACGGTTTATTAATTTGATTTTTAATAAATTACCCACTTGAAAAATTTTCATACACTGATTTGCATATTTTGAATTTATAAAATCAATTCTCATTTAAACTTTCAACCTATGGAAAAGTACTTAGGAAATTTTGCTCCGGCATTCTTCGCAATATTAAGGATAGTTTCAGG
>DATHVH010000411.1:0-8658 GCA_035461405.1 Anditalea sp.
ATAAATGCCGTGATCTTGCGCCAATTTTCCCATCTTAAGTGCATGGTCCCAGTTGGCTGCCAAAGGTTTTTCTACCATCACATGAATACCACGAGGTGCAGCTTCCTCTACCACTTTCAGATGGTCGTACACAGGGCCAAATGCCAATACTCCATCAGGTTTTAACTGGTCCAGCATTTGGCCTAAATCGGAATAAAAAAGATTGCTATTAAGATTGTATTGATCCTGAAAGTTTTTAGCAAGTGCTTGGTCAGGTTCATATATTCCTACTATGGAATAATCGCCTTTAAATTTATCCTGAAAAATCCAATGGGAATGCCCATGGCTAAGACCTGCTACTGTAAATGTTAAAACAGCATCAGAGGTGTCTTTACCAAAAGTAACTGCTTGTACCATGAGACTTAAAAACAATAAGAGTAAGAATTTCATTATTTATACTTTTAGATTTCAAAGTACAAATAATTAGACAAAATCCCTTAGGATTCCGATCTATTAAGAGCTTCTATTTCTTTTTGGACCTGTTCCGCTTCAGCATACTTTTCATCGCTGGCTGCTCGATTTGTCTTTGATAAAGTAAATGCTTCTTCGGTTAATTTTTGGTACTTTTCCTGAAGTTTGTCTTTAGGTGATTTTTTATTGAAGAGTCCGAACATGATTTTTATATTTATGAAAAGACATTGCGCCAATCCATGCACCTAACAGGATTAGTGTTATTTTGTTTAAGAGTGATTTACCATTTATTGCCACATGGCTTTAAGTTCGGATAATTTGCCTCCTGTTATTTTAAGGTCTCCATTCGTATTGTAGAATTTGATGCTGGTAAAGTGTTCATCTGGAAAAAATATACTGGTCATAGTGGTTTTGCCACCGTCGGCAAATAATTCTATTGAGGCAACATCTACTATAAAGCGCAAAGAAAAGTTATTATCGGAAATCATCCTAGGACCATATTGAATACCTCCAAAGGCATCCGAAAAAGCATTATTTCCTGATTCGCGCCGGTCGATATAATATTGATTTCGATTGGAATCATAACCAATTAATATTTTTTGGTGCTGATTATTTGACAATTCAAGATAAAAATCACTGCTATTACTTACAGTTTCCAGATCAAGTGATAAATCAAAAACTATAGCCTGGGTATCAAAAGCTTCATTTAAAATTAATGAATCAGTTATTTGTTGTGAGGCAAGAGTCTTGGTATTTATATATAGCTTTTCTAATTCACTTACAGGAGTGGAGACTAACCGAAGGCCCTTTTCTGTATTTTCCAATGAAAGCGATCTGGGCAAAGTCATAGCACTTCTCCAGGTTTCCGTGGGTACTTCTTTGGCATAATCCCAGTTACTCATCCACCCCATAAAAATTCTTCTGTTATCATTATGTGGACCTTTGTTCCAGGTGACACCGGCGTAGTTATCCCTGCCATAGTCTATCCAGATGCCCTCTTCTGTCAGCGGCCAATCTTCATCTGGGGTAAAAGTGTGCCCATCATAATCTCCTATAAAGTATTGGGTAGCTGATCCTTTATTAGGTCCCCCTGGATTTATGCTTACTAATAGTACCCACTTTACTATGTCGGTACCCTCTATTTTAAGGGGAAAGAGATCAGGACATTCCCAAACACCTCCTTGTGCCCCAAGATTTTCACCAAAATCACTTTCATGTTCCCATTCTATTAAATTACGGGATGAATAAAAACTGATCATGTCTTTTACTGCCAGGCTCATTACCCATTTTTTGCCCTCTTCATACCACATTACTTTTGGATCTCGAAAGTCCTTAGCTCCTGGGTTTTCCAGCACGGGATTATCATGATATTTTTCCCAAGTTCTACCATCATTTAGGCTAAAAGCTATTCCTTGCGACTGATAATCTTCCCTGCCCTCACTTTCTCCCTCCTCATCATGATAAGTAAAGACCGCTACCATTGGAGGCATATTGGCTATTCCTAACTTTGAAGTATTATTCTCATCTATGACGGCACTTCCAGAGAATATCATTCCTAATTCATCCGGATATAATGCTATGGGAAGATGCTCCCAATTTATCAAATCTTCACTTACTGCATGTCCCCAGTGCATAGGACCCCAAATGTTACTGTCAGGATTGTGCTGATAAAACAAATGAAATTCACCATCATGATATACCATACCATTTGGATCATTCATCCATTTGGAAGGTGGGGTAAAGTGGATTCTTGGTCTATGTGCTTCACTGTAATCCGAAGCTATACCGCGGTTTTGAATTTCTATTAATCGCTGATTGGTCCCACAGCTGCAACATAAAATGACAGCTATGAAGCTAAAATAAAGGTACTTCATAAAAGGATTACTTTAGGGCGAAAAAATAAATACAGTATTCTTTTATAATTTAAAGATAAAACAATAAAAAATCAATAAAGTTTTGAGACCAAACCATCCCCAGTGATAAATCTTTTTACTTAAATATTATTCCCCACTTTAGATAAAGACTATTTAGGATATAATTATCTTCTCTTATAGTCGTAAAGCCTGGAGGTAATTGGCCATCTGGATTAGAAGGGGATAGGGGATTGTTGCGATGACCTTCATAATAAGATAACTGTTGCCTTTTTAATCCGAGGCTCCATGAAAACGCAAGATTTGGGTTTTTTGATTGGTGTCTAATACCGAAAGCGGGACTGATATATAAGCCCCCTTGGTACCACGATTCAAATGTCCCCTCAATTTCTCTCTTATTAAATACTGCCGATGCATACCCAATGTCAAAACTAGCATAGGGAATGACTTTTTTTCCCACAGATTGCATTCCCCTCCAGCCAACAGCTAAAGGCACCAAGTTAACTAGCGGATAAGAATCGTGTCCAATTAAAATACCCACCTCATTATAACCGTTAATTTTGATTCCATTAAAACTTTGAATAGAGATATTAACTCTCTGATCTGAATTAGTGGTTTTGCCTAATAGTACACCGAATTCTGTATGGTTAACATAATCATTGGATTGACCGGCTGAATGGCCTACCAGGATAAAGTAAAAGGGTATAAAAAATAAAAATTTTCTCATATTGAAAAGATTAAATGGCCTATGTAGTTACATAGGCCACTGATTAGCTATTTATAAAGTTACCGGAGCGTTTACTTGTATACAACTCAAGCGTTTCAATTTTGCCCGATTAGAATAATCAAATTGACACACACCATCAGGTCCTATTACGATCAGTGATTTGGGACCCGGAATAATGTCCACTGATTTCATGGATTGAAGAAATTCTAACTGATTTTTGTCAATATTCAAAACGTCCGCAACCATAAAACTCTTGAGGCCATGAAGTCCTTCTGCCAGATAAAGATAATCTCCAGCAAGTGCTAAACCATGGGGATTTGCCATTGGGTAGGATTTGACCAATTTTGGGGTATACGGATCTAATATATCTATAATCTGAAGTTGGTCTACTCCAAATCGGCAATTTACACCGGATCGTAAGGTGACAAAAGCATGTTTTTCATTGACTACCACCGGATCACAAGCTGTGATATGTTCATAAACTGACATCTTCTTAGGATCGGAAGGGGAGCTGGCATCATATATATGCATACCTGTATTTGAACCTATGAAAAGTTTTTCTTGGAAAGGGAAAATTGTTTCAATACCCCAGCCTAATCTGATCTCTTTGATAAAATGAGGATCAGCAGGCATTTCGACATCAAATACACGCAGGTTGGATTCATCGACCGCATACATATGTCCACTCATCAATGTGAACCTTGCCATAGATCCTCCCTGTCCATAGCTTTCTCCTCCTCCAGAGAAAGATGCCATAGCACGGTTGTCTAACATGAAACCACCACCCCAGCCCCAGCCCCAGCCACGGCTCATCTCGGAGTCATAAGTGATTAAGGTATCTTTATAGGTAATAAAAGTCCCGGTAGTAATATCGGTGTACATATGAGGAAAAACATCTTCAACTCTTTTTACCAATTTGATATCACGTAAACTACTGATATCAAACGCTAGGAGATCTACATAACTGTCCGCATAAAGTATATTACTATTGATAGCCAAATCTACATTACCAGGTATATCTATAAACTGTAGATTTACTGGATTTGATGGATTGGAATTATTAATGATGTGGATACCTTTATTAGGCTCATTGATAAAGAGGTAATCTCCATATAAATAAATTTTACCTGGATTGTCTAATTGTTTTGCCGGTGTAATAACTATATCTGCCTCACGAAAAGTGCTCATCTTTAGAAATACGGGTACCTGTGTTTGCATAGTATAGGTGCTTTCCACCTGATCTTGACAGGAAGTAAACAGGATCATCATAAAGGCAGCCAGAAAAAACGGCACATGGAGAAGATGTAGATTATTTTTCATTTTATATTATTTTAGTTTGGCAGAAATAAAAATCGAAAACTCTATAACCGCCGAGACGAGAAGAATTGAAAAAGAGCTACAGCCCAAACAAAATATTTTTGTATTTAACTAGAATAATAATCCGACCTGATAATAAATGTCACCAATTTAAACCTTAAAAAAAAATATTCTTTTGTTTTTAATTTAGTCAATTGATATTGATTATTTATGAATAGTTTACAACAAATTGGCTTTAATATTAATAAATCTTCAATAAAGTTTTGCTTTTAGGGAATAAGTAATTAAAATTACCATCTCAAACATTCGGTCATGAATTACAGAGCACCTTATAACATCTTTCTTAGATTAGCTGAAAGCTTTCAGAAGGCTATCTGTGCTTATTTTTTTATAATTATTACCACTTGGATGTTTACCTTTACCCATACGGGGTATTCCCGTATTTAATAAAGATATTGCCCGCCTATCTTAGGTCCTTTTAGGACTGAAATTATATTTACCGTTAAATTTATAATTCCATGAAAATATTAAAGTTTGGAGGATCGTCTATTTCCAATCTAGAGAATATAAAGAAAGTTTTTTCTATTATCGAGGAGGAAACCGAAGAAATATCAATTATTTTTTCAGCTTTTGGAGGGGTGACGGAAGAACTCCTGAGATGTGCAGCACTGGCTCAGCAGAGTGATGAAAGCTACCATGACATTTTGGAAACTTTAGAAAAAAAGCACCTGGATATAGTGAAAAATTTAATTCCGGTCCAACAGCAGTCTTCCACCCTCACCTATGTTAAAGTTCGATTTAATGAATTGTCGGATTTGTATCACGGTATTTACCTGGTAAAAGAATGTACTCAAAGGACTTTAGATTATGTTTTGAGTTTTGGTGAGCGCCTATCCGCATTTATACTTTCTTCGGGACTAGGGTCTAGAGGGATGGAGTGTGTCTACGTTGACGCCAGAGACTTAGTAAAGACCAATGACAGGTTTGGGAATGCTAAAGTAGATTTTCCATCTACCAATGCGTTGATAGTAGATTATTATAATAATCATTCTGGGATAAAAGTGGTGACAGGATTTATTGGTTCCACTCATAAAGGAGAAACTACTACTGTTGGAAGGAGTGGATCAGATTATACTGCGGCCATCTTCTCAGCTGCACTTGATGCCAGTATGTTGGAGATCTGGACAGATGTGCAGGGTGTGATGACTGCAGATCCTAAATTAGTTTATGCTGCCATTACTATTCCTTTACTGAGCTATACCGAAGCTTTAGAGCTTTCTCATTTTGGAGCTAAAGTAATTTTTCCCGCTACCATGCAGCCAGCAATGAAAAAAGGGATCCCAATTGCCATAAAAAATACTTTTCATCCTGAAAAACCTGGATCTATAATCAGCAAAGAAACCGGAAATGGAAAGATGATTAAAGGTATATCTTCCATGGATAATATATCTTTATTAAATATTCAAGGAGCTAGTTTGATAGAAATATCAGGAGTAGGGAGAAGGGTTTTTGGAGTATTAGCTGAAGCGGATATCAATGTGATTTTGATAAGCCAGGCTTCATCTGAATTCAGTATTTGCATAGCGATACAGTCCAAAGAAGCTGGAAAAGCTAAGGAAATCATTGAGAAGGAATTTCATTACGAAATCAAGGGCGGTGAAATGGATCCAGTGGTTATCGCTCCTAATATGGCCATCGTGGCAGTAGTAGGGGAGCAGATGCAAAAAAATCCAGGAGCCAGTGGGATGATGTTCCAGGCGCTGGGAAGAAATAATGTTAATGTGACAGCTATAGCACAAGGGAGTTCTGAATTGAATATCTCTGCAGTAATTTCTCAGGCAGACCTTCAGAAGGCATTGAATGCACTTCATGAAGCCTTCTTCCTATCAGATTATAAAGTTCTGCACGTATTTTTGATAGGAGTAGGGCTGATAGGCAAGGCGCTGATCAAAATGGTAGCCAACCAGTTAGAAAAATTACGGGAAGAGAATCTTTTGGATATACAGATTCACGGGATGGCAAATTCCAGATATATGAAATTTCATGAGGATGGATTTGATCTTAAGTCAGTAGGTCCGCCTGAAGAATTGGATGAACCCATGGACATGGACAAGTTTCTGGATACGATGAGGGGAATGAATTTTTCAAACTCTGTCGTAGTAGACTGTACTGCCAGTCAGGAAGTGGCAGATATCTACCAACAGGTGCTAGATGCTAAAATCGGTATCGTAACACCAAATAAAAAAGCTAATTCCGGACCGCTGGATAAATACAAAGAACTGAAAAAACTGGCAGGTAAGCGTGGTGTTAGGTTTTTCTATGAAACCAATGTGGCGGCTGGATTACCAGTGATCAATACGCTTCAGGATCTTATAGTAAGTGGAGATCAAGTGATAAGAATTGAAGCAGTCCTTAGCGGATCGATGAATTTTATATTCAGTGAACTGGAAAAAGGAATCCCATTCAGTGAAGTGGTAGCCAGTGCAAAAGAAAAAGGATATACAGAGCCAGATCCTCGAGATGATCTTAGCGGGATGGATGTGGCTAGAAAAATTCTGATCCTCGGAAGAGAAGCTGGTCAAGATTTACATTTTGAAGATGTTTCGATTGAAAGCATGGTACCGGCTGATTGTGTAGATGCTGCTACGGTGGAGGAGTTTTTCGAGAAACTAAAAGGGCATGACAGTCATTTCAGCCAGTTGCTATCTGAGGCCAATGAGCAGGGGAAAAAACTTAGGTTTATGGCCTCTCTGGAAAATGGAAAAGCAACAGTTGGATTGAATGCTGTGGACAAAGAGCACCCTTTCTATAGCTTAAAAGGAAGTGATAATATGATCCTTTTCACTACAGAGCGGTACCATGATTTCCCGATGATAATAAGAGGTCCAGGTGCTGGAGCAGATGTGACTGCTGCTGGTGTATTTGCAGATATTATACGATTAGGCAACTATTCCAGATGATACTAGGCATGATCGAAATCTTTTTACTAAAATGATTTCAAATGCTAGTTTCCATATGGCACAATGAAAAATAATGATGAACAAATGAAACAGGTAACTGCATTTGCCCCTGCTACTGTAGCCAACGTGTCCTGTGGGTTTGATATCCTAGGCTTTGCAATAGACGAACTTGGAGATAAAGTGACGGTGCGCCATGCTGAAGGTTCTCGATTAAAGGTGGTGAGCATAACCGGAGATGGAGGCAAACTTCCCTATGAAGTAGAGAAGAATACGTGTACTGTCGCTGTACAGGCGATGCTGGATGTTTTGGGTTATAGTGGGGGTATGGATATCTGTTTAGAAAAAGGGTTGCCCTTGGGCAGTGGTATGGGCTCAAGTGCCGCAAGTTCAGTCGCTGCGCTGATAGCAGCGAATAGATTGCTAAATGAGCCTTTCGAAAAAAAAGATTTATTACCCTTTGCCATGATGGCAGAAGAGATAGCCTGTGGAGCAGCCCATGCAGATAATGTTGCCCCGTCACTTTTGGGTGGCTTTGTACTGATAAGAAGTTATCATCCATTGGATGTCACAGCACTGCATGTTCCGAAAGGCCTTCACTGTACCCTCATCCATCCACATATGGAATTGAACACTGCAGATTCGAGGAGCGTACTCCGTAAGCAGGTTACTTTGAAAAACGCTACGATCCAGTCAGGAAACATAGCGGGGTTGGTAGCCGGGCTTTACCAGGAAAATATGGGATTGATCAGTCGCTCCCTGCAGGATGTGATCGCGGAACCTTCCAGATCTGTGCTCATACCAGGTTATGATGAGATCAAGGAAGCCATAAAAGAGGCAGGTGCTTTGGGTTGTGGAATCTCAGGATCTGGCCCGACTATTTTTATACTATCACCTGATAGAAATATAGCGGCCGAGGTGAAAACCATTAGCCAGCAGGTTTTTGATAAAATTGGATTGGATGTGGACTTATATGTTTCCGAGATTAATTCCCGAGGATCATATGTCGTAGATGAAGAATAATGGATTCCAATCCGACTCCGGCATGGGCCAAGTTATGACCGTTGAAAAACAAAAATACACAGATGAAATTTTACAGCACTAATAATATACAAAAGGGGGTGAGTCTCCAGGAGGCAGTGGTGAAAGGCTTAGCCTCAGATAAAGGACTTTTTATGCCTGAAAACATCCCTACTTTATCAAAAGAGTTTATTGAATCGATGCAGGGTCTCACTTTCCAAGAGATAGCTTATGAGGTGATAGGTGCATTATTATCCGACGACTTGACTGCCGATCAGATAAAAGACTTGGTAGATCACACGCTACAATTTGATGC
>DATHVH010000412.1:0-7777 GCA_035461405.1 Anditalea sp.
AAAATTAGACATAAAAAAAGGCTCCGAAGAGCCTCAAATTATATGATCAACATTGCATCTCCGTAGGAGAAGAATTTATATTTTTCTTTTATCGCTTCCTGATATGCCTTCATGATCAAATCATAACCTCCAAAAGCAGAAGTGGTCATTAACAGTGTTGACTCAGGCAAATGAAAGTTGGTTACCAGCGCATTGGCAATTTTGAATTCATAGGGCGGGATAATGAATTTATCAGTCCAACCGCTGCTTTCCTTCAATCTTCCATTAGCAGTAACAGATGACTCAATAGTTTTCAAAGATGTAGTACCCACTGAGACTACTTTTTTCTTGCTATCTAATGCTTTATTTACCAATTCAACTGTTTTTGCAGGAATATCATAATTTTCGGAATCCATCTTATGTTTAGTGAGATCTTCCACATCTACCTGTCTGAAGGTACCTAATCCAATATGAAGAGTAATAGGTGTTACCTCAACCCCTTTTATCTCTAATTTTCTCATCAAGTGATGCGTAAAATGCATACCTGCAGTAGGAGCAGCCACCGCACCAACATGCTGTGCATATATAGTCTGATAACGTTCTCTGTCTTCAGATTCGATAGGTCTTTCTATAAACTCTTTCAATATAGGGGTTTCACCTAAAGTGTCTATAGTTTTATAAAACTCTTCATCAGTTCCATCAAAGAGGAACCTAATAGTTCTTCCTCTAGAAGTAGTGTTGTCAATAACTTCAGCTACTAGATCACTATCACCAAAATACAGCTTATTACCGACTCTGATTTTTCTGGCGGGATCTACCAATACATCCCAAAGTCTAAGCTCCTGGTTTAATTCACGAAGAAGGAAAACTTCAATTTTAGCCCCTGTTTTTTCTTTATTACCATAAAGCCTTGCAGGAAAAACCTTGGTGTTATTAGTAACAAAAACATCCCCTTCTTCAAAATAATCTATGATATCCTTAAAAACTTTGTGTTCGATAACACCGGTTTTTTTGTGTACCACCATAAGACGGGACTCGTCTCTATTGGCTTGAGGGTATAAGGATATAAGTTTTCTTGGAACGTCGAATTTGAAATCTGATAATTTCATATATTAGGTTGAATGTTTCTTGTTTTTGCTTTTAACGAAATGTTCGTAAAAACTGCAAATATAATAAGAATTATACCCAAATCTATCTATCTTGGCAATTAGTTTTTTCAAACACAGATAAATACACCGTGGTTATATTATTAAAGCTCATCTGGGAAAGTTTTAGATTTGCACTTCAGGCGCTAAAGTCAAACCTTACCCGAACCATATTGTCATTACTAGGAGTGACGATTGGTATTTTTGCTATCATTGCAGTGTTTACATTGGTAGACTCTCTGGAAAAGAACATAAAAGCCAGCTTTTCGTTCCTGGGCACTAATGTAGTCCAAGTAGGCAGGTTTCCTTTCGTGGGTTCACCCGATTTTCCATGGTGGAAATATTTTCAGCGTCCTCCAAGTGATTTTCAAGAGTACCAGTTTATCAAACAGCGCGTGAAGAATGCTAATGGCGTAACCATTTCTGCCTCCGCAAATACTATGCTGAAAGCAGGTAGCAATTCTTTCTCCGGCGCAAATTTACAGGGTGTATTATTTGATTATAAAGATGTATTCGACGTCCCCATTGATCAAGGGAGATTTTTTACCGAACAGGAAATTAATGCCGCCCGGAATGTAACCCTCATCGGAGTCCAAATAGCTAATGCTTTATTTCCCGGTCAAGACCCATTAGGTAAAGAGCTTAAGATAAAGGGCCAAAAATTTATAGTAGTTGGTATATTTAAGGAAGAGGGAGAAGGCTTATTTGATATGCCATCAAAAGATGAAGCCTGCATGATTTCCTATGGTTCATTTGCAAAGCTATTCAGTGTCGGCAGATTTGGGATAGAGCCTACCATAGCGGTGCAGGGAATGGATGATGATATTGGTCTTTTGGCGATAGAAAACGAAATGACAGGCTTACTAAGGAGTAAACGTGGTCTAAAACCTACAGATGAAGATAATTTTTCTATCAATAAATCAGAACATGTACTTAATGCGATAGGGTCTATCTTTGATGTGATCAGCATAGCAGGCTGGGTGATAGGAGGTTTTTCAATTCTAGTAGGCGGATTTGGTATTGCCAATATTATGTTTGTATCCGTAAAAGAAAGGACTAATATTATTGGAATCCAAAAGTCACTAGGCGCCAAGAATTACTTTATTTTGCTTCAATTTCTTTTTGAAGCAACCTTCTTAAGCTTATTCGGTGGCATGGCAGGTCTATTGATCGTGTTTTTAATGACATTTGTACCTTTGGGGTCATTGGAAGTGACCATTTCTCTGAAAAATATCTTGTTGGGAGTAGGCCTTTCCTCTGCTATAGGAGTGGTATCAGGAATAATACCCGCTACTCTGGCAGCCAGGCTCGATCCAGTGGAAGCCATTAGGTCTACTTAATGATTAAACATACAAGTAAGCTATAAACTGTGGACGTAGAGAAAATCCCTCAATCTAGTATAGGACTTATATTAGGTCCTATATTATTTTTAGTCTTTTACTTTATTGCACTTAATTCAGAGGTACCGGATATGTTTTTGGTACTGGGGGTAGCCTCATGGATGGTTACCTGGTGGATAACTGAGGCAGTACCTATCCCTGCCACTTCCCTCCTTCCGATCATTTTATTTCCACTTTTGGGTATTTTTGATATCCTGGCAGCCACTGCTCCCTATGCAGACCCAGTTATATTCCTATTTATGGGAGGGTTTATTATTGCTTTGGCTATGGAGCATAATAAACTTCATCTACGAATAGCGCTTAAGCTTATAACCCTCACTGGAAGTAAGCCAAATGGCATAATTCTGGGTTTTTATATAGCCACCTTTGTATTGAGCATGTGGATCAGCAATACGGCCACAGCGGTGATGATGCTGCCTGTAGCACTTTCCATTATTAATTTATTTAAAATTCAGAATCCTCAGATAGAGCAAGATAAAGGATATAAAAACTTTGCCCTCACACTCATGCTGGGAATAGCATATGCCGCAAATATTGGGGGAGTGGTCACCATCATCGGTACTCCTCCCAATGTGGTAATGGTAGGGATGATGAGGCAATTTTTAAATATTGAAGTGGATTTTAATACTTGGCTTATAGTAGGAATTCCTCTTGGTCTACTGATGATGGGTATCATGTACAGCCTCCTTGTCTTTATCCTTTACCCTAATAAAATGGCCCCCATAGCTGGATCCGATATTTTAATAAAAAAACAACTAAGCGAGTTGGGACCAATGGGGAAAGCTGAGATCAGGGTAAGTATCATAGTATTGATTACTGCAGGTGGATGGATTCTCAGAACTCCTATCAATAATTTTATAGGAAACCCCATTCTGAACGATACTCTTATAGGTATGATAGGGGGAATACTCATGTTCATAGTTCCTGCAGGTCAAAAAGACCGAAATGTACTGCTGGGATGGAAACAAATGGATAGGATGCCTTGGGGCATATTACTATTATTTGGAGGAGGATTATGCTTAGCTAAGGCAATGGAAGCATCAGGAATAGTTTTAGAGGTCGGCAATTTTGTAAGTTCATTTGAAAATATACCAGAATGGGTACTAATATTTGTATTGACTCTACTCTCACTCTTTCTGACAGAATTGATGAGTAATGTAGCTCTGACTACGATTTTTATTCCGGTGGTTATTGGAATAGCATCTGGAATGGGAATTCCGGCATTGATTCTAGTTATTCCGGTAACGCTTGCAGCAAGTTTTGCCTTTATGCTACCTATAGCTACTCCTCCCAATGCGATACTTTTTTCCAGCGGATTAATCAAAATGAAAGATATGATTAAAGCTGGAATATTTCTTAACATTATAGCCACAGTAATCATCCTTCTATTTGCCCTAACAATTATTAAATGGATATATTAACTATGGATCTAAAATATTGAACAAAGAAAAAGGAAGCTTAAGCTTCCCTTTTCAATTATTTTTCTTCTGCGACTTTCTTTCCCTTTTTTTCAGGGACAGGTGGAGCCAATCCTGCTTTATCCTTGATCTTCACTTCCAACTCTTCCATCAGTTCAGGATTATCCAAAAGTAAACTTTTGACCGCATCTCTTCCCTGGCCAAGTTTAGTACCTTCATAAGAGAACCATGAACCAGCTTTTTTAACTATCTCAAATTCTACTCCAAGATCTATGATTTCTCCTACTTTTGAGATGCCTTGACCATATATAATGTCAAACTCTACTACTTTAAAGGGAGGTGCGACTTTGTTTTTCACCACTTTCACCTTGGTACGGTTACCGAGGATAGTATCTGCATTCTCTTTGATCTGACCGATTCTACGGATGTCAAGTCTTACAGAGGCATAAAATTTAAGTGCGTTACCACCTGTAGTAGTCTCAGGGCTACCGAACATCACCCCTAATTTATCTCAAAGCTGGTTAATAAAGATACAGGCACAACCTGTTTTGTTTATTGCTCCGGTGAGTTTCCTTAAAGCTTGAGACATCAATCGTGCTTGAAGGCCCATTTTACTGTCACCCATTTCACCCTCGAGTTCTCCCTTTGGTACTAATGCAGCAACTGAATCTATCACGATGATATCAATAGCTCCAGAACGGATCAAATGCTCAGCGATCTCCAATGCCTGTTCCCCATTATCCGGCTGAGAAATTAATAAGTTCTCAGTATCTATCCCCAATTTTTCTGCATATGATTTATCAAACGCATGTTCCGCATCAATAAAAGCAGCCATTCCTCCAGCCTTCTGTGCCTCTGCGATGCAGTGCATAGAAAGGGTTGTTTTACCTGAAGATTCAGGTCCATATATTTCTATAACCCTGCCACGAGGTATGCCACCGATACCTAAAGCCATATCCAGTCCCAATGATCCTGTAGAAATGGCAGGAATATCCTGCACATGGTTATCACTTAATTTCATCACGGTACCTTTACCGTATGCTTTTTCTAACTTATCAATGGTGAGTTGAAGAGCTTTTAATTTTTCAGTGTTATCGCTCATATATAAATGGTGTTTTTTTCGTATATATAATAATTACGTGAAAGTAAACATTCGCTTGATTAATATCAACTTAAAAATAACCATTGTTTTGCAATGGTCTTTTAGTACTTTTAACATTCCTATGGGAGTCTTGGAGAACTAATTGTAACATCATTTGAGTTTGAATAGACTATTGAAATAAATTGTATGCGTATAAAGTTTAAACTGCTCTTTTTGTTTTCTGTGATTATTTTGACAGCTGCTGACAGCAATAGGTTGGCAAAAAATGAAGCTTTTTCACATGGAGAAGAGTTGACATTTAAGGTGAAATATCTTTTTTTTAATGCTGCCGAAGCCAAAATGATCACTAATCCTAATATCCACAAGATAAATGGGAGACCTACCTATAAAATAGATGTCTATGGTAGGACATTGAGTATCTTTAAAATATTTTATGTCAAAGATAACTGGGGTACCTATCTAGATACTACCAGATTAATTCCTTTACAATCCTATAGACATATCGAGGAAGGAAATTATCGTAAGCATGAGCAAGTAGCATTTGATCATGATAAAAAAAAGGCCAATGTTAAATTATTTGATAGAGAAAATAAAAGAGTAGAAGAAACACATACATATGATATCCCTGCAAATGCTCAGGATCTAGTGAGTGGTTTTTATCAATTAAGAACTATGAATCTGACCAGGCTGAAGAAAGGTGAAACAATTACAATTCAGGGCTTCTTTGACAAAGAAATATATAACCTAAAATTAATATACGAGGGTCGGGACCGAATTTCTACTAAAATCGGAAATTATGAAACCCTGATATTTTCACCTATCATGCCTAATAATAAACTGTTCAGCGGAGAATTTCCTATCAAAGTGTGGATTACAAATGATAAAAACAAAATTCCAGTTAAAATTAAAGCCAATATGGTAGTAGGCGCACTCGATATGGAAATAACCGAGGCGAAGAACCTTCGTAACAATTAATTTATTTTGGCTTAATATTGATTTAACACTAACCTAAAAATAAGACCTCCTTACTGCTTAAATTTAAAGGTGGTCTTATTTCTGATAATTCTTTTTCTAAATTAGCATTGTTTAATATCAGATTAATGAATTGACTCAAATGAGTGAAAAAACTAAAACGCGGGTTCTAGTCGTAGATGATGAACCCGACATCATCGATTTATTAAAATACAATTTAGAAAAAGAGGGCTATGAAGTAGAAACAGCAAGTGATGGCATCAAGGCAGTAAAAACTGCTGTTAAATTTAAGCCCGATGTGATATTACTTGACATCATGATGCCCAATCAAGATGGCGTAGAGACTTGTCGCCAGATTAGGGATATTCCCGAACTTAAAAGTACTTTTATAATTTTTCTTACAGCCAGATCAGAGGAATACTCAGAAGTGGCAGCCTTTGATGTAGGAGCAGACGATTATATTACTAAACCTATTAAACCTCGGGCACTGCTTAGTAGAATAGCCGCGCTTTTTAGGAGAGAATCAAAGAAAGAGCAGGAGGTATTACAGATAAGGATTAAAGATCTTACCATAGATCGAACCAGCTATACAATAGATCAAAGCGGTAAAACGATTATTCTTCCTAAAAAAGAATTTGAACTGTTGTATTTCCTTGCCAAAAACCCTAATATGGTGTTCAGTAGAGATGATCTCTTGATGAATATCTGGGGAGCAGATGTGTTTGTCCTAGCCAGGACGGTAGATGTGCACATAAGAAAAGTGAGGGAGAAAATAGGAGACGATTATATCACTACTGTAAAGGGAGTAGGTTATAAATTTGAATTGAATTAAAACATGTTTACCACATCTAGGGGGATATCTTTTATTTTGGCTTTTGCCATATCTGCCCTTACGGTAGCTTTTCTTTCGCTGTTGGATGAGGCTAGCCCTACACTTTTGGTAGTGGCTGGGGTTTTGTCATTTTCGGTATCATTTATTTTGACAAATATTACCCTGGAATTTCTGATCTTTCGGGAGATAAGCAATATCTACCAGGTCTTGGAAAAAATTCAGAAAAAAGACCTTTCCCTTGTAGGCAAAAAACAGCAAAAAACGTCTATATCTCCTCTAAAGAACCTTAATACCACTATTAATTCATATGCTTTAGCCAAGGATAAAGAGATAGAAACACTTCAGCAAAATGCTTCTTTCAGAAAAGAGTTTATAGCGGACATCTCCCATGAACTGAAAACACCCATCTTTGCAGCTTCTGGGTATATCCATACCTTATTGGACGGGGCGGTAGAAGACGAGGCTGTCAGGTATAAATTTTTAGAGCGTGCCGCCAAAAGTCTTAATGCTTTAGATAATCTTGTGGGAGACCTGCTCACCCTGAACAGGATGGAAAATCGGGTAGTTAAATTCCATCTGGAGACTTTTGACCTTAAAGATTTGATCCTGGAAGTAATAGAACAATTAGAAAACAAAGCTGAAAAGAGAGATGTTACCGTCCGGTTTTATTTTGATAAAGCAAAGAAATACCAAATAACCGCCGATAAAGAAAAAATTTTCCGCGTATGCCAAAATCTTATCAGCAATGCCATAAAATATAACAATGAAGGCGGTGAAGTCAATGTGGACTTAAAAGCTGAAAAAAAGAAAGTCCATCTTAGTGTAAAGGATAATGGAAAAGGTATACCCGAAGAGGATATCAAAAGAATATTTGAAAGATTCTATCGCGTAGATAAAAGCAGATCGAGAGAAGGCGGTGGAACTGGACT
>DATHVH010000413.1:0-2678 GCA_035461405.1 Anditalea sp.
GCAGGAAACAATGCTTTATAAGCAGCTGTACATGAACACTATGCTTAGGAATTTATGCCTTTTTCTGGCAGGTGTCACACTTATCATGTCAGCCGCAGGGTTTTTCTCCATAGTATCACTGAGTGTCTTGAAAAGAACCAAAGAAATCGGGATACGCAAGATTTTTGGCGGATCAGTAAAGCAGATGATCCAGATCATCTCTGCCGGGTTTATAAAAATCATCCTTTTTGCTTTTGTAATCGGTTCACTGCTCGGCTATCTCGTCATCGATAAGTTTCTTTTTACGCAGATGTATGCCTATCATATTCCCATAGGAATCGGAGCTTTTGTATTAACCTTCATGGTGGTTACCCTTATCCCGATGCTTACTGTAGGTCTAAAGGTATATGCTGCAGCTACCGCAAATCCTGCAGTAACTTTGAAATGTGAATAGTTTAAATAAGTTGTAGTGGGAGATTTCCCGTTACGTTGCTCACGGGACAAGTAGAGACCTTATACCCTTAGTCTCGTTTCTCCTATGTGGGGAATTAGTATTATTAAATTGGACTTTAGCATTAATGTTAAATTAAATATGACCAATCCCCTCCGGGTTTTGGCGGGAAGTTGTTGCCCAGACAACCCTTATTCTTTGCCAAAACAAAACCTATTACGGCATCAACCCAAGGGGCTTCACCCCTGGCTACCAAGATTTGGCCACTACGTGGCCGGGAAGCTGATGTGCACTGGGCCTACCCTGTGGAGAAGGTCTCCCAATGCGTTCTTCACAGGACAGGTGGTAACCTCACAAATGTCATTGACTCCTGCAAGGTTTAATGTACATCTCTATCTTTGATATTTAACTATTGTCCCTAACCTAATATAACTTTGTGTCTTAGGTTCTTAGTGGCTAAAAAATTATTTTCTCGTTGTGCGTGGTCTCCCGTTTCGCACTTAGTCCATATTTTAAATAGGGCTCTTTGTTTTCTTTTTACAGAAAAAAACCAGTTATTTTATCTATGAAAAAGTGCCTGCCTTACGGCAGTCAGGCATGAGGAAATCCTCACATACTGGAAGGCTACGGTAGCTATCGTGGCCACCATGCTGGATTCTCCCGATTCAAAATCGGGACAGGCTATCCCGACCATCGGTACAGTTTAAGTTATGACGTTTGAAAACAAATTATAATCAGATGAAATCGAGCATGAAGCAAACTTCACACACTGGGATGATTATAAACATGCGAGATTCCATTTGACCGTTGAAAAACAAATTATAAACATATGAAAAACTTCTTTTACCCATTCGTTGTATTGCTTTCACTCTGCCTTTCTGGCTGTACCCAAGACGATAAGAAAAAGGAAATTTTTTCTATTTTAGATGAAGCCGCTAAATCATATTTCTTTATTCCGGAAAATCAGTATTCAGGACTTAATATTACCCCTTACTATGACAGCCTCCTCGAAAAAAGTGATGCCTACAGCAGGAATTCCATAAAATTTGAAAAGGCCAAGGCTTTATTATATAGCGGTAGGACAATGGAGGCTATTGAGATTTTCAAGGAGTTTTATGACATTAAAAAAAATACCTATACAGTAGTGGGATTAAGTGATCAGGAGGAAGCCAGTATTGATAAATTTCTTGCCCTGTCCTATCTTCGACTTGGCGAACAGGAAAATTGCCTGCATCATCATTCCTCAGCCTCTTGTATAATCCCTATCCGCGAAGAAGGTTACCATCAACTTCGGTTTGGATCTTCTGAGGCGATTAAGATTTATGAAGAAATTTTAGCCGGCATGCCATGGGATTTAGAAAGTAAATGGCTGCTTAATATTGCCTATATGACACTGGGTGAATATCCTGAAAGGGTTCCCAAAGAATTTCTTATTCCAGAGGCTGTATTTAAGTCGGAGTATCCTTTGCAGCCTTTCACTGATATTGCCCCCCAACTTGGCCTGGATGTAAACCAGCTTTCCGGCGGCAGTATTGTAGATGATTTTAACAATGATGGCTATCTTGATATAGTGGTATCCAGTTGGTTTATAACCCATCCGCTAAAGCTTTTCATCAATGACCAAAACGGAGGATTCATAGACGCATCGGCTGAATCCGGATTGGACCAAATTGGCGGAGGACTTAACATGATCCAGGCTGATTATGATAATGATGGACATATGGACATTTTATTATTGAGAGGAGCATGGTTGGATACGCTGGGATTGTATCCAAATGCCTTACTTAAAAATAAGGGAGACGGGACTTTTGAGGATGTTACCATAGAAGCCGGACTCCTTTCCTTCCATCCTACACAGACAGCCACATGGGGCGACTTTAACAATGACGGTTGGTTGGACTTATTTATAGGAAATGAAAGTTCATCAAAAGATAACATCCATCCCTGTGAGCTTTACATCAACCAGCAGGACGGAACTTTTAAAGAAGTGGCAGCTATAGCCGGAGTAAGCATCAGTACAGCCGATAGTTTTCATTATGTAAAGGGAGTAGTATCAGGTGATTTTGACAATGATGGCTATCTGGATATTTATATTTCTACTATCAATGACGATAAACCTAATGTGCTATTAAAAAATACCGGAATGGATGAAAACAACATTCCACGGTTTCAAGATGTAACTGAGACAGCAGGAATTTCAGATACCTTTTCCAGTTTTACTTGCTGGTTTTGGGATTACAATAACGAT
>DATHVH010000414.1:0-1837 GCA_035461405.1 Anditalea sp.
AGATCTTATAGATGGGTATGAAAGTATCGCGAGGGAATTTCCATTGCCCGATTATCAGATATCCATAGTGCACGGACAAATGAAACCGGCGGATAAGGAATATGAAATGGAACGTTTTGTAAGGGGCGAAACCCATATCATGGTAGCCACAACGGTTATCGAGGTAGGTGTAAATGTTCCCAATGCCAGTGTGATGATCATTGAAAGCGCTGAAAGGTTCGGACTTTCCCAGCTGCACCAGCTTCGCGGTCGCGTGGGGCGCGGTGCTGAACAAAGTTACTGTATACTAATGACGGGCCATAAACTCTCGGAAGACGCGAAAACCAGGCTGCAAACCATGACCGGCACCAGTGATGGTTTTGAAATTGCTGAAGTAGACCTTAAACTTCGCGGTCCCGGTGACCTTATGGGCACCCAGCAAAGCGGGGTCCTCAACCTCAAAATTGCCGATATAGTCAAAGACAACCAGATATTACAGTCCGCACGATCCTATGCAAAACAACTTTTGAATGAGGATCCCGGAATGGTGTTTCCCGAGAATAAAATGGTGCGCTACACCTATGAGCAGCTATCTACCCACAAGAATATCTGGAATTACATAAGTTAACAGGTAAGATTTATAGGTGATTATCCATCTAGAAGTTTTCGGTAATGAAGAAAATAGGTAAGAATTATAAGGATAATAAAAATGGGCTTCGGCCCCTTTTTTTTCTGTATTAAGGTTAATTTTCCTGAAACATTAAAATCACATTATAAAATTGAAAACCAACACAATAGGGGAAAAACACGTATTTTTGTCATTTCATCGGAAAAAATTTCAATCTCAACGAGTATTTGCGAATTTGTATATGATCAGTAGTTTTTTGAATTAATTTCACATTATTAATACTAAAAACCTACTAATATGAAAAAACTTATCTACTTATTTATCCTGGCTATAGGATTTACTTCGTGCAGTGTTGAGTCTATAGATTCCACTGAAAATTTATTGGTTGTTGATGCTAAAGCTCCTAAAGCACAAGAACTTCCTGAATATCTGGATTATCCAAGTACTGCATGCGCAGGGGACATTGTAGAGTTTATTTTTTACTTTAATGACAAACCAGGAAACCTTCCTTTAAAACTGCAGCTTGAGGTTAATGGCGATTGGATCAATATATTTAATGAAAATTTTGGCGGTAGTGGTCCGGAGAGTTTTCTAACAACTTTCGAAATGGGAGTATATAATCTGCGGTACCAAATCGGAGGCGGTGGTCATACTGATTTCACTCTGGAAGTTGGGAATTGTAATTCTGTATGTGCTAAGGGCAAAGGTTATTGGACAAATCATGGACCTGTAAATCCAGGAAATCAAGAAAATGCATATCCTAATGGGGGAATTAAAATAGGAAATACCTACTATCAACTTTCAGCTCTTCAGTCAATTCTGCAAGAAAAGGGAAATTCCGGTAGTGTTTTAAAAATGAAACAACATCTTATAACTGTCCTTTTAAATATAGCAAATGGCGTAGATGGATCTTCTATGGATGATATTATCTCAGCTGCAAATGCTATTATAGTAGCAAATGGCGATGGATATTCCCCTCAAGACATTAATAATGCAAAAGATGCTTTAGAAGCTTTTAATAAGGCTAACGCTTGTGAAGATTTTGAAGAGCAGGAAGAAGAGTAACATTCTAAAACTCGGAAAAAGACTAAAGGGCCTTCGGGCCCTTTTTTTATGGTTTCAGTTTAAAAAATCCTTTTAAAAATTATTCTCTTTCTATGCTAAAACTATTTGTAATACTATCTTTACCTCCGGAAAAAATTCATACATGAAAATCTCATACAACTGGCT
>DATHVH010000415.1:0-3007 GCA_035461405.1 Anditalea sp.
GAATTGATATTGTTCTGCTTCATCAGCTGTATGTCTCTGATCATGATATCCCTATCCGGCACATGGCCCTTTGTTTCATGGTGCTCATGCCTGTTTACTCCTTTTACGATGAGCGGGACCCCGTTCACCATCAGCTGGGCATCCTTGATTTCCACTTTCCTGAATCCGGTCTTATTGGTGACTACATTCAAGACCTCACCTTTATCATCTGTCAGTGTCAGTACATATCTGTATAGGTTGGGTGTTTCTGCAGTCCACTTCTGTACCCCTTTTACCAGACCATTGAATTTCACTTCCTGATCCGGACCTGATATTTTCTGTTTTTGGCTGAAGACTTTCTTTCCTCCTTTATCATATAGGTCAAAAGTTAGATTTCCAACTCCTGCATTATTTCCAAAACCTCGTACAGCTACCGAACCGTCTACTATCCCGTTCTTGTACCCATTATCCAAGTCCGCTTTGATGAAGAAATCCCAGATAGCCAGTTTGGGCATCGCCTGCAGAAATACATCCCGCTCAATGCCGCTCAATCGCCAAAAGTCCTGATCCTCCAGATAGCTACCGTCATGCCAGCGAAAAATTTGCACAGCCAAAAGATTTTCTCCCGGATTAAGATATTGGGTGATGTCAAATTCGGCAGGTGTTTTGGCCGCTTTGGTCATGCCTACCTCTTCCCCGTTTACATATATCCTGGCGTACCCTGATATAGAACCGAAATGAAGCATGACCGCTTTATCATCCCAGCCTTCGGGAAGGTTGAATGTTTTTCTATAAGTCCCCACGGGATTGTATTCATTATCTACGTAGGGCGGGTTGGCAGGAAAAGGATAGGCTACATTGGTATATATTGGAATATCATGCCCTTCCATCTCCCAATTCGATGGCACCTCTAACTCTACCCAATCTTGATCATTTAGATCAGTCTTGAAAAAATCTTTGGGCCTATCAGCTGGTTTTTTTACGATATCAAACTTCCACGCTCCATTTAAGCTATGGTATAGGATGTTGCTATCCCTGTCTTTGTTTATAGCTTTTTCTTCTGTATCATAACTAATGAAAAAAGCTCTGCCATTTTCTTTGTTGCGGTCGAGAATATTTGGGTTTTCCCATTCGTTCTTATTCTCTTGAGCACCAGCTGACCATGTCATACCTATCATCAATAAGCTAAATATATGTTTTTTCATCTATCTGATTTTTTACTATTTAAATCCATTCCATGGACAAGCCATTCTTATTCCGTACTTCCAAATTAGTATACATCTTACTTTTTATTTAATGCTCTGTTTCCAGTCTTAATATTGATGGGTTTTGGCGGAAAGCCATGCCAGTACAATCCTTTTTCCTAGCCAAAACAAATTCAAAATCTACAAACATTCCACGGGCTAAAGCCCATGGCAATTGAAAGTAACATCTATAATATATAGTCTATACGCTCGCGCTTATTTAATCACAATCGAACTTCATACTTTCCCATTCGTGCCTGTGATTCTTTAATTTTCTCTTTGATCTGATTTCATCATTTCATTATTCGAAATTCATCATTCATCATTCGATATTATTCCCCTTATAAAATTTCTGTCCTTACACTTAACCGCTAGGTTCATTATTTTAATATTCCGTACCTACGACACGGCATGTAGTTTTACTTTTAACCTTTTACCAACATTCCGTACCTACGGCACGGTCATGTTTTTTACATCTCACTTCTCACTTTTTACATCTTACTTTTAACCAACTCCCGAGCCTACTCCACACTCTCAAACACATCCACCGGCAATATCCGGCCTTCTTCATCAAACTTCATCGGCGAGATGGCTGTCTCCCTGTTGTAGCCATTTCCTCCCGGGATCCTGAAGCGGTGATAGGCGATGTACCATTCATCCTTACCCGGCACCTGCACCACCGAATGGTGGCCCGCACCTTCTATTATACCTTTCCCTTTCAGTACAGGATTATCCGGAGCCTTGGTGAAAGGTCCGAGTGGAGAATCGGATGTGCCATAGGCCACAGAATACCTGGGATCTCTGGTATCATACTCCGACCACATGAGGTAGTAGATTCCATTTCTTTTTAAGACAAAAGCTCCTTCATTATATCCCTCAGGTTTAAAGACGATCACTTCGGATTTATCATAGGAGATCATATCATCATTGAGCTTCACCATATGGCACTTACCCTGTCCCCAGTACAGATAGGCAGATCCGTCATCGTCTATAAAGACCATAGGGTCTATCATCTGGTTTGGAAATTCCCCTCTTGGGACCAGTGGCTTACCCAAAGGATCCACAAATGGCCCTGTGGGACTGTCCGATACCGCTACTCCTATATTAACATCAGCAGAAAAATAGTAATAGTATTTTCCATTCTTTTCTGCAATGGCAGGCGCCCATGCACGCTCATCCGTCCATGATATATCCTTTTTCAAATCCAAGATGACGCCCTCATTTTTCCAATTTTTGAGATCCTTTGAACTCCATGCAGTGAAGGAATGGGATGCCCAGCCTTCGGATCCATCCGTAGTGGGATAGATATAATAAGTATCGCCAAAGACAGCGATATGGGGATCGGCATATACATCCGGCAAAACAGGGTTGTTTTCTTTCTGTACACCCACCTTCACTTCACGGGTGATCCCTTCAGAAGCTTTTATAGTATAGTTTACAGTTCCTCGGGAGAAATTCTGCGGTCCATTTGGACTGATGTCCAATCCAGGCAATGATTTGAACTGAGGATCCAGGGAAGAAAGATCTGCTTCATTTTTTGCGAGAAGCATTAATTCTCCTTCTTCTAACTTTACTTTATCTGTTTTTAGGTTATCAGACCCGGCAGCTAGAAATGTCGCTCCTTCAGGTATTCCATAGGTTTCTAGTAGCAGGGCAGTTTCCCGCTTGGTAATGGGTAATACCGAACCGTGGCGAGGGTGAAAATCCATCTTGATCTGGTCATCAACTATGGTGAAGTTTTCCAGATCAGTGCTTTCTGTAAATTGATAAGCCCCTTTCATATA
>DATHVH010000416.1:0-4471 GCA_035461405.1 Anditalea sp.
AAAAAGGTACTAGGATCAGGTTATTGTTTGATGATTGATGAATTAGGTATCATCATTTTGATCTTGCCGAAAGATGTCACAAAGTAAAGTATTAGGACTGAAATGGTAAGGTGCGTTGATTTCCAAAGATATGAACTTATCGCATCCCCATGAGATTCTTCGCTGCGCTCAGAATGACGGGGGGGCGTCATCTTTAACTTGCCGAAAGATCTCCCGAAATACAGGAAAAGGGATGAAATGGAAATAGGAGCTGTGTTTTTGACCAACGGTTATTTCCTTGCCTAGCAAACTGCAGCTCTTGCATCCGCACCGGCTGCTATTTAGATTTATCTTCAGGTACTGTGACGTCTTTGTTGATATTATCAGTCTCTAGATGTTTTTTATCACTATTGTTTATTTGGAATGCCGCCCCGCTTAAACCGATGAGCAACAGAATTCCTGAAGCCATTTGTACGGCTAGCATCCCACCCATTCTTGCTTCAGGAAATAACAGGGAACCCAAAGCGATCGATAAAGCAAACCACCTCCCTACGGTTTTGCTCCGCCATACAGCAAACGACAGCAGTAGCAATCCTACTGGAAAGAGCGGTGAAAAGGGGAAAACCGTTGCTATGATCGGACTGTCTAGCAGCACTGCTTCCACGACGCTGAATGTTTTAGCATCAAGTCCAGAAATCAATACAGCCTCTACTCTATAAAGTGCGGTGATACAAGCTGCAGCCATCAATCCAATGCTTCCGGAAACTACTCCTGCCATTGCAATTTTTCTATAAGGCTCGACCGTCAGTCTCTTAAGACCAAATAAAATTGACAGAAAACATAACAGTGCAAGCCACAGTATAAATCCGGATCTAAAATGGTAATCTTCCCCGGAAAAGGCCGCCAGTAGATCAGCTGTAAGCAGCAGAACAGGGCCGAGGATAAATATGATCTTTTGTGCCAGAGCGTACATATGGATATAAAGTTGAATGTGTCGATTTACATGTATTTGATAATGCTTCGTTTAGACATCAATTAATAATACCTCTTTTTATGGATACCTCTTTAAATATTAAATCAAATAAGAGATCATTAAAATAATGGAAAGATTAAATGATTTTTTATCCATATTAATCATCCCCCTTAATCACTGGATCAAAACCCTTTATCCATAGAGGTGCACCATCTTCCCATTTATTGTGTGTCAACCTATGGTGCTCCTTACTGCTAATATTGTAAGCTACGATTTCCCCATACATCTGGGGTGAAAAAATTACTGGATGGATAAGGGGTTGCTCATCATTAATACCATACCCTTCAGTTGTATAAATTACCCATTCTCCGTCAGGAGAGAAATGGGGGTGGGCATTTTGTCCTTCACCAAATGAAATCTTTTCTGGCTTAGACCAGCTGTTGTCAGGCAATAAATTCATTAAAAAAATATCCATTGTCTTATACTCCTTATCGGCAGTCAACCTGTTCGAAGCAAATACAATTTTGTCTCCCATGCTGGAAATGGCAGGAAAATTATCCTTATGATTATCATTGGTAAGATTTTCCAAGACATTTCCTTTCTTCAAGTAGATATCAAAATAGCCCGATCTTCCGCTACGAAAAACCAATTTACCATCAGTACTTATATCTGCAAATCCATCATTGTATGGTGAATCTGAGATTTTATTCAGCTGTTTAGTGTTGAAATCATAACGCCAAATATCCCCCTGGGATCTAGCGGATCCACCGAAATTTCCCGTAGTGAAAACAAATGCTTTTCCATCATGGGTGATTTTACTGTCTAATACCCGGGAATTAACCGGATTGGTATTAGCTTCTTTTTCGATACTGAATAGGGGAAATTTTTCCATTGTATTATAATCAACCTGGTAAAAGTTGATAGTGGTATTGAGAAATAGATTTAGAAAAACTCCACAATACAAAGCAAACCAACCAAGCCCGAAAAAAAGAATACTATATAATTTTGAAACGCGGTAAACAGAACGTTCCCTGGCTTTCAATTGCTTTTTTCTTTTATAAAATACCCATCCCAAAAAAATCAAAAGGAAGAACAATAATCCCAAAACTATTCGGATAAAATTTACCGGGTAAGGATTTAAAATTAATACATACACAAACACTCCTCCAACCATAATACCGGCAATGACTGAAAGGATACTTAACAATAGGCTTTTCCAAAAAGGGATTTTCTTTCTATACTTTATGCTAAAAACAATCCCTATGATAAATAGGGCTAAAATTAGTAGTGGAAGAAATATCATACCATAGGCCAGTGGATTAAACACATCCATAAAATTCAGGATATCATTGGCATCGTAAACAAGCATTGCATTATTCAAATGCGGTGGGGCTACAAAAGCCCGACGGACCCCAAAGATCTTAACCCTTTTATCCCCCAAGATTAGGGAATCGGGGATTTTGGCCAATACATCTCCATCAAAGCCAAAGTTGCCGAGCCCTTCCCTGCGTATGGCGTATGTACCTCCGTGGAAAACCATAAGATCATCAGAATAAACCTTCAGGTTAAACATCAAGTCTAGATTGTTATCAAATAGAGGATTTGTCTCTTTTGTAGCGGGATCCCACTGCATTATTTTAAAATCATTTTCACTTTTCCATGTAGTGAAGGCAATCTTTCCATCGGCTAAAAGGGTAGGGGATACGGCGTCGCCCGGGTAATCAAAAAGCTGTTTCTGATCAGAACCATCAGCATTCATATGGAAGATCGAATTATTACCATTCCGCCCACTGTAGAAATATATTTTCTTTCCATCCAGAGACCATATTGGGCTGCCGTCCCAGGCCCCGGCATCCGTTAATCTTCTTACTTTTTTGTCATTGATATTTATTGTATAAATATCACCCTTCCGCTGTCGTGCAAATGTAAATTGTGGGTGGGGAACAATTTTATGACCTCGGTCGCTGCTGAAAGCTATCTGTTGCCCATCAGGAGAAAAAGTGGGTCGGAAATCTCCGCCAGGGTGATTGGTTAAATTTTGGGCTACTGAAATATCCTGAACAGTATCAGGAATAAAATCCATTAGATAAATGTCGGCATTGCCTTCATGGGAAGCTACAAAAGCTATCTGTTTCCCATCCGGAGAAAGGGTAGCCTGATCCTGAAATGAATCACTTTTAATCAACAATCTGGGATATTCATTGCCATCCAAGGGTTTGATATATAGCTGCGCAATGCCGGTTCGCTCTGAGGTAAAAACCACCCATCGGCCATCCGGGCTAATGACAGCATCGTAGTCTAAGGAGGGATGGGAGGTGAATTTCTTGAAACTTCTCCCCGCATCTCTGGATAGATAAATATCCCAGTCCTGGGGACTAAAAGAAGAATAGAAGATCCTATCGCTTGATTGGCAAAAAATATCCGTGGTGACAAATACTGTGAAAAAAATTAATATGGTGAATTTCTGGATCATATTAAAAATGTTTAATATTAAGTATTTGCTTTTAATCCGAGATTTATTAATAAATGTCTATTATCTTTTCTCTGGTTACTGCCAACTTATCCACCCACAGATAAACGCACCTAATTGGTAGTAGAGCTGTTTGCCGCCCTTTTCAGAATTGTTCGGAAACCTGTCATCCTTCGGAACCACCTGACCGCAGTGATAATAGACTTAACGGAATGTGTGAGTTGCATTTCGTCTTCATCTCCTACGGGCATGGCATACACGTGATAGCTATCGCTCCGCTGCTGGATCATCGGCGTACCTCATATGTAGCAGCCCCTTCGGTCAGTGGCAGCACGTGTTCTAGCAAAGCTGCAAAGAAACGACCTGGTTCCTCAAGAAAAGTAATATGCCCACTGCGTTCAAATATTATCATTCTTTTATATGGTGCTTCAATCCACTCGAAGTAGGCCTGGGCATTCTCGATAGGTGGTGTGAGGTCATATCGGCCATGAAAGAACAGCACCGGAACATTGAAATTGCGGCCCAGTTCTCGAAGGTCCTTCCACCCTGTATTAGTTTCCGTATTCAGCCAATACAATGCTTCCAGCCATGTGGCTACATTTTCGCCTGTATACTCTGGCGCCAGGATAGGAAGTCTTTCATAAAGTGCCCAACCATCCTTGCCATACCAGGCTCCATCAAATGTGTTTGCCCATTTTCGGGTTACCCATTTGGCAGGACCACGGGCTATTCTCTCCAATTCGGTATATGAGGCATAAGGCTCTAACTCTGCAAGAGCTTCTTCATTACCCTCAATCATTGCTAGTTCCAAGGTACGATCATAAAGCGCCTGCTCTAAATTATGTGATACCTGACCGATGCCTACATAGGCATGTAACCATTCAGGCCGGCGCTTCGCGAGATTTATCCCCACTGTTCCTCCCAAGGAATATCCCATAGCTACTACTTTGTCTTTTCCAAGTCGCTCCCGCAGGTAAGCCACAAGTTCCTCAGCATCACTGGCCAACAGGTCTACTGTAAACAGCTCCATAAATGCCTCACGGTCTGGT
>DATHVH010000417.1:0-5124 GCA_035461405.1 Anditalea sp.
TGAGAATGCCATATGATATCGTAGTTAAGTAATATGGTCCACGGCTGACAGTCCATAGACCACAGTACGGGGATTATTTCAACATTTAAAATATCCTCAAAACCAAAGGTGAAAAAAGTATATTATCAAAAAATTAAAAAAGGAGCGGCTTTAGCCGCTCCTTTTTGCTATAAGTTATTTTCGCTCTGAAGCAATACCTTCCAGGCTTCATCTGCTTTACCGTCTTCTATCAGCTGCTGGGCCAGCTTATGGAGGTGGAAATGAAATGTATCACTGTCATCTTTATATTTTATCTTCATCTCTTGAATCTGGGGCTGCATCATATATTCGTTCAGTTCAGCGGTAGTAGGCAGCTTTTCTACGTTTCCAAGCCTTCCTAGATTATTGCCTGTCAATACTATGCTGTTTCGGATATTTGCAGGAATCTGATCTACCCCTATACCTTTATTTCTTAGGGGCTTTGGGATCTCAAAGAGTGCATCGCCCGTAGCTCTGCAGTACCAGTCCCCTCCCATCCTAGCTACTGGATCTAATTTAAATGGATCGATTTTTCCATCCTCATCTAATATTTCTTCCTTGATATGGGCTAAAAGAATTTCGCATACCACTAAATTAGCCGCGCCTCCACCCTCTCCTACGGGTATGATCTGTAAAACTTTGCATTCGAACGCCACTGGAGCCTCTTTTACTCTAGGAGGACTGACGAGGAGGGACTTTTCGGGAGTCAATCCCGATTTTATAAATTCATTTACACCTTTATCGTATTCTGTGCTGGCTAAAGACATCTGCTCCACTATACTGTAGTTGATAATATTGATCACCACCTCCGGTACCTCATGCACATTATCCAAAGTATGCTTGGTAGTATTATCTCTGACTCTCCGGGATGGAGAAAATACTATTACTGGGGGATTTGAGCCAAAGGCATTAAAAAAACTAAAAGGGCTGAGGTTTACATTTCCTTGATTATCTACTGTACTGGCAAAAGCTATTGGCCGGGGGGCAATGGCACCCAGCATATATGCGTGAAATTCCCCAGTAGACACTTTTTTTGGATCTATGATTTTCATTATATAAATAAGATTTAATTCGTTAGGATAAATTGAAAATTTAAAGGATCATAAATAAAACCTATCATTGAAGTGTGGGCATGTTTTTTTATGCCAATTCAAAGCGGCTATAATAGTTGATCCATTTTTGATATACCATTAAGATATATCGATCATGTATTGTTTATATGGACTATTCTCCCAATGCATTTTATAGCGGAAAAACAATCTTACTTTTGTAAAGTAACTATAATTGAGCCATATTTAACAAAAGCAAACAGATCCAGTCAAAACCCCGGGAGATGTCAAAATACTTAATAATTTTTATTCACTTTTGCCTTTTTCTGACTGTAATCAATGAAAGTACAGCACAAAGGGTATCAGGCGCCTCTACTTTAAAGATCAATGATGCTCTCGAAGAGCGTATTTTTTCCATTTCACAGCTGGAATTTTACGAAGATAAAACAAACAGTCTCGAATTTGCAGATATCATCAAACCTAATTTTCAGGATAAATTTAAAATCAACCCTACATTTTCTAAAAGCTATTTCAATACTGACTATACCTACTGGGTAAAACTATCACTGGAAAAAAATCCTTCCAGCCAAAAACAGTGGATAATGGAATTTTATGACCAGACCATAGATAGAATAGAACTCCATGCTCCGGATTCGGAAAACAATTACAGTATGACATTAATGGGGGATGCATACAACTTTGGCCAGCGGAATTTTAAACATAAAAACTTTGAAATTGTATTGGAAAATAGCAGTGAAGGCATTTCCAATTATTACATAAAAATAAACTCCTCTCAAAAGGCCGATATACGCATCGCCATAAGATCTCTGAATAGATTCATTTATTATGCATTGAATGAGTATTTCATATATGGGATTTTTTATGGAATGATCTTGATCATAGCCCTTTATAATATATTAGTATATTTTGCTGTCAGAGAAATCAAATATCTTTATTATACATTCTATCTAGCCAGTGTGGGCATATATGCTATGTCTATAGATGGTATAGCCTTTCAGTATCTATGGCCAAATTACCCTGAGTGGAATCAGGTAGCCAATGGGATATTTAGTTATTCCATAGTAGTATGGGCTATGCTGTTTTCCATGAAGTTTCTTTCTACGAAGACAAGGGCTCCATACATGCATTATATATTACAGCTTATATTGGTAGCCAAGACCTGCTTGTTTATGTATGGTTTATTTTGGCAACCTTCCTTTCTTGAAATTAAGTATTATGATGTCATTCCTTTCTTCTTTGTGTTTTTTGCCAGTATATACATTTGGACCAGGGGCTATAAAGTAGTACGGTTTTTTGTAATAGCGTATGGTGTCCTTTTCGTAGGTATGGGTATTAAAATACTTACCAATGCTGCTATAATACAACATTACACCTTAATTTATTATAGTTTACATATCGGCTTTCTGATAGAAATGCTACTCCTGACCTTTGCTTTGGGAGACCGGATAAGGATTTTAAAAGACAACCGTGACAGAGCGCTGAAGAGATCATTAAATCAAATAAAGATTAATTACGAGCTAAAGGACAAAGTCAATAAAGAACTGGAAAACAAAGTAAAGAAAAGAACTATAGAGCTTGAGCAGAAAAATCATCTATTAGAATCATTTAATGCACAACTACTAGAGAAAGATGAAGAAATAAAAAGGATTAATTCCCTTTTGGACAGAGATAACTGGAAACTGAAAAGCAGTATAAAGCAATCTTTCCAAGCTAGATTAGATAATGATTCACTATCCTACGAAGAGTTTATTAAAATATTCCCAGATTCCTCTGCATGCTACCGCTATCTGGAAGATCTGAAATGGAGCAAAAAATTTGAATGCAGGAGCTGCCGTCATATCAAATCTTCAAAAGGGCCTAAACTATTTTCAAAAAGATGCAGCAAATGTGGATACATAGAATCAGTAACAGCAGGAACTGTGTTTCATGGAGTCAAATTTCCATTGGAAAAAGCGTTTTACATTGTCTATATCATCATCTCCAAAAACCAAATACTTACTTTAGAACAACTAGCCCAAATCCTTGATTTGAGAAAAAACACTGTATGGAGTTTTAGAAAAAAAATCAATGGCATATTTGCAGATAAAGGACTTAAGACACTGCAATGGAAAGATGTGTTGGTAGAAATATCACCCGTGAAACACACCACATAAAGTAATCTCATTTTAAGTAATTATTAGACTTTTTTCAGGTAAGTTTTATATTAGTATTATTGTGTTATTTACGCTTTAAAAATGCACCTCTAATATAATAAAGCGCTTTTTGTTACTAGTATTAATGTGTGATTTTTAAGTCTTTCTACTCAAAGAAAAACCCTACTTTTAACCATAATTTTAATAAAATATTTACGCTATAACTTTTCTTTCCCCTAAATTTTGGAATATGATTTGAAAGTAAGTGCAAACGATTGAATCTTTAATTACCTAACCCAATTTTAACACTTTAAAAATAACTAAGAATGGAAAATCATTTACTGCTTAGAAGCGGGCATACATGCAATCCTCCCGCATGTATTCCGCATCTCAAATGGCTCTTTGGAATAGCCCTATTTATTATAAGTCTCAGTCCGGCATTGGCCCAGCAGGTAACAGTATCCGGCAGAGTACTCGACCAATCGGGAGAAACAATCCCAGGTGTGAATATTCTTGAGAAGGGTACCCAAAATGGGACGGTAACTAATATAGATGGCGAGTTCACTTTGACAGTGGCTTCATCTCAGTCAGTATTAGTCGTTTCATTTATTGGCTATGCCACCCAGGAAACAGTAATTGGTGACCGTAGCCAATTGGAGATCATCCTTGGAGAAGATACTAAGACTCTCGATGAAGTGGTCGTGATCGGTTACGGTACCCAAAGGGAGCAGGACAGGACTTCAGCCATCTCAACTGTAAATGCAGAGGACATTGTCAAAACTCCAGCTACCAATGCTATGCAATCACTACAAGGCCGAGTGGCTGGGGTGCAGATAGTCACTAACGGTGCACCTGGCGCTGCCCCTACAGTACGAGTAAGGGGTGTAGGATCATTTGAAGGTGGAGCAGCACCTCTATATGTGGTGGACGGGATGTTTATGGACAACATCGACTTTTTGAACCCCAACGACATTGAATCCATGTCAATTTTAAAGGATGCTTCGGCAGCTGCCATATATGGTGTAAGGGCTGCAAATGGTGTGGTAATGATAGAAACCAAATCAGGGAATTATGGAAAAGACCCTGAAATCGTATATGATGGCTACGTAGGAATCCAAAATCCTCAAAACGTATTGCAAATGGCCAATGCCCAACAATACGCCGGATATGTACAGGAAACGGGAAGTCCGGCCGACATCACCTTTTTGAACAATGCCATCCAACGTTATGGCCGAAGCCGCATCGACCCAAGCATACCTAATGTAAACACGGATTGGTATTCTGAGATCATGAGTCCAGCAAGTATCCAAAATCACTCACTGACATTCAATGGTGGATCTGATAAGACCAGATACTCTATTCGGGGTAGCTATTTTGAGCAGAAGGGTATGATGAATGATAGAAGAAACGATTACACTCGAATGAATTTTCGGGCTAAGCTTGACACTGACGTTAAGGACTGGCTGACGGTAGGCGCAAACCTAAATATAAGCACAGCTCGCCGCCACAATGCTGACAATGGAGCGTGGTTCACAGCATACCATGCTGTTCCCATTTTACCGGTATATGATGATTTGAATTCAGCGGCAACTCCAGTTCCACGGCCATTGGCCAACGCCCAGCAATTGGGTTATCGCTCACCTCAAAACCCTTATAACAGCATGTTATTTGGTGACAACCGAAATAACATCGCTACAATAATGGGTAATTTTTATGGTGAGATTCAACTTATTCCTGATAAGCTATCTTTCCGCTCTTCCTATAATTATAACATTGAACAGATCAATACCAGAGGTGTAAGCTTTGCCAGAAATGACGGAATTACTGAAATTCAATCAAGTCTAAGTAGAAGCACCTTTACTAGATTTGACCAGATAGTGGATAACTTCCTTACTTATAACGAC
>DATHVH010000418.1:0-3054 GCA_035461405.1 Anditalea sp.
CAAATCTTGATTTCGTACCTCTTACTTTGTACTTTTTATCATTTCCCAAACCCAATCGGTTCTAAGTTATTCATATTCCTTAAGATCCAGCTTTGACGCTGTCTGTTATAAGCTGTAGGCTTTTTTGGATTCCACATAAGAGGTCCTGGGACTATGGCTGCTAACATGGCCGATTCATGCCTGGTCAAATCAGCAGCTGATTTATTATAATATGTTTGGGCGGCAGCTTCAGCACCGTATATCCCATCTCCCATTTCTATCACATTCAAATAGACCTCCAAAATTCTTTCTTTTGACCAGAAGAATTCTAACAAAAGTGTAAAATAAGCTTCCAAACCCTTCCGGAAATAGTTTCGGGCAGGCCAAAGAAAAACATTCTTTGCTGTCTGCTGGGTAATGGTGCTGCCACCTTTGACCCTTTTTCCTGCTTTGTTGCCTTCTATAGCCCTTTCTATAGCTTCTTTGTCAAAACCTGAATGGATCAAGAAAATTTGATCTTCTCCTGCTACTACAGCTTGGGGCAGGTGTCTGGAAATATTATCTATTGACGTCCAAGTTTTCTTTAATCTTACTTCTCTATTTTCATCCTGGGATTGTTCCCACATTCTGATGACCATAAGAGGTGTAATAGGTACTGGAACGAAACGATATATTACAGTCAGCGCTATAGATAATATAAAGCACCAAAGTATAAACCAACCAAGCCATTTAAAGATTTTCCTTATTCCTTTCATGAATTGTAAGCAGTAGCTTGTATAAATCTGTAATAAAATATCGAATCCGGCATATCTCTTAGCTCATCCATTGCTTTTTGCATAAAAGACACTTCATTTTGAGTAATAAGCCCGTCTTCTATCATAGCCGAGGCTCCGCTGCTCATAAGATTTTTCCAATAAGTAAATACCCTTTTTTTCTCATCCTGCTCTCGGCTGTCTAAATGAAATCCACCCGAACGAAGAGATATATTTTCATAACCCGCCATTTCTAGTAAATTACCCAACTTGGCTCCCACTTCTGGATCGCCTCCTATTGAAGTCTGATACTCGTTGTAAATTTTCCAATAATGAATAATTTCCTCTTTTATAGGATAAGTATAAAAAGTAGAATTGAACACTTCAGTGATTACCACTTTTGCCTTTGGGAGGAGAGCCGTTTTCATAGAGGTGAGTATTTCTATAGGTTCACTGACATGCTCGAGTACCCAGCATACAAAAGCTGAATCAAATACCTGGAGAAGATCCAAATTCTTAGCATCCTGCTGTATAAATGAGATGTTGCTCATCTCGCATCCTTTTGAGGAAAGATTTTTTATAGCTTTGTCTATCTGTTTTTTTTCATGCTCTATACCTGTAATACTTAAATGGGGAAATCTTCTAAGAAGTATTTCCGTCTGTGCCCCAACACCACTTCCGATCTCCAATAACCGCTGGCAGTTATCATAATCTATAAAGTCAAATATTTTACTTTCAATTACTTTTGCTTGCTCTATGAGCCTATCCTGTTCTACTTCTTCATATCCATGAAGGTATTTTTTATTTTTTGACATTATTGTATTGATTATTCCGAAAGATAAATAAAAGTTTTAATGTACCTTAAACTGAAAGTAGTATGAAAAATTAAATACTTGGCCCCACGAGTTTTACACAGGAGATTTGATATTACTTTCTAATTTCAAAATCAGTATACCCCTGCTCTTCTCCGTCCTGAATGATTAAATTTTTAACATCAGCATTGGCAGGGCCCTTCTTCAACCAAGCCTCCATAGCCATTACAGCATGTCTATGACCTTCTATCTCGGTTAATACAGCACCATCCTCTTCATTTCTTACCCAGCCTTTGATATCTAATTCCATTGCTTTATCCTTGGTGCTTTTACGGAAAAAGACTCCCTGGACCTTTCCTATTACCTTTATTCTCTTTGTGACCTTCATATGAATGATTTTTCTAATTATAAATGCCAAAGCCAAAAGGATACCACCTTTTTACTATTGGCTATATTGATTTAACATCTAAAAATTACTACATATCACTTTTTAGATACATCTGAAATAGTATTTATGATTCAACTATCTCCAACAAAAATGTGATCAAAAACTCTAAAATAGGGTAGATAAATAGATTATAGAAAATCTTAACCGGACAATTTTTTCATATCTGGAGACCCATATTTCAGGAATACCCTAATACTTCACCCAAAATTATAATCGTAAACGCTTTATATATCACTATTATGGCATTAATTTTGTAAAATATAATCACCTATTAAATTTTATATAATTATTTGGCTAAATATTTTAATATAAAAAACTATCCTTATTATCACCCTTTAAGACAATACCTACCTACAACATCAAACCAAGAGAATTCATATAAGCTATTCTTATACAGATAGATCTTGCAGTACAATCAAATTATGAAAAATCTACTAAAATCACAGACTTATTTTTCACCTGAGGATATTGAGACCTGCGAGGATGAAAGCATACAAAAAATACATTCGGGCCTGAATGAAAAAATCGGAGAAACAGAATACCCTTGTGTTGGAGCAAAGGCTTCTATTAATTCCAAGCAATACAGACTGGGAATATATGGTGAAATGGGCAACCCCAACACCACAAAGAAATTAGGAGCGGATTTAAAAAAATATATTAGAGAAACAGATGAGACCAAAAGTGACTATTTAACCTTAATTGCAGTTTTTACTGATGAGGCAGCGTCCGAGATCGGTTTCGAAAACAAACTTTGGACGCAGATCCAAATGCTTCATGACAGTGAAAAGGAAAAGGGAAAATGGGACCCTACTGTAAGCAGTGATCCTGAAGATCCTAATTTTAGTTTTAGTTTTGACGGCACCTCCTTTTTTATAGTTGGATTACACCCCAATGCCAGCCGAAAAGCCAGAAGGTTCCCCTTTACAGCTATGGCATTTAACTTACATAGGCAGTTTGTCAAGTTGCGGGACAACGACCAGTTTGAGAACATGAAAAATGTGATCAGAAACAGGGATATGGCCTATGACGGATCTATTAATCCGATGCTGGAAGATTTCGGTGA
>DATHVH010000419.1:0-5716 GCA_035461405.1 Anditalea sp.
GGTGAAGCCAGAAAGATGATCCAAGGAGGAGGAGTCAGCATCAATAAAGTGAAGGTAAATGATCCAACAGAAAAATTATCCGTAAACCTTTTACAGGAAAAGTATCTTTTAGTACAGAAAGGTAAGAAGAACTATTTCATAATCCGGGTAGTATAAGTTGCCTTATTGATCATTTATCTTCTAATTCCCTTGGTTAAGATATTTTGATCTTTATTTCATTAATAAAATTTTAAGTTCAATGGGCGTTTACGAAAGGCAACAAAAAGAGAAAGATATATTATCAGCTGCCATTAAGCTTTTTTCTGCGAAAGGATATGCCACCAGCAAAATGGACGATGTAGCTAAGGAAGCTAAAATGAGCAAAGGTTTGATTTATTTTTATTACAAAAATAAGGAAGACCTTTATATGGCAGTAACTAGAAAAGCGTTTGACGAGCTAAAAGATTTATTTAGCAAAACACTGACTAAGGGAAAAGGCAAAAAAGGAATTGAAATCATTACCGAGCTGGTTGAAAATTATTTTCTTTTCACCCATGATCATAAAATGTATCACGAAGCAATCCTTAATTTTATGAATATCATGGGGATGTATAATGATCCTGCGCTAAGAAAAAAGATTGACCCATTGATACTGGAGAGCTCTAATTTCGTAAAGCTGACAGAAATCCAATACGAACCAGCTAAGTATGGGACGCAGATCATTTCATTGGGAGTAAGAGATGGAAGTATGCGTCCTGATCTACAGCCAGAGATTACCTTTTATACTGTCTGGACCATGATGATAGGGTACGAAAGATTAAAAGGTCCTATTGATTATGATAACAAAGAGGTTAAAATCAGCGGTGAAAGCTGGAAGCATGGCTTTATCAAATTGCTCCATGATATGCTGAAAGGTACTGTGCAGGCTCAGAAGCCACGGGCTGTACAGGGTAGTTTATTCTAATAGAAATGCCTTATAAAATTTACCTAAATATGTTTTAGGCATTTTTATTGCTACTTTCATATTGTGACTTTAAAAAATCGTTTTACTATATAAAGTATATATTATGTCAATGTTCGTAGGTGCTCTTATTATTTTAGGGATAGCTCTAGTATTATTTTTCATGTTCAAAAATATTTTTACCAAAAAAAGAATGTCTGGAAAGGAAGTGCTAGATAAAGAAGTCCACCATTTCGATCATAAAACCGGAGAGGAAAAAGTGGAAGGTAAAGACGAAAGCAAAACTCATTATGAGGAAGCTGATGACGACAAGGAAATAAAATAAAAAAAGGCGGGTAGACCCGCCTTTTTTTATTTATCTGATTTTGTTTTTTCCTCGATTTCTTTTTCTTTCTGAATAGCCTCCTTTTCTTCTATTTCGGCCTTTTTGATTTCTTTTTTAGTATCCTTTGCCGATGCCGGTTTTATCGCATTGCCGTCAGCATCTACTTCCATCAGTTGCACTCTTATAGCTTCTTTATAAGGGGAAATACTTCCGCCCGTTTTTTCAGCTATATAAAAAGTAATCTGGGCACCGAATAGGAAGATGATTATGGAATAATATAGCCAGATCAATATAAAGACTAATGAGCCTGCTGTACCATAGGCCCCTCCTACATCTGATGTAGCCATATATATACCTAATAGATATTTTCCAGTAGCAAAGAGCACCATAGTTACAATTGCTCCTAACCAAACATCTCTCCATTTTACCCTGGCGTCAGGAAGGATTCGATACATCAATCCAAATACTAATACTATTATACCCTGAGTTACAATAAAGTTTACAATACTTGCTAGAAGGAATGTTTCTCCATTAAATAAACCTGATAAATGCCTGAAAACTATTACTAGGATCGCATCAGCTATTAAGGATATTATTAATACAAACCCTATCGAAGCTACCAACGAAAAGCTTAAAAGTCTATTAATAACAAACTTTAAAAAGCCTCTTTCCGGCTTTGCCTGGATGTGCCAGATATGATTTATACTGTTTTGAAGACTAACAAATACAGTTGTGGCACTAAATATCAGTACTGCGATACCTAATATCTTTGCCCAAAGGCTTTGTTCATCTATTCTCGCATTTTGGATAATGCTGTCAAAGGTGGTCGCACTATCAGAACCTAAAGTACTGGAAACCTGCTGTAGCAATTCTTCCCTCACTTCTCCCTCTGAATAAAAATAGGCAGCTATAGAAACCGCTATTATCAATAGTCCCGGTAAACTGAAAATAGTGTAAAATGCAGTACAGGCCGCAAAAGTCATGGCATCATTTCTGCCAAAATCTTTGATACTTTCCCAAATTATCTGAAATGAGGTAAGTTTTCTTAACCTTTTGAAGTTTTTTTTAAACATGTGCAATATGTTTTGTTTCATAAATTGTACTCCATCTTACCTTATAGAATTCAATTTAGGCTATATATCCATTGAATATAATCAGAAATTATTATCTGATGCCTTTTTCCGGATACTTACCTGTAATTGTTCTTCCAAAAGCCATCATTTCTTCGATTTGCTCAAGTATCATACCATTCGGCTGAATAACTGGGCCAATACCAGCCAACTTCTTCTTATAATCGAGGTATCCTATCACCACGGGTACTTCCGCACCTAAAGCGATATGATAAAAACCTGTTTTCCATTTTGGAGCATAGCTTCTGGTACCTTCCGGTGTGACCATTATTACCAGCTCATCCCGTTCTTTCAGCATATTAATCATGGCTTCTGTATAAGTTTGTTTCTTTTTTCCAGACACTTTCTTACGATCAATGGCAATTCCTCCCAGGGCCTTTATCAGCCAGCCCATAGGACCTACCATTATTTCTTTTTTAATCGTAAACCTTACTGGGACATCCATGATAAAAAAAGCTGCTCTTGCATACAATAAGTCCCAATTGGATGTATGCGGTATGGCTATTAATACTGCTTTTTTTAAGCCCTTAGGCCACCCTCCGGTCACCTTCCATCCGGTGAGCCAAAACAAAAACCTTGATAATGATTTCATTTATAATTTACTATTTATTTGTTGCTAATTGTTGTAGACCCTTGTTGCCCTCAATATAGGCCAATGTTTCATTATACCCTGCTTCAAAAATTTCATCTGCCTTTTTAATATCAAAAACGCCAAAGCGTGCAAGGCCTTTTGGTTCTATAAAGAAATCGCATTTGTTCTTTCTGCTATAGACATTAAAATTCATGGACATGATTACAGTCCGCTCTATTAATTTTTTGATATTGGAAATATTGAGCTGCTCTGTGAGATGATTACAGTTTACGCCTATAATATAATCACAAACTCCATCCAATGGCTCTACAGGTAAATTGTTCAATACTCCGCCATCCACGAGAAAATTACCATTGACCACTATAGGGTCAAACATGCCCGGGATACAGGTACTGGCCATCAGAGGAAGTATTAATTCACCTTCCGAGAAATAAACTGATTTCCCCCTGCCTATATCCGTTGCAGCTATGGTTAACGGTATCTTCAAGTTGGAAAAATTATTTTCAGCCAGATATTGCCCATACAGGGATTGGAGAATATCCATTTTTAAAAGGCCTGTCCAACTGATTGCTGGACGTAAAAATTTCAGATAATTAGTGTCTTTTATAATCTTGAATATCTCGTCAGGACTGTATCCATAGCAATACATAGTACCTACTATTGCACCTGCACTCGTTCCAGATACCCTTGTTGGAAATATACCGGCTTCATTTAGTGCCTTGAGTACTCCCAGATGTGATATCCCTCTCACTCCACCCCCAGATAAGGCTATTCCTATTTTCTTTTTAGAGTTCACTAAGTGCAAAGGTTTGGTCTAATATTACTCCTTTTTCTGTCATTTTAACTGTACAGCATTCATTTACTGAATCATGTTCAAGGAATATGATGTAATTATTTGTAGCAGCTTCTATTAGAAATTTCTCTTTTTCTTCCAGAGTAATCAAGGGTCTTGTATCATATCCCATAACGTAGGGTAAAGGGATATGTCCTACAGAAGGAAGAAGATCAGCGGCAAAAACCAATGTATGACCTTTGTACTGGATCTTTGGAATCATCTGTTTGTCTGTATGTCCATCTGCACAGAAAAAATCAAAATCCTGCATGAATTCATTTTCATCCAGATCTAGAAAATGGAGTTGACCACTTTCCTGCATTGGAAGTATATTTTCCTTCAAAAATGAGGCCTTCTCTCTCCTATTTGGTTCTGTAGCCCATTGCCAATGTTCCCTATTGGTCCAATATTTAGCATTTGGAAAAACTGTTTCTACTTTTGAAATGTCTCCATTTTTATAAGCTATGCCTCCCCCGCAATGGTCAAAATGGAGATGGGTGAGGAAATTATCTGTAATATCTTTATACGAAAAGCCTTTTTTCTGTAATGAAGATTGAAGGGAATCATTCCCATGTAAATAATAATGGCTGAAAAACTTGGCATCCTGTTTATCACCGATTCCATTATCTATCAGTACCAACCTGTTGCCATCTTCTACCAATAGACATCTCATCGCCCAGGTACATAAATTTTTTTCATCTGCGGGATTGGTCTTCTCCCAGAGTACCTTTGGCACTACACCAAACATAGCCCCGCCATCCAATTTGAAAAATCCCGTATTGATTACATGTAGTTCCATATTTTGCATAAAAAAACCCCTGCAAATAACAGAGGTTTGGTTAAGTAAATTTTGTTTATTACTCGTTTACCACACCCATGGCACAGAATTTTTCAATCCGCTTTTCAATCCGCTTATCAGCTTCTAACTTGTCCAATTCTGCCAAAGCTTCTACGATAGTAGCCTTTAGAGTGGTGGCCATCATTTTAAGATTTTTATGTGCTCCGCCGAGAGGTTCTGCAATGATGCCATCAATAAGCTTATTTGCCAGCATGTCTTTTGCAGTAAGTTTAAGTGCTTCAGCAGCCTGCTCCTTGTAATCCCAACTTCTCCAGAGTATGGAGGAACATGATTCGGGTGAGATTACTGAGTACCATGTGTTTTCCAGCATATAAACCTTATCTCCTATAGCTATACCCAATGCACCGCCTGAAGCACCTTCACCTATAATGATACAGATGACGGGTACTTTGAGTTTAAACATTTCTTTTAGGTTTCGCGCAATAGCTTCTCCCTGGCCCCTTTCTTCTGCCTCTAGGCCTGGGAAAGCACCAGGAGTGTCTATTAAGGTCACTATAGGTTTATTGAACTTTTCGGCCATTTTCATTAGCCTAAGCGCTTTACGGTAGCCTTCAGGATTGGCCATACCAAAATTCCTTTCCTGACGCTGTTTGGTATTTCTTCCTTTTTGCTGACCGATAAACATTACAGTCCTGCCATGGATATCTCCTAATCCACCAACCATGGCTTTGTCATCTTTTACATTTCGGTCTCCGTGTATCTCAATAAAATCCTCTGTTATCTCATAAATATAATCCAATGAATAGGGGCGATCAGCATGTCTGGACAATTGAACTCGCTGCCATCTGGTAAGATTCTCGAAAGTTTCTTTTTTGAGCGCCTGTATTTTGTCTTCCAATGACTGGATATCTGCAGATAAATCAATGTTTTTGCCTTTGGCCAAATCCTTCATTTCCTGAAGCTTTTGCTCCAAATCGGCTATTGGTTTCTCAAATTCTAATACCATAATAAAGTTTTAATGCTTATACAAAGATAAAAATATATTTCTAAGTATAATATTTTCTACAAGAATGGGGCAAAAAACATGTGAGGGGTTAA
>DATHVH010000420.1:0-2697 GCA_035461405.1 Anditalea sp.
GGTAATCTGGTAGAATGGTACGGGGACTGGGAAGATGAAGATCCCCAGCACCGGCATGTTTCCCATCTTTTTGGCTTGCATCCCGGAAGGCAGATTTCACCCTGGATAGATCGCAGATTGGCAGAGGCGGGCAGACGCACACTGGAAGTGCGGGGTGATGGCGGTACCGGCTGGAGCAAGGCTTGGAAAATTAATTTCTGGGCTAGGCTGCTAGACGGCAATCATGCTTATAAAATGTATCAGGAATTATTGAAAAACTCTACTTTAAACAATCTGTTTGATACCCATCCACCGTTTCAGATAGATGGGAATTTTGGAGGCACAACAGGAGTGGGAGAGATGCTGCTTCAGAGCCACCTGGGAGAAATAGAACTTTTGCCGGCACTTCCTACTGCATGGCATAGTGGGCGGATAAAAGGTATGGTGGCCAGAGGGAATTTTACAGTGGATATGGAATGGAGCGATGGCCATCTTTCCGGGGCATCGATCACATCAGGATCAGGCTTAAACTGTGTTATCAAAACACGCGAGAGAATAAGGGTAGAAGGAGTAGAAACAAAAGTTACCAGTGTGGAACTGGATGGAGATAACTATTATGTCACATCCTTTGATACAGAAAGAGGGAAGGTTTATAAGATAAATTCAATATGAAAGCTGTACCTAATATTCCTGTGTATTTTGTATTGATAATCAGTTTGTTATTGGTTTCATTTCAATCTATAGGTCAGGCTTCTGGAACCTTCAACTTTGATTTTGGCGACGGTAAGGCCGCTAAAGGTTTTGTTAAAGTGACTCCCCATGATCATTATCAAAAGGAGAAAGGATATGGTTTATTGGAAGCAGAGAATATAAAAGCCATTCAAAGAAAAAAAGGCAAAGGGCCACATTCAGATTTTATTGAAAGTGAAGGACCTTTATTTTTTACGGTTGATGTTCCTGAAGGAAATTACCGAGTAAAGGTATTATTAGGAGATAGCGAAGGGACTTCTGCCACAACTGTAAGAGCAGAATCCAGAAGGCTGATGGTGGAAAATACCGAGACACGAAAAGGTGAAATACAGACCAAAGAATTTCTGGTCAACGTCCGCTACCCATCCATCCCTGGAACAGGAGAAAAGGTGAGGCTCAAAGAAAGAGAAAAGGAATACTTCCACTGGGATGAGCAGCTCACCCTAGAGTTTAACGGGGCCGAACCAAAAATCTGTAGTGTAGAAATTACCAAAGTAGATGATGCGATTACTGTATTTCTGGCTGGCAACAGTACGGTGGTTGATCAGGCCAATGAACCCTGGGCAGCATGGGGCCAGATGTTTCCGGCATTCTTTACCTCAGATAAAGTGGTGGTGGCCAATCATGCCGAATCGGGAGAAAGTCTGTTGGCATTCAGAAGAGCTAACCGTCTGGCCAAGATCCTTGAACAAATGAAAAAGGGAGATTATCTATTTATAGAATTTGCCCACAATGACCAGAAACCGGGAGGAAACCATCTTGACCCATTTACCAGCTATAAAGCTACACTTAAAGAATATATAGAGGAAGTCCGTAAGAAGGAAGGAATTCCCGTCTTGGTGACCTCTATGCACCGGCGCCAATTCAATGACGAAGGCAAAATAATCAATACACTTGGCGACTATCCGGAAGCAGTACGGCAGGTGGCCAAAGAAGAAGGGGTAGCACTGATAGACCTCAATGCGAAAAGTAAAATTTTATATGAAGCCTGGGGTCCGGAAGAATCCAAAAAAGCTTTTGTTCATTTTCCGAAAGGGACCTTTGAGGGGCAGGAGCAGGATTTTGCGGACAACACCCACTTCAGTACATACGGGGCCTATGAACTGGCCAAGGCGGTAGTCCAGGGATTGCGAGAAACCGATCTGGAATTGGCAAAACATATCAAATCATCCGTTCCCCCATATGATCCAGCAGAGCCGGCACCATTTGAAGAGTTCTACTGGCCCCTGAGTAAAAAGACATCCATTATAAAACCTGACGGTAACTGACATGCAAAACTTTAATCTAATTTATATAGCCATCACATCTATCCTTCTTTTTTCCTGCGCGGTCAATGAAGAAACCGGAGGTGACCCGGAATTTGAATGGCTGGAAAAAGTAGGGGCCAAAAACTTTCCCGAAGGGACTACAGAATATTCTGTCAATGATTTTGGAGCGGTATCGGATACTACTGCCCTTAGTACCGAAGCTATTCAGCAAGCCATAGATAAGTGTGCCGAAGAAGGGGGTGGGATAGTTACCTTCGATAAAGGTGATTATTTGTCTGGACCTATTTTTGTCAAATCAGGAGTAAACTTACGGATAGATGAAGGTGTCACCCTATACGGCAGCCAGGATATAGCACAGTATCCTGATATGCCTACCAGGGTAGCGGGTATAGAGATGGTCTGGCCGGCAGCCCTTATCAATGTTATAGAACAGACAAACGCAGCGGTAACCGGCAAAGGGGATATCCATGCTCAGGGCAAAGTATTTTGGGATGAATACTGGGCTACCCGGAAAGACTACGAAAAACAGGGGCTCCGCTGGATAGTGGACTATGATGTAAAGCGTCCAAGGACACTGTTGGTATCAGAATCTTCAGACATCACCATAGAAGACCTTACCATGAAGCAGGCAGGCTTTTGGACGGTGCATATTCTCTATTCCCAGAACATCACTGCGCGGGGACTCGTGATCCAAAACAAC
>DATHVH010000421.1:0-5134 GCA_035461405.1 Anditalea sp.
GGTTTTTCCAAACCCTATATGGTCCCATGCCCATATATCTTACGCCCTTCACCAGTTCTTCCGGGTAGTCAAAAGAAATCCCTAAAAAATCCAGATCCTTCTGCCAGATCCGGGGAGATGCCACTTCTAAATAAAGCAAACCGGATGCTTCTATCCGCCACTGCACCCTATGTGGGTACCCATCATACTCAGTGGTGATGATAAAGTGATCCCTATTCTTTTTCCATGTAGTCCTATGAGATTTGGGACTGGCCCCAACCGATACCGGACCACCACCAAAGGATATCGGAGAATTATCTTTAACTACTTCAAGCAATCTCCCATTTTCGCTATTAAAACTATAGGAAAGATTACCAGCTTGAATTTGAATGCTATTTCCAGTTTCTTTTACTATTAATTCAGACTCTTTTACTGCACTATCCGAAAGCAGATTCTTAGCCGTTTCCGCTGGAGTTCTGATAGGCCATGACCAGTTATTGATTTCCTTGCCGGATGGATTAAAAGCGGTAAGCATCAATAAATCTGCTTCGAAGAAATTTTCAGGCAATTTCAGATCAAGAATCCTTGTTTCACCGGGCTGGATATCCGGCCCAGATATTTTGTCTGATTGGAATGTACCAGCATTCTCAAAACCATCTAGCCTTGTAAGCTTCCACTCAAATGTACATACCTCCAGATTGGTATAGATATAAGTATTCTCTACATAAAGTTTACCATCGAAAAATTCATTTATGGTAATTGGAGAAATCTGAACCGGAGACCAGATATCTCTGATGGTATAAAAGCTTCCCTCCTTCTCATGATATGGTCCCAATATACCATCAGGAGCATGATTGCCGTCACTGTCCAGGATATTATCCTTATCGGTCCTCACTACCGCCTCATCGGCAAAAGACCACAGGAAACCACCAGTGAAATGTGGATTGGTTTTATAAAGCTTCCAAAAATCTTCGAGTCCAGCCCCATGGCCGCCATCGTATAAACCATGCATAAATTCCGTAGGCATAAAAGGATCCTGGCCCCTTACATGCTTATTGAAAGCAGTGTTATAGTTCGGATAGTGAAAGGTGTCTATGCCGTTTTTCTGAAGCCATGGATAGATAACCGGCCGCTCTTGCAGATCATAAGTATGGAACCACTTTTCATTTCGGAAGTCCCAGCCCCCTTCATTGCCATTGGCCCAAATGACTATGCTGGGATGGTTCTCGTCCTTTAGGATCATTTCCCTTATCAGCTTGGGACCTATTTTCGTATCATATCCGGTTTGCCATCCAGCCAGTTCATCGATCACAAATAGTCCCAGTGAATCACAAAGATCCAGAAAACGCTCATCAGGCGGATAATGGGACATCCGCACGGCATTCATATTCATCTCCTTCATCAGGAGAATGTCTTTCATATGATTTTCATTGCTAAGTGCCCTGCCAGTATTGGGATAAAAAGAGTGCCTGTTCACTCCCTTAAATACCACCTGCTTCCCATTGACATAAAACCCATCGTTCACTCTCAACTCTACTGTCCTAAATCCTACGATTTCTTCCTTCTGATATACGGGTTTCCCATCTTTAATTAACCTAAACCTGGCTGTATAAAGGTTTGGGTGTTCAGGATTCCAGGAAGTAATTCCATCGAATTTCCCCTCTACGTGGATGATCGTATCCTGACCTGCTTTTGGAGTAGATATCGTATTCCCTATCTGTTGACCCTGCATATCATATAGTTCTATTTCTGCAGTAGCACCGGCATAAGCTTGGTTTAATTGCAGCCTGGCCTTGAATACTCCATCAGCCTTGGCATCTATAGAAATTCTTTCAAAATGAACTACTGGTAATATTTCCAGAAAAACCGGTCTAAAGATGCCGCCAAATATCCAGAAATCCGCTTCTCTTTCAGCTCTGTTGACGGTAGCGTCAGCAGAATGCTTGGCCACCTTGACTTCGAGTAGATTCTCCTGACCGTAGTCCAATAGCTGGCTGATATCATATTTGAACCTATAGAAAGCACCCTGATGGATATCCCCGGCACTTTTGCCGTTGACAAAGACTTCAGTATCCGTCATCGATCCATCAAAGACTATATTGATTGTTTTATCCTGCCACGCTTGAGGTACATTGAAGGTATGGCGATAGTGACCTTCTTCTTTACCAAGCGTCCGATCCGGATTTTTATGATCATGTCCATAATTGTAGCGACCGAAGCCATGCAGCTCCCAATTCGAGGGAACAGGTATAGTGGTCCATTCCCCGCTTCTTCTACCATCGGAAACTTTAAAGTCCCAATCGACGGTCCGTGCGGCATCTTTACCGGATAGATAGACCCTTTCGTAATGTTCTTGGGAAAAGGAATTGGAGTATAAACATGCTGTAAAAAATAGCCAAAGGAAATATCTCATAATTTAGTGTTTTATAGATTATTCACGTTCATACTTAATGACTGCAATCGAATTGAAAATTTAAGGACTATATACCTTGTCCCCCTTTTTTAGCCAAATTCCCCACACGGGGCTGAAGGCATGTACTTTAGTGGTTTTAATTCCTGCCCTGTAAACGGCATTTCCTTCATTTACCCAGTGAAAAATTCCTCCATAAAGATTATAGACTTCCTGAAATCCGGCTTCTTTTAACTGGATCCCTATCTTTTGACTCCTAACCCCTACAGAACAGTAAATGACAATAGGCTTGTTTTTAGGAATGCCTGATAGGTTATCCATGCTGAAATCATCAAACCCAATCCATTTGGCCCCTTTCAGATGGCTGACCTCGTATTCCTCCTGCTCACGGCTATCCAATATGGTAGCCTTTTCTAAAATTTCTTGCTGATAGGGATGGATTACAGGAAATTCACTGTCGTAATATAATTTAAGCAATGCTTTATAAGGTAAGCTTTGACCCATTGAAGACATAGATATTAATAAGGTTGCAATGGTGATGATTAACTTCATTTTCTGATGATGACTTATAGTATTAGACCCTTACCTTGGTAGTGCCTCCTTCGGCTAGGGTGATATCCACCGGTTTGTTTTCTTTCCATGCTCCTACCGTAAAATCAGGCACATCGATGGAATTGGATCTATTGGCTACAGACCATTCACTTAAGGGCGAGACGGCAGACCAAAGGGCTGCATCATATACATCCTGATCTAATGGCAGTCCATTCCTAAGACAGTCGATCAATCTCCAATCCATCATAAAATCCATCCCGCCGTGACCTCCGATCTGCTTGGCTAGATCCCCAACTCTTTTTACTATTTCGGGAGTAAAATTCTTTTCAAGTTCATCCATTTCCTCCTTGCTTTTCCAAGAATGGCCCTGGGATATTTTTGGGTCGGGATATTTCTGTGCAAAGCCTTCTGTGCCACTGATTGTATGTAACCTGGAGTATGGCCTGGGAGATGTGACATCATGCTGTATCATGATAGATCTGCCCCTTTTGGTTTTGATGATAGTAGTGTTCATGTTACCACCATAATTTTTTCCTTCAAAAGGTTTGAAATAGTCGTCCTCTTGGGCTAGGGAATTTGCTTTGGCAGCCATATGAAAATCTCCGCTGGAAAGTGAGGTCAGATAATCCATCTGATCTCCCCTATTGATGTCCATAATCTGACAGATAGGACCTAATCCATGGGTTGCGTAGAGATTACCGTTGCGAAAATTTTCTTTTAATCTCCACATTCCCTGATATCCTCCCTCTTCTTCCTTCTTGAAATTCAGCCAGAGCAGATCATGTATATAAGCTCCTTCACCATGTATGATCTCTCCGAAATATCCATCTCTAGCCATGGATAGGGTCATCAGTTCAAAAAAATCATAGCAACAGTTTTCCAGTTGCATACAGTGCTTCTTGGTTTTCTCGGATGTCTCCACCAGCTGCCAACATTCTTCCAGAGTTTTGGCTGCCGGCACTTCTACCGCCGCATGCTTACCGGATTCCATGGCATATACCGCCATCGGAGTATGTAGATCCCAGGGAGTGGCTATGTAGATAAGATCGAGGTCACTTCTATCCACCATAGCCTTCCAACTTTCAGCAGATCCTGAATAACCCTCAGGTTGATGGTCTGTCCCTTCCAATTTCTGTTTAACTTTATCCACCCGCTCAGGGATCAGATCGCAAAGCGCCTTAATTTCCACCCTCTCTATCTTGCTGAGCCGGTCTACCGCTCCAGGCCCTCTCTGGCCGAGGCCTATCACACCTACTCTAACTGTTTCCAGCTTCGGCGCAGCATATCCGCTCATGTTAAAGGATTGAAAATGATTTTTACGTGCATTTTGAATAGCTATCTCGGAAGGATTTGCCACTGTAACTTGAGGGATAGTAGCGCCTAATAGGCCTAATCCAGCAAGTTTAAGGAAGTCACGACGATTATTTTCCATTAGGTTTAGATTTCTTTTCCAGTGCGTAAAAGATACAATTTAAACTTTTATATGTTTTTAAATCGAAGGATCTATAAAATTGTGATAATCGGTTACCCAGTATCGTAAATTTTTCCCTTTTTAACAATCACAAGCTGTTATAGAATTAGTACTAAATAAGGCTATTTGCTACATACTAATTGCCAATAAACTAAGATCTACTCCACTAATCCCTCCTAGGCCTGTATTTTTTCTCCCAAAAATTGTTTGAACCATCATCTTTTTCGTGTTCATGCCTTTCGATGGTGTGAAGTAAAGTGTCTGACAGTTGTAGAATTTTGATCTTTTGATTATAAGGCATATTCCCCTGATAATCTATGAAAATTTCCGTACCGATCTTTGACCAAGTCCATTTGCCAGTGATGGGAAAGCTCATACAGTCATCTTTTCGAGAAAAATTATTCTTATCTGGAAAAAAATTATAAGACTCATCACAATTAGTCCCTCCCCAGTAACCACTATTGTCGGGCATTATTATAATATGAGGTTTACCCCAGGTTTTAGAGGTTAGGAGATTTGTAAATTTAACCTCCTCATCTTCACTACATGAGGTTATAAGGAGTATAATCAGGACAAAAAAAGAAGCTGTCTTTTTCATAATAAAATTAGATTTAAAAATATCACTAAACGCTATTCCTTTGACTTGCTCACAATAATACATAGAAAATGTTTATTTGCAAATAGGAATACTGGTCTTCCCCCATAGTCTTTGTAATAAAATA
>DATHVH010000422.1:0-2515 GCA_035461405.1 Anditalea sp.
GATTGTGTTTCCCATTATTAAAGCAGGAATCAGGGTAGTAAAAATTTCATTGAGCGGATAGTTAAATGGTCCCATGCTCAATACCACCCCTAAAGGATTTCTCCTGATCTGTGCAATAGTCCCTTCGGCCTGCTGAAACCTAGAAGATTCTCTGTCCAAGTCTTTCAATGCATCGATGGTATCATTGATGTAATCCACCGTCCGGTCAAACTCTTTAGTAGCATCGGGAAGGGTTTTGCCTATCTCCCACATTAATAGCTTAATAACAATATCCCTTTGCTGAATCATTAAGTACACAAACTTTTGCATACAGGCGATTCTATCTTCCAAAGACATAGAAGGCCATTCACCATGGCCATTATCATAGGCAGCGACTGCGGCATCCAGGGCTTCCATCGCTTCCTTTTGGGTGGTATTGGGAACACTGCCCAGCAATTTTCTTTGTAAGCCTTTTTCGGTAGCTATACATACAGGTGAATAAATATTGGTTACCGGACCATCCCAAGAAACAATTTCACCATTTAAAAGATATTCTCTCTGATGTATTTCCGAAACTCTAAAAGCTTCGGGGATATCAGATTCATGCCTGAATATGTCAGGAATTGTATTTACATTTTGCACTTCCATCGTTAAATTTTAATTATTAAAATAAATTATAAGATATATCGCCATCCAAGAGAAGGTTCCAAATTCGTTTTCAAATGGTCAGATTTTGCTATTGTAGGTTTGCAGGTATTTACTAAAATGTCCTCTAAAATTCGAAGTATTTTCTTTACTTGATCTGTTTCTATTTTATATATACTAATTTCAATATCATCACCGGTTCTGAAAAAAATACAAACATATCCGATGAAGTAAATCGAATTACCAATTAATACTTTGGTAAAGATTTAAATTCAAAAGATAAAGTTAATGATATTGATCATTAAAACCCCTATTTGGGATAAAATTATATGGGAAGCGATAAATTGTTTTGTGGATATACCCCCAAAATAAAAGGAATATGGGCATCGTAAGAATGGAAGTTTAATAAATAGCGTATTAAAAAGTGATATTCTTTATGCCATTTACATATTTCAACTTTATAATTCTTGGTGTATAGGGTTTGATATGGGAGGGAAAAAAACGCTGGTATGCAAAGCTTTAGAACATTTTCAATATAAAAAGTAAAGTCGTCGATTGTCCCGACAAATACTTAAGATGTACATGTGGAACTGAAGATTTAGCTCCAATATAAATTTGTCCATTTATTATCCCAACTGGTGATTTACCTTTTTCTTTCTGCTTCATAATGCTTGATCCAATCCTGAACACTTATTTTAGTCATCAATTCCCCGATAAGGCTATAGGGTATTTCTTCAAATTTTTTAAAGCGGATACAGCTTTTGCCCATATCGAGTTTTCGGGAACTGTGCTTTGGGTATTCGGCTAAAAACCAATCCATCAGTTTGGGATCGGAATAGATACCCATATGGTAAAAATTGATGGTATGTTTTTGGGAAGCAATGCCTGCAAAAGGTAGTGGTTCACTGGGTTTGCAGTGATACCCGTCAGGATAAACAGAATGCGGAACCACGTAGCCCAATCCACCATAACTGATAGCCGCTTCAAATCCATCAGGAAGGTTTTTTACGATTACTTCATGTAATCTTCTGAGGTAGGGAGCCCTGTCCTCTGGGACATTCTCCAAGATTTCTTCTACAGTATTGCCTGGTGTTTTCATATAGGTTTGATTAGGACTTTTATTATTTATTCCGGTGCTGGTCTATCAATATCATATTTCCATCCGGGTCGGTCAACATTAAGCTGGCAGGTCCATCGGAACTTTCATCTGCTTCACTTAGTAATGAAAGCCCGCTGGTTTTTAATTGCTTTTGAATTTCGCGGATGTCATCAAATTCTTTAAGGTCAGCCGCGTTTTCATCCCAACCAGGATTAAAGGTGAGGATATTGCCTTCAAACATTCCCTGAAAAAGACCGATCAGGGCATTTTCATTTTTCATGATAAGATAGTTTTGGTCCATACCCCCGGCAAACGGACTGAAACCCAATTTTTCATAAAACTCTTTTGAAGTCTTTAGATCTTTGACATTAAGGCTAATGGAAAATGCTCCTAATTTCATATTATTTTTATTATCTGTGTTATCAATTGGAGTTTTATTTGCAAATACTGAATGGAGACTAAACCCCAATATGAAGGTTAACATCAGTCCAAGGAGATAGAAGTATCTTATATTCATTTATTTTCTATTTTCGGTTGCCATGTGGGGAAAAAACCAATCTACAACAAATGCTTGGGTTTTAATCTTTGTTCAGCACGTTCCACCATTTCAGTAATCCGTTTTTGCCTGGTCTCTGGTCTTTTCGCTAGTATAATCCATTGTAAGATAGCTTTTCTCATAGACTTACTTAAGCCTAAATAAAAATCTTTTGCATTGGGTTTGATGCTAAATGCTGCATCAAGGTCTTTTGGAATTATTAAATCTTCTACTTCATCTAACAGGGTCCAGGATCC
>DATHVH010000423.1:0-3407 GCA_035461405.1 Anditalea sp.
TAATATTTAAAAATTCCACAGCAGGCGTTCGATTCATTAACCAGATGCGTCGGACACTATTGGCAAATGTTGTTTAGGGTACTATAAGCTGATAGTAATTTTCGCGGACTTTAGACCGTCGTCTGTGGACATATTGATATCATACTGTGATTAAAATAATCATTTTTCTGCTTTAAGAGTATAGCCATTTTGCAGGAAAAAATATAAGGGGTTATTTTAGGGTAAAATTTTAAAAAATGGTATTCGATTATATTAAATCATTACATATTATATTTATCGTCACCTGGTTTGCAGGTCTTTTTTATATAGTAAGACTCTTCATTTATCAAACTGAGGCCATGCAAAGGCCTGAGGAAGAGAGGAAAATCTTAAAACCCCAACTAGATCTTATGGCAAAGAGGTTATGGATGGGTATCACCTGGCCTTCAGCTATATTAACCCTTATCTTTGGATTTTGGACCTTATATTATAGATGGGGTTTTATAGAATTAGAGTTTATGCAAGCGAAATTAGCTTTTGTCTTTATTCTTTATATTTATCATATCAAATGTCATTTCATCTATAAGGAACTTCAAAAAGATATTGCGAAATGGACAAGTGACCAGCTCAGGTATTGGAATGAAGGCGCCACTGTCCTACTTTTTGCCATAGTATTTCTGATAGTACTTAAAAGCTTCGCTAATATGGCTTGGGGGATAGTCGGATTGATAGGATTAAGTGTAGCGCTGATGTTGGGCATATGGGCTTATAAGAAAGTGAGAGAAAGGAACTAAAAGCCATTCATGGGTGTAAGAGAATAAAAAAAATATGTTAAAATATTGGTCCATTTATCTATTTGCTATTAGCACTACAATTATTTTTGGTAGCTGTGATACAGGGGGAAGAAATAGTGGCGATTTGCCCATTTTGGGACATAGGCACGCTGAAGAAAGAGAGGTTGATGGACAAATGGTAATGGATACTGTCTACCATCAAATTGCTGATTTTTCTTTTACCAATCAAGATGGGGAAACGGTAACCAATCATACTGTTGCCGGTAAAGTTTATGTAGCCGATTTCTTTTTTACCAGCTGTCCGACTATATGTCCTATCATGAAATCTGAGATGCTGCGAATATACGAACGTTTCGGTGATCATCCTGACTTCAAAATATTAAGCCACAGTATTGATCCTACTTACGATTCTGTAGCGCTATTAAAAGATTATTCGGAAAGACTGGGAGTAGAAAATGCTGATACCTGGCATTTTCTGACTGGCGACCAAGAGCATATATTTGAAATAGGTCAGACCAGTTATATGACCACTGCCATGGAAGACAAAGAAGAGCCGGGAGGATTTCTTCATAGCGGAGCATTTATTCTAGTAGACCAAAATGGGCACATTCGGGGCATCTATGATGGAACCAAATCAGATCAAGTAAACCGTCTAATGAATGATATTCCCAAACTCTTAACCCCTACCGAATGAAAAACGCAATATTTTTAGGGACCTGTTTATTTATTTTGGTTATCTATGGGAGCTGTGAAAGTAAGCAAGAAGGAGATACCCCTTCTTTGTCACATATTAGAGATACTAAAACGATGCAATATGCTGTAGAAGGAAAGATTTTATATGAACAAAATTGTGCAAATTGCCATCAGCCCGACGGTAGGGGTTTAGGACGAGTAATTCCTCCCTTAGCAGACTCTGATTACATGAATGAAGACATAGGCCGAACAGTAAGGGTAATCAAACATGGATTAAAAGGTGATATCACTGTAAACGGAATTACCTACAATCAGAATATGCCTGGCAGCCCACATCTGACGAATATGGAAATAGCTCAGATTACCACATATGTCTATAATGTATGGGGAGATCACTCAGGAGTGATAGATGCAAACCAGGTAGCTAATTATCTTAAAGAAAAATAAGATTATCCGCTATCTCACCAGTAATTAATAGGGAGCTTTAAATGATTGCAAATCGTCGACATTCCAGGGACCACAGTCCACAAAAAAACCAAATTGAAGCTTTTACCTAATTCTATTATTCTTGTGGCATGAAAGCATATATCCAAAAAGTAATTATTATAGATCAACTATAGTCGTCTCTTCAGCTTGTGCTAAGGCAGATTTAATATCCTCATTGACTTTAATCACCTTCTCTTTTTGTTCTAATAAATAAAGTCTCCCTTCTTCTTCACCCATTTCATCTAATTGAGGCCGATATTGTCTCATCCATACAAACATGCCATCATAAGCATCACCTAAATCTCTGGCAATCCTTTTACGCTTTTCGATCTCCTCGTCATATTTGATAGAATCCTTCAATTCAAGTTGGGCAGCTTCATCGGTCAATCTTTTTTGATGAGACCTTAATGCACCCATTTTGGGCATTACTTCATCGTGAATAGATATGACTTCATCTTTCAAAACTTCATTGCTATTTATATTATCACTTTCGGATTGATTATTTTCTCCACTATTTGACCCTGCTCCACAATTTGAAAAAATTATAAATATTAGTAGATAAAGTAATTTAGGTACGAAGGAATTATGTATAGTCATTTTTTAATTGGAAGTAAATGCAAATGCAATTTACTTAAAAATGAAAGGAAATATCATTATGCTTTTAAAACCTTTCTTTTAGCTGCTATCAATCTCAATCTTATAAAGTGTAAAAAAATCAATATCAAAGAGCTAATTAGTGTCAATATTTCGAGTCCTTCAAAGTGTTCATGAAGGAGAATACTTGCAGAAAATGTTGATACCATCATCCAAAAAAAGTATTTGAGTTTTAAGGGTGTATTTTTCTTGGTGCTAAAATATACAGCTGCTATTGCGATACCGATAAATAAATAATCTAACAAATGCCATTGTCCCAATAAAGTATGATTAAATAAGTACCCAACTGAAATGAGGGCAGGTGCTACCAAACAATGGACAATACAGGCAATTGAAGCGGAGATACCTATTAAATCTGATTTGATTAATGATATGATTTTTATTATTTGCAACATGATTGCAAATATAAGGATTTTTTCATTCTTTAAAAACATGCAGTAAAATATCGACCATAAAATATAATCCGAGCCTAATTTCTTTTTTGAAATGACTAATATTAATCAGTCAAAATATGGTGAGATTATCCCCCGATGATGATAATATTTAAAAAAAGGCAATTTTTATCGTTAATATGGATTACTCTGTAGAAAGTTTAGCCTCTGGTTGAGAAAAGAGAATAATGATTCTTATTTTTAAGCTAAATATGATCTTACATAATATGAAAAACTATTGTTTTGCAGAGGATAAAATTACTTTAACTCAAGATGCAAGTATACATCCAGCAGATATCGGCCTAACAAGGGGTTATGGCATTTTTGATTTTTTCAGAACTGTGAATTACAAACCGCTATTCTTAGGGGA
>DATHVH010000424.1:0-3098 GCA_035461405.1 Anditalea sp.
GTGATACCAAGTTCTTTCTCTACCTGAAGTTCCACGGGAAGGCCGTGGGTATCCCAGCCCCCTTTACGCTTTACCTGAAAACCTTTTAGGGTCTTATAGCGACAAAAAATATCCTTAAGGGTCCGGGCCATCACGTGGTGGATACCTGGGGTTCCATTAGCAGAAGGCGGGCCTTCGAAGAAGGTGAAGGTTTCGGCTCCCTCTCTGTTTTCCACTGATTTCTGGAAGATTTTATTCTCTTTCCAAAAAGCCAGAACACTTTCCCCTATGCCGGGATAATCAACTTGTTTATATTCCTGATATTTTTTCACGTCGGGTATTCTTTTGTCTATCTAATAGGTTTGGAAGCTAATCTTCCCCATCTCAACACCTTAAGGCTAGGCCTAATTCCCTAATCCTTTCAAAAGCAGGCACAAAGATAATAGATTTTGAGGGTTAAAGTGAATATTGGTTGGGAAAAAAGGTTTGGTGGGGATTTATTAGTAATCAATGATTTTCACGGAGAGGCGCAGAGACGCAGTTTTTATAGAAATGCGTTAAGGATATATTTTGAAGGATTTATGATTTTATCTCAACAGCCAAAACTGATATTAAACCCCCACGTTAATTTTTTCTCTGCGTGCTCTGTGTCTCCGCGTGAGGCACATTTTTAAATTATACCTTTTAGTATAATACCATTTGGTATCATTTCAATATATTAAATCAGCCAAAATTCACCCAAAATCAAAAATCATAAATCAAAAATCCTTATGCCCCCGGCAACGCTATACCCTTTACCTTCCTATATAATGACAGCGCATACTTATCCGTAATACCGGAAATAAAATCAATCAAGGCACGTAGAAGCACATAAGCATCCTTTCCATCGAACTCCTCCAGATCAAAATCTTCCGGTAGCAATCTCAATATACTTTTGTCCTGGCCTGAGAAAAGGTTTGGCTGATAATATTTGTGATATAGTGCTTTGGAAAATACTTCTAGCAATCCTTCCAGCACCTGGAAACCAGCGGCCTCTTTTTCCAGCACTGGCTTACTTCTATAGATTTTCTCTACAGATAATTTCTGAATGACCGCCAAAGCCTCTGATGAGGGTATGCAGTCAGTCAGGGCTTTGTCAAAATCTCCTTTAAGGATCTCATGCTCCCTTTCTATAAATACTTCTGAAGCTTCTTCTATTAATTTGCCTATAGTCATAGCCCTTAAGATGGCTAGCTTTTGGGAAGGGTATTTATAATTCTGTAATTTTTCTGGTGAATATTTATCCTTGAGAATATTGGCCATCATTTGTATGCTTTCTTCCAGGCTTACCAGTCCTAGCGTGCAGCCATCCTCCAGATCTATAATATTATAGCAGATATCATCAGCAGCCTCTACCAGAAATGCCAAAGGATGTCTTAAATAAGCTTTCTTATCCGAGGGTATACCCAGCTGCTCGGCAAGTAACCTATAATGCTCTATCTGATCAGAGAAAAACCCGAATTTCTTTTGGCTCCTTCTGGTTTTGTCTCTATCGAAAAATAAGGAAGGTCTCGGATATTTGGTAAAGGCTGCCAGGGTGGCAAAATTGATTTTTAACCCATGGTTTTTGGCGGTTAGCATTCTAAAGCCTTGGGCATTCCCTTCAAAATTTACCATATCTTCCCAGGCATCCATCGAGAGGTGGTCTTTCCATACCTTGCCATAGGAATGGAATTTGAAGAAATCGGAAATGGCTTCCTCACCGGCATGTCCAAAAGGCGGATTGCCTATATCGTGCGCCAAGGCAGCAGCTGCGACTATGGCTCCGATTTCTGTAGCAGTTAAGTAATTTAGTTCTGGATATTTATTAATGAGATGCTCTCCGACTATTTTACCAAGTGACCTGCCCACGCTGGAGACTTCCAGACTATGGGTGAGCCTGGTATGAACAAAGTCATGTTCTGGAAGGGGGAAAACCTGCGTTTTATCCTGCAGGTTGCGGAAAGGGGCAGAAAATATGATCCTGTCATAATCTCTTTCAAATTCACTTCTGGATTTGTCCACTGTAGAAGGTTTGCTGTCTTTGAGCTCAAATCTTCCTGGACGTAATAGTTGTTCCCACTTCATCATGCCCAAAATTACTCAACTCCAAAAGAAAAACTCTTCTTCACGCAACTTTCTGAATTATTTTTCATTGTCTTTATAAACATTCCTTCCTAAGTTTGATAATTACATATCATAGAAATAATTTCATTTCAATAAAATGTTTATTAAATCAATAAAAGTAATTTTCTCTAGTCTGTTAATTCTATCTATGGTTGTCTTGGCTTCCTGCTCTGGAGACGATGAAAGGGAGAATGGGTTGGTTAATATTTTCTTAGTAGATGCCCCTGGAGATTTTGACGAAGTATTTGTAGAGATTCTTGGAGTCGAAGTAGTTCCAGGTACCGGACAGCCCATCATGTTGGACTATATTCCTGCTAATAAAATAGTAAATGTAGCGAATCTGGTAGGTGAAACAGCTTTACTAGTCGGCAGAGGAAGAATACCTATAGGGACTATGGCACAAATGACTTTGGTCCTGGGTGATGAAATATATGTCCAAAGAGGTGGGGAAAGAGTAAATATGGAATATGCCCATCCTGATAATAAACGTATAGACTTTAATACAGAATATAATATTCAAGGAGGTGTTTCATATGATCTTTACATAGACATTGATCTTGCCAGATCTGTTAATCGTATAGGAGGAGTATATGTGTTTAATCCGGTGGCACGAACTTTTGTCAATAGAGATAAGGGGATTCTGACCGGAACCATCAATCCCCCTGCGGCTCGACCTTTTGTATATGCCCTTTCAGAAACTGATACACTTTCTACCCTGACCAATACTGAAGGTAGATATTTTTTCAGAGGGATGACGGGAGGTAATTATGAGATCAGAATTCAACCTAGGGCTCCATATTTTGACACTACTTTTGTGGCCCCTATCCGCATTGATACACTAAATAGTATACCTACCGTAGTACTTAGAAGGCCTGCTGCATGATAAATGATGAAATGTATATGCTTCGGGCGATAGAATTGGCAGAATTAGCCAGAGGTAATGTTAGACCAAATCCAATGGTTGGATGTGTGAT
>DATHVH010000425.1:0-10039 GCA_035461405.1 Anditalea sp.
TCCAATGAATGCCCATGGATGGAAGACAGTACCGATGCCATGTTGGTAGCAGAAAAGCTTGGAATCCCCTTTCAGGCAATAGACCTTAGCGAAGAATACAAAGATCGAATTGTAGATTATATGTTTGCAGAATATCAGGCAGGCAGAACGCCCAATCCAGATATTCTCTGCAACCGTGAGATTAAATTTGATATATTTTTAAAGGCTGCCAAAAAGCTTAAAGCAGATTTTGTGGCTACCGGGCATTATTGTCAAAAGGAGACCATAAATAAAGGTGGAAAAGAAATTCACAGGCTATTGGCAGGAGCTGATCCAAATAAAGATCAAAGCTATTTTCTCTGCCAATTAAACCAGGAGCAACTTTCTATGGCACTATTTCCTATAGGCCATTTACAGAAGCCTGAAGTAAGAGCCATTGCAAAGGAAAGAGATTTGATTACTGCGGACAAAAAAGACAGCCAAGGTCTTTGCTTTATAGGAAAAGTTAAATTGCCCGATTTTCTTCAGCAACAGCTAAAACCTAAAAAAGGAGAAATTAAAGTAGTACCAGAGGATCTTCCTTTCTATAATAAGCAGTCAGTACCCGAATCAAACCCAGAATCTTGGGATCAGATGACACTTGATGCTATTTGTTTACCCATCCAATACAATTCAGATCAAGGAAAAAAAATCGGAGAACATAACGGTGCCCATTATTTTACTGTAGGACAAAGAAAAGGACTAAATGTAGGTGGTACGGGAAAACCACTTTTTGTGATACATACTGACACTAAAGAAAACATTATTTACACGGGGTTAGGAGAAGATCATCCCGGCCTGATGAGAAAAGGATTATTCGTTCCTCAGGAAGATGTCCATTGGATAAGAGAAGATCTTAAGCTGAGCCCGGGTCAATCCGCACGATACCTGTCTAGAATTAGGTATCGGCAGCCTTTAAGTATGGCGACTTTATTAATGAAAGACCACGGTCTATATGTCATATTTGATCAACCTCAGAAGGGAATTGCTTCAGGACAATTTGTAGCCTGGTACCAGGATAATGAATCCATAGGATCGGGAACAATCTATTAAATAGCTAAGTGCATCAATCATTATTAGAATCATTTTGAAAGATGGAAATATAAATAAACTAGATTTGTATTTCCATCTTTTCTAATTTAACATCCCACGACTAATGCTTGAAATCCTATATGAGGACGATCACTATATAGCTATAAATAAACCTGCGGGACTTTTGGTACATAAGACTAAGATTGCCAAAACCGATGATCCCAGCTATGCCATGCAAATGCTACGGGACCAGATAGGTCAGTGGGTATACCCCCTTCACCGAATTGACCGCCCTACTTCAGGTATTCTATTGTTTGCTAAATCATCGGAAGATGCTTCGCTTTTCAAAACACAGTTTACAGAACATAAAATTGAGAAATTATACCTTGCTGTGGTAAGAGGATATCTAAAAGAGGATCAGTTTATTAGTGAGTATCAATTAAAAAAAGATTTAGATGGAGAATTGCAAGAGGCTCGAACTTGCTTTTGGAGTTTGGCAAAGGTAGAACTGCCCTTTTCCTCTTCTCCAAAATATCCCACTAGCAGATATTCTTTAGTCAAAGCATTTCCCCAAACTGGTAGAATGCATCAGATCAGACGGCACCTAGCCCATGAACGTAATTACCTCATTGGCGATACCACCCATGGTGAGAACAAACAAAACAGGTTTTTTAGGGAGCGCTTTGGTCTTCATAACCTACTACTTCACGCCTGGCAGGTTAAATTTCTTCACCCTGTTCTACACACAGAAGTAGAAATAAAAGCTCCATTGCCTGACCATTTTATAGCTATCATAAATCATTTAGGTTGGGATGAATTGGCGGAGGAACTTAGTATTACTTAATACTTTTTTGCTTCGTCATACCCACTTCCTACTTCGTACTTTGTCTAGTCGTTTTAACTACATTTAAATATCATAGAGAAATCTACTAACTAGAATTCATTATATTTAAACTTCTTTATATAACCCAAATTAAAAATATGAATCAAAAATATCTTTATACTCTTTGCCTGTGTGTAGCAACTTCATTTTCAATATTTGCTCAGGAACACAAAGCTAAAATAGAAGAAACAATTGATGACCGGGAGGCCCTCTCCCACTTTCGATACCTAGCTTCTGATGAAATGATGGGCAGGGATCCTATAAGGCCTGAGATTAATCTGGCCGCCAGATATATAGCGGAGCAATTTTGGAAATATGGAGCCAAGGAAGTAGATGGGGCCAAAAATTACTTTCAAAATGTTCCCTTTAGAGTTTCCGGTCCTCCAGCAGATGCTACCGCCACCTTTGGTGATCAAACATTTTCCCAAGGTGAAGATATGCTCGTATTAGATGGCCGTGATATCAGTGGCCAATATGACTTGGTAGCTGCTGGACATGGGCTTGAAGACGATCTTGATGGTTTGGAGTTGGAAGGTAAAATAGTAGTAGTAAAAGTAGGTGCACCCAATCAGCTAAGTCCAGCTGAATTATTTTCATTAGGACGGAGAAAAGTTAAGTTAGCCAAAGAAAAAGGTGCAGTCGGCGTCATTGAAATGTTTAATGCCCCTACTTCCCCGTGGAATATGCTGGTCACTTACCTCAACAGGACCCAGATGACCATAGATCAGAACCCGGAGGAAAGCGTAAGCCTACCTTATGTATGGGTAAAAGATATGAGCGGTGAATTATATGCCAAGGTAAATAAGAAAGAAACTACATCAATTAGCCTTTCTGTTTCCGGAAAAACGAACAGGCAGATCAAAGGTAGAAATGTAGTAGCTGTAATTGAAGGAACTGACCCAGAGTTAAAAGATGAGTATGTAATGCTTTCAGCACATTATGATCATATCGGAGTAGGTAAGCCAAATGCTGAAGGTGATTCAATTTATAATGGAGCCAGGGACAATGCTGTGGGCACTGTGGCAGTTATCAATGCTGCTAAATATTTTGCTAAGCACCCACCTAAAAGATCTATTCTGCTTTGTGCCTGGACTGCTGAAGAAAAGGGGCTTTTGGGTAGTGGGTATTTTGCAGACAATCCTTTGGTACCTCTCGAAGCTATCGTTTTCAATATGAATATAGATAATGCGGGTTATAATGACACATCACTGATCACTGTAATAGGTTTAGGAAGAACCACAGCAGATGAAAACATAATAAATGCCGTGTCAGAATTTGGGTTAACGGCCAAGTCTGACCCCGCTCCTGAACAAGGTCTGTATGATCGATCTGATAATGTTAATTTTGCCAGAAAAGGAATTCCATCTCCAACTTATAGCCTTGGATTTACTGCCTTTGATGATGATGTAGCCCAGCATTATCACCAGCAGTCTGACAGAGTAGAAAATTTTGATCTTGATTATGCATTGCTTTATTGGAAGTCATATCTTCTTTCTGCACAATACGTTGCCAATATGGACGAAGCTCCCTTATGGTTGCCTGGAGATAAATATGAGGAAGCAGCTAGAGAACTTTATGGAAAAGTAAGTGTCAATGACTGAAAACGCCAAAGCAGAGTTACATCCTAATAATATCCATAGATTCGGATATGATTTTGATAGGCTAATTAAAGCTGATGCTGATTTAGGGAAATATGTAAGACCTAATGCTTATGGTACTCTGTCAATAAATTTTGCAGATCCCAAAGCAGTATTGGCACTTAATAGAGCACTTCTCCAATCTTCCTATGGCATAAAAAACTGGAAAATACCACAAGGTAATCTTTGTCCTCCCATACCTGGGAGGGCAGATTACCTTTACTATATAGCTGATCTATTAGAGTTACCGACCGGCAGCAAAATTACTGGAATGGATATAGGAACTGGTGCCAGTGGCATTTATCCATTGATTGGAGCAAGTGAATTTGGATGGAATTTCATCTGCACTGATGTGGAAAAATCATCCCTGGATAACCTTGAATCGATACTTAAAGATAATCCACAGATAAGTCACTTAATTGACTGTAGACTACAGACCCATACTAGTAGGATTTTTAGAAATGTGTGGGGTAAGGATGAATTCATAGAGTTCACTATGTGCAATCCCCCTTTTCATTCCTCAGCAAAGGAGGCAGCACAGGCCTCACAAAGAAAAAATAGAAACCTTGCCTTAAAATCCAATGTAAAGAATTTTGGAGGTAATCATAATGAACTTTGGTTTCCTGGTGGAGAAAAAAGATTTGTGTCCAATATGATCCAAGAAAGCATTTTCTATAAAACGCAGTGCAGGTGGTTTACTACTTTAATTTCTAAGAAAGACTCTTTACCCACTTTAATTAAGAAGTTGTACGAAGTTCAGGCTGATTATAAAATTATAGAAATGGCCCAAGGGCATAAAAAAAGCCGGGTTTTAGCCTGGCATTTTTAGATAGTATCAAGTAGCAAGTATCAAGATTGGATTTGTCAGCATTAACCGGGACAGTTTCCTCCATCACACTACTCACGCTTCTCTCAGATCATCCTTATATAATTTTTCCTTCGCCCAGTATTCATACTTATTCATTGTTACTTTTACTTTTTATAGACACGTTTTCTTACTTATCATAACTTTAATATCCCATATCTACGTCACCGTGTGAAACTTTATTATTGCATTCTACTAACATTCTGCACCTACTGCAAAATCTACTTCGGTCTTCGGTCTCCCGTCTTCCGTCATTTACTTCCTACTTTTCACCTCTTAAATCTTATATATTGACACCAGGAATCGGTCATCCGAAATCCAACATCCCCTATTAATTCGTAATACTAATCTTACCTGAGCTTACACTTCCTCTTACAGTGGCATCAGCTCTATTATCGATATGCATCCTTTTTTTGCCTTTCTGGTTTCCCACTGTCAGGCTGCCGCTACTACCTCTCATATCAAAGTTATAATCATCCAGATCATCATTGGTTTGAAGTGTGATGCTTCCAGAGGAAGTTTTCAGTTCAGTGTCTCTACCCAGTCCTACATCGGTACCCTTAATCCTACCAGAAGAAACAGTAGCACTTGCCAGCTCGTGGATATTTTCTAACGTAACACTACCTGAACTCATACTGGTATTTACTTTTCCCTGGACCTCTTTCACAGCGAACCGCCCACTGGATCCCTTTAATGTTACATTCCCATCTACTTTTTCCAGATTTACAGATCCTGACGAAATGGTACAGTTTACGTTTCCTCCTAATAAATGCCCATCTATCTTACCTGAAGAAGCGTTGATTTTTATATTATCCACCATCAGGTTTTTTAGGTCGATTCTTCCGGAGCTGCATTTAAAAGTAGCTTCACGATTAGTAAGTCCACTTATAAACATTCTCCCAGAACTATTGGTAACATTTAACCGGACATTTTCTGGACCAGTGAGACTGATGAACCCAGAGTTATTATTACTCCCCCCAGAAGATTTTAACCTCTTTAGCTCTACCTTTAATTTTTTCCCATCTACTCTATAGACAATGTCATAATCATCTTTACGATTGGATTCGAGATAGGCATTTAAAAATACCTCTCCGTCATTTTCCCTTCCTTCATAGGTAACCTCCAGAAAACCACCATTGATTTCAATTTCCTCAATGCCTGAAAAAGTTTTTTCTATATCCACTGCTGTTTCCATTTGGGAATATCCACAGGAAGGAAATATAAGAAAGGTAGTAAATATAATGAATGATAGTTTTATTGCTTTATACATTACCTTCCGTAGTTTGATTAAATCCATATCCATTAGACATCATATTCAGAGTTTCGTGAGCTATCCTCACATTATACTCATAAGCAAGGCTTTTATAGTTTACTAGATCCACTATAGTACCTATAAAACATAAACCTGCGGTTAATAAATAAAGTATACCTAATCCTATCTGTCCCAGTATGAATCGGTGAAGACCAGCAAAGCCGAAAAAACCAATTAAAGTTAAAATAAGGATCATCTGACTGTCTTTTCGTCGGGCTCTATAAACTTGAGCAAACATGTTTGCCTGTTCATCATTCATATTTTTTAATATTCCCTGGATATACCCTAATTCCATTCCTTCCAGCTCAGGAAGATGTCTTAATACATTAGCCATAATAATTGTAAGTTTTAATGTTTTTAATTAACTGTATGATTCGCCATGAAATGACCACTAAAGCAAATCCTGCCAATGGATGCATGGCAAAAGATGCAGAAAAATTTCCATGTAACATTAAATTAATCGCCCGTCCCAATCCACATCCCGGACACCATGAGATACCTAAGTAATCCAAAGGACATAAAGAAAAATGATGCTCATGACCTGTATCCATCAGTGCCAGACTGATTAAAGCTACAAGCCAAAATATCAATTCGACAGGTAATTTTTCTTTGATATATAGAATTTTCCTAATCATTTGTTGCTAAAAGTACGAAAAGGGTGCCATTAGGTAAAAAGTGCTCCTTAACTGTAGGAAGGCAATTTATGAAATATTTACTGTCCGAACAAGGTACAAGATTATGTACGGTTATGAACAGTTTTTTCACCTCTTAGAGGTATTACGGGAAGGTTAATGGTAGCCCTGCCCTCATAATCCTGACGTACTACTTTTTTAAATTCTGCGGATAGATGACTATATGATGGCGCCTTCGTGCTTTGAGCTTTAAAATTGAATTTAAGAATTTGGGCAAACACTGTGGGAGGTAAGGAGTATTTTTGGGAAATGGCTAAACTTTCAGAAGCTTTTTCGCCGATAAAATAAGCAATCACAGTCTCTACAAAATTAGATAGCGGAGAAGGTGTGGATTCTTTATAGTAATTCATCAAACTGTTTATCAATTTTTCACCTGCGGATGATTTTTTCATCTGCCTGACTCTGATAAGCTTTTCCAGATAAATAGCTTCTTTAGCAGTTTCAGGCCAGTAATCAATATTGATACCCATGTAATATCCTATGATTTTCCAATAATGAAGTAATGCTTCTACTGTAGGCTGATCTAGTGGCTGGCCTATTTTTCTGAATCCCCTGATCACCAAATAGCTAAAAGCTCCATTGGTTCCCAACATATCTTCCTGGTTTACAGGTCTTCCCCAAGTATCCTCCCAAGTATGATCGTGTAGATCTATAAAATATCTGGCAAAGGCATGAATCAATCGAACTTTGGCAATAACCAATAAGGATGACCTATTTCCGAGAAAAGAGCCAGGGCGAAATGACTCCAAAACAAAACCTGCAGTTTCTATCAATCTTTTTCCCTGGTCTTCAAGAATCCGTTTGGATCTCACCAGTACCTGTGCCCCATCCGCAAAGGCATAGCAATACGGCAAGGCATAAAAACCGAGTAACCCTAAATATGTATTTCCGTTTTTTGAGAAAAAATCATGAGATTTTCTAACTTTTTCATCATCAATTTGATTAGGAACAGAATTATAGAATTTCCAGAAAAGAACAAGCTCTTCGGGAAATATAGCGGGTAAATCATCCGGGATATGTGTCCATGAATTGATTATAGAGGCTAAATCCGGTTGGTTAACAAGAACTTTTACGGCATCATCTGCCAATGGGTCTACCTTATATCTAAGAACCTCAAAAGCCTGATCAGTATATAAATTTAATTTACTCACTGGAAATTAACTGGCTTTGTGTAATTTAGTTTTTTATTTCGACGTTAATTAATTTATGAAATTGAGAATACTCTCCACCCTACTGCTTACCCTTCTAGTGTACATTACTTCTTATGCTCAGGGATCTTTTGACATTATTTCAATTGATACAAATAAATCCCTCTTTGGCAAATTTAGTATCAGCTCTAATTCAGCTAAAAAAATTACCGATAGAGATGGCTATGATAACCAACCAAATTTCATCAATGAAAAACAATTGGTATTTTCTAGTAAACCTGATCAGGGTCACCATGATATTATCATGTATAATTATCAAACCCAGAAGTTCACAAATATTACCAAAACAGAAAATAGAAGTGAATTTTCACCTTCCCTGACTGATTGTGGTTTATACGTTTCTGCTATCACGGTAGAAGAAGATAGCCTACAGCGCCTATGGCTTTATCCTATTAATATGGGGGAGCCAGAAGTGCTTTATGATGATATATATCCTGTGGGTTATTATGACTGGTATGATAATAAAGCAGCTATGTTTGTTTTGGGAAGTCCCAATAAACTTATTTACCCTTACAGCCGGGAGGAAGTCGATACACTTTCTAATAATGTGGGGAGATCGATCAAAAAAAGACCTGGCACCAGTGAGATGGCTTTTATAAATAAGAACAATAATATAGTAGTAGATGGACAGCCAGCATTTGAACTGATTTCTTACGATCTTAAATCGAGAGAGCAAAACAATATTGGACTTACACTTCCGCAATCAGAAGATTTTATTTGGGTAGATAAAAACAGAATCCTAATGGCTTCAGGGCAACGTATTTATATAAAAAATGTCCGTAAAAACACAGCATGGGAAGAGCTAGCAAATGTAACCTTACCCGGATACGGGAATATTTCCCGCATGGCACTAAGTCCCAAATCCAAAAAATTGGTAGTCGTAATGGAAAGGAAATAATCTATTACAGGTTCAGAAGAACTTAAACTACCCTTATTAATCCTTTAATTCTAAAGCTGCAAACTGTATATTTGCAGCTTTATTTATGGACACAGATTCTTATTATAAAATCGAGCATGCCCCCCGATAGCTATCGGGGCATATCGGGGCTACACACTCTGGAATCATTATATATGTGAGATTCCATGTGGCCTTTAAAAAACAAAATATAAACACATGAAAACCTTTATAGAGGAATTAAAATGGAGGGGCATGATCCAAGACATGACTCCTGATATAGAAGAACATCTTTCCAAAGGAATGGCTTCTGCTTATTTGGGTTTCGATCCTACCGCAGACTCCCTCCATATAGGTCACCTAGTGGGAGTAATGACCCTCTTACACTTTCAGCGTTCAGGCCATAAGCCAGTAGCACTGGTAGGAGGCGCTACCGGTATGATCGGTGATCCATCCTTTAAATCTGCTGAAAGAAATCTTTTGGACAATGAAACCCTTTCCAAAAACATTGAAGCAATACAAAAGCAACTTTCTAAATTCTTGGATTTTGGCCAGGATAGCGACAATAATGCCGAGCTGGTCAATAATTTTGACTGGATGTCAAAATTTTCGTTTTTAGACTTCATCAGAGATGTAGGTAAGCATATTACGGTGAATTATATGATGTCAAAGGACAGCGTTAAGAGAAGACTGGAGGATGGAAACGGACTATCTTTTACAGAATTCACTTATCAGCTTATCCAGGGGTATGATTTTCTGCATCTTTGGAAAAACAAAAACTGCACCGTACAGCTAGGCGGTTCTGACCAGTGGGGAAATATAATTACCGGTACGGAATTGATCAGAAAAATGGAAGGTGGCAATGCTTATGCCCTCACGGTGCCTTTGATTACTAAAGCTGACGGTACTAAGTTTGGCAAAACTGAGGGAGGTAGTGTGTGGTTAGATCCAGAAAAGACATCTCCATATGCCTTTTACCAATTTTGGCTTAATGTATCTGATGAGGATGCATCACGATATATTCGTATTTTCACTACACTGGATGAAGAAGCTATTGTGGGGTTTGAAAAAGAACACATAGAAGCACCTCATTTGAGAATATTGCAGAGAGAGATAGCAAAAGCCATTACTATTATGGTGCATAGCGAAAAAGACTATGAAATGGCTCTAACTGCTTCTAATATTTTATTCGGAAAGTCCTCTACTGAAGATCTAAGTGCATTAGATGAAAGAACTTTTCTTCAAGTATTTGATGGAATTCCACAGGTGGAGATTACCAAAGCTATCTTTGACCACTTAGAGGATGTATTGGACTTACTGGGAGATAAAGGTCAAGGTGTAATTTTTTCTTCCAAGGGTGAAGCCAGAAAGATGATCCAAGGAGGAGGAGTCAGCATCAATAAAGTGAAGGTAAATGATCCAACAGAAAAATTATCCGTAAACCTTTTACAGGAAAAGTATCTTTTAGTACAGAAAGGTAAGAAGAACTATTTCATA
>DATHVH010000426.1:0-8374 GCA_035461405.1 Anditalea sp.
CTGTGCGGCAGCTTCTTTAATGGAGTCCGGAAGGCCTTCAAGCTGTTCTTCCGTTTCTAATATCATTTCGTATTTATTAGTCTCCTCTAGCACATTCTCACCAAAGTGAAGGCTGAGCTGGGATAGTTCCTTATCAATTTCTCTCAGCTTTAACTTATCTTCATCGTTGAGATTAGCGCCATTTCTTACAAAGGATTTATAAGTTTTCTCTAACAGTGTGAACTGTTCTTCATCTAAATTCAAGTTATCTTTACGGGAATGGACCGCTTCAACCTTTTCAAATAATTCTTTGTCCAATAAAATGTCATTGCTGTGGGCAGTGAGCAATGGTGAAATATCTCGGGCCAATTTTTGAATTGTATCATTGGTCTCCGCTGCATTTAAATTGAAAAATATAGAGGTTACCAGATTTAACCTTTCACCTGCACTATCCAATGCTTCTATAGTGTTTTCAAAAGTAGCTTTATCATTTTCTTTAATAGAACTTATTTCTTTTTTAGATAAAGCTATGGCTTCTTTTACAGCCGGGAGAAAATGTTCTGTTTGAATTTTATCAAAAGGGGGTGTTTGAAAGGGGGTATTAAATTTTTCCAGTAAAGGATTCATATAACGATAGATTTAATGATTTTTATGATTATACTTATTGATGCCAGTAGCCATTATGCCGTTGGTTTATGGGACCTAAGACTGTTGAGCGAAGATCGAAACACGTGTCATTCCAATTTTAACTGTGCATTCGATATTTATCATTTAAATACTGACATGAAAGCGTATATGCAAACTAATTTTATTGAAGGGTAAATTTAAAAAACTAACACCAAATGAAGAGAATTAGTTAAGAATTATTGCTTTCAAATAAAAAAGGGAGCCTCAGGCTCCCTTCTTAAACAGTTAATTTTTCAACTACCTTCTCAATGGTATCGGGAAAACGGGCATGCTTTCATGTCCATCATTTCCTACTGCTTGGACTGCAAAGAAATAATTGTCCTTAGAGTATGGTAAAGTATGCTCAGTAGAGGTCGTATAGAACTTCTTTTCCCAGTTTGACTGATCAGTTTCACGCATTAATACGTAATATCCTTTTGCTGTTCCTGTGGCGGGAGGACTCCATTTAAGTGTAGATGTATTGGATAACTTACTTACATCAATTCCAACCTTTTCAGGGCTGGAAGGTGCCATGGCCAGATTCGCCAGGGTAGCGAGATTTACTCCAGCTATTTTTTTTACATAGTGGTAGTCTACGAATTCAGGAAGGTCTCCATATTGTATACCATTCTCTACCCGTACATTCTCATGCTGGTGATAGTAATTTTCATTATATTCACACATTCTGATAGCGGTAAAGCCTTCTCTCGCAAAAGGTGTATGATCCCCTCCCCGTAAAAATCTATCATTTCTATAAACCAGCTTTACTTCCAACTGATCCACATACCTTTCACCCACTTCTTTGATATATCGGGCAAGCTGCCTTGATTTGCTGTCGTTTTCTCCATTAGTATATCTTCTAAGGTTTGCCATTTCTTCTGTCTCCATCATAGGGATACCCTCACTGAATACGCGCATACGAGTATTATCATTAAGGTGCGTCTGGCTAGAATTACTGTTCCCGATCATGTCATTATTAAGCATTGCCACCAGATTCCAATTTTCTTCTTTGGCTTTTTTGGCCAAATGGGTGGCACCTATGAGTCCTTGTTCTTCACCAGCCACTCCTACAAAGATGATGGTGGCCGGAAATGATCGCTTACTCATGATTCTTGCCAATTCTATAACAGCTGCTACTCCTGATCCGTCATCATTGGCACCGGGAGCGTCAATTTCAGCATCCATCACATCAAGTGCTCTGCTATCTAAATGGCCGCTGATAATAAAAACCCTATCATCATTTGGATCGGTACCCCGAAGAGTTGCCATTACATTTCCTATATTGGCCTGTTCCGGGATTCTTCTATTATCCGCTTCTACCACAAACATATCTATTTCAGAGGAAAGTCTTCCTCCAGCCTCAGCTTCAAAAGATTTGAATTTGCTCAAAACCCATTCCTGAGCTGGTTCAATCCCTCTTTCTGGACCCTGAGTACCACTTAGGGTATGGCGTGTACCAAAATTTACCATCTCCAATATATACTGTTCTAAGTTTTCTGCGCTGATCTCATTGACCATAGCTTCTATTTCGGCGTCTCGGTTGATAATCTGGGTCTGCGAATAGCCTTCTGTGATATAAAGAAAGGCCAGCAGCATGAATATTTTTTTCATAAAACTCTGTTAGTGATTTTGAATGATTAAATTTAGCATTCTCTTAGCAATCAAAAAGCATTCTTATATGAACGACCTCATGAAGCCGAAAGGTGGCGAATATAATCCATATTATGAAAGGTATGTAAGTTATACAAATGACCAGGACTTAAAGGAGCTGCTCTTTAGCCAGATTAATGAACTCGAGTTTTTTTTGTCCACCAAGAGCAATAATTGGTTCAATAAACCCTATCAAGTTGATAAGTGGACTCCGAAAGAGCTGATTGGTCATATCATAGATACTGAAAGAATTTTCGCCTATAGAAGTCTGTGCTTGGCGAGAGGAGAACAGGGGCAGCTTCCTGGTTTTGACGAAAATGCATATGTAGCGGCGGCTGATTTTAATGACATTCACGAAAATATCCTTATGGAAGATTTCAGAACATCTAGGATGGCCTTGCTTTCTATGATCAGAAATTTTCATGATCAGGCTTTTACGAGAGTGGGTATGGTTAATGGAAGTTCCATGACATGTAGAGCATGTATTGCCATCATAGCTGGTCATTTTATCCACCATATGAATATAATGAAAGAAAGGTATTGATAGCCCTTGATGTGAATGGATAGGGACGAATGACAAGTTAGTATGGAGTGGATTGTTAGATGCGATATGCCCGATGTCGGATATTCGATGACCAATGAAAATAAATCAACTTGAATTTAAAATTGATATTTAGTACGAGCTGCATATAGTAATGTGCCTAAATATTAATTTCTATAAAAAATACCAAATATGTTTGAATTTGACCCTGAGCGGCATTATCCTAAAGAAACAGAAAGTAGAATAGTCATAAGGTTTCAAGACTGTGACCCACTACAGCATCTAAATAATGCTAAATATTTTGACTACTATTTTAATGCTAGAGAAGATCAAGTACCTAAGCTATATGGAGTAGAGATGATGGATTTTATCCGAAAATACAAATCCACTTGGGTAGTCTATAATCACAATATAAGCTATGTAAGACCTGCCAGGGTAGGTGAGTGGGTGCGAATTATGTCGAGAGTGCTATGGCATGATGAAAATACTGCTGTAATAGAATACTATATGACAGATGATGACCGCCGAGAACTCAAAAACCTCATGTGGACTACGCTGAAATATGTAACCATAGCAGAAGGCAGAGTGACTGACCACCAGGGAGCAGTGGTAGATTATCTAAAAGCAACTTCACTACAAATGGATATAAGTCAAATGACTATCTCTCAAAGGGTAAAAGCTATTAAAGAACATTTAAAAAATGTGTAGCTTATCTTAAGTTTAGCAGAATCTCTTCAGACTCAATAGGCTGATCTTTATAAACCAATGTCCATCCCATTGTATTGGTAAGGATGTATATTCTTTGGAGTTCTGAAATAAAATTTGCCCTTGCTCTTGCTTTAAGGTCTGATTGATTCACTTTTTCTTCAATAATATTGTGGACCGTTGATTTAATCTTATTATAATCCTGAGCTGTAAACTGATTGAAATAGTCCTGACTGATATCATAATATTCTATCTCAGGATAGATATTGATTTCTTCCTCGGGAATGGAGTGGATAGTAACAGTTCTTAAATTTTCATTTACTTCTGTGTCAAGCTGCCTCATGTCATAGGAGATGGTGACTTTTGAATTTATAATAACCAAGGCCTTTTTGCTGGCAGGAAAGATCCGGAGATAATTCTGTCTGGTATTTTTGTAGTTTAGCACTTGAGAATAATTCCCTTCTACCACTACCAGCTTACCTACATTATTAATCTGCTCCCTTATAATAGAAGAATTTACTTCAACTTGTTCTTTTTTAGCTGCCAAGTTGGTCCAAAAGTATACTCCAAGTACTGCAATTAAAGTGATAATAATTCCGAAAATAAAAGGCTTCATGAAAATGGTTTGGTGAAAATGAAATATGTTGGGCAATTATTTATACAAAGCTCTTGGTTAAACGCATCAATAGTAAAAATGATTTCTTTTAGAGGATTGGAATATATTAAATATTCCTAAATCAATTATCACTTCATAGATCGAAAAGTCAAGTAGAAAATAAGTTGTTTGATCGAATTAACACCAGATTGAAACAGAATTAATTTTTTAATTTTTAGAAATAACATGTATATTACGCCCTATTAGGAATAGGATTTAAATAAATATATAAATAATATTCTGTCATTAGAAAAATAAACCCATATAATAATGTTTGGACTTCCCAGGACTATTTTCAATGAAGAGCATGAAATGTTCCGCCAATCCCTCAAAGATTACATCGCCAAAGAAATAACTCCATACAATGCTGAATGGGAGAAAAACAAAATGGTATCCCGCGAATCTTGGCAAAAACTAGGGGAAAATGGATTTCTCTGTATTCAGGCTCCTGAGGAGTATGGGGGTATGAATATACAAGATTTTCGATATAATGCCATATTTACGGAAGAATTGGGATTAAGCGGTTGTTCGGGGCCCGCCATAGGATATCCTTTACATAGTGATATAGTATGTCCTTACATTTTACATTACGGTACTTCAGAAGCTAAACAAAATTATTTACCAAAGATGGTAAGCGGAGAATATATTTCTGCAGTGGCTATGACCGAACCAGGGGCTGGAAGCGACCTGCAAAATATTCGTGCCACGGCCGAAGATAAAGGTGATCATTACCTAATCAATGGATCTAAAACCTTTATAACCAATGGTTATCTTTCAGACGTGGTAGTGGTAGCAGCTAAAACAGACCCTACTAAAGGAGCTAAAGGTATAAGCTTATTTATAGTGGATAGCCAGATGGAAGGCTTCACTAAAGGATTGCCATTTGAAAAAGTAGGCCTTCATGCCCAAGACACATGCGAATTGTTCTTTGAAGATGTAAAGGTTCCAAAGGCTAACTTATTAGGCAATGTGGGTGAAGGGTTTAAATATTTAATGACTGAGTTAGCGCAAGAGCGATTAATAGTATCTCTGGCTGCCCTTTCATTAGCTGAATTTACTCTAAAGACTACTATAGAGTATGTCAAGAGCAGACCTGCATTTGGTAAAACAGTTGCTGATTTTCAAAACTCCAGATTTAAACTGGCTGAAATGGCAGCTAAACTAGAGCAGGCCCGGATCTATTGCGATCAGCTAGTGGTATTGCATAATGATAAGAAAGTGGATGCCGCTATGTCTTCCGCTGCCAAATACATGATGACGGAGCTACAGTGTGAGGTGGCAGATGAATGTGTTCAGCTTCATGGAGGCTATGGATATATGTGGGAATATCCTGTGGCCAGGGCCTATGCAGATGCCCGGGTACAACGCATCTATGCAGGTACGAATGAGATTATGAAGGAATTGATTGCAAGGAAAATTCTAAGCTGAACTTTTTAAACATTTAGCTCAAAAAAACCACTTTTCTATAGCAGGAAAGTGGTTTTCTTTTTTTAAAAGTAGAATTATTATATATTAGTAAGAATTAAAATCACCTGATTATTTACCTTAAATCCAAAATATTAAAATATGCAAGATTTCCCATGGTTTAAACATTACCCACCATCCGTAGCCAAAGAAGTAGATGTAAATGCTTACAGCAGTTTGGTGGATCTTTTTGAAGAGAGTGTCAAAAAATTTGGAAATGCTATCGCCTATGAATGTATGGGCAAAACAATGACTTTTAAAGAAGTGGATGAATATTCAATGAACTTTGCCGCCTATCTGCAAAATGATTTGAAAATGAAAAAGGGTGATAGAATTGCTATACAAATGCCTAATCTTTTACAGTATCCGCTGGTGATGTTTGGAGCTTTGAGAGCAGGGCTTATAGTAGTGAATACAAATCCTTTATATACTCCTTCCGAAATGAAACATCAATTTAATGATGCAGGAGTGGATGCGATAGTAATTTTAGCAAATTTTGCTGCTAACCTTCAGCAGATAAGGAAGGACATTACTGCTAAGCATATCATCATTTCCCAGATTGGAGATATGCTGGGCGGTCTGAAAGGGGGCATTGTTAACTTGGTGGTGAAATATGTGAAAAAGATGGTCCCAGAATACCATATAGAAAATACTATTGCTCTGAAAGATGCTTTTAGCGCTGGAAGCAAAAGTACTTTTAGGCACCAGGAATTGATGGCTTCTGATGCAGCATTTTTACAATACACTGGAGGTACTACTGGGCTATCCAAGGGAGCAGAGCTGACACATGCTAATATCATTGCTAACATGCAGCAAATATCAGCTTGGATGACACCGAAACTTAAAGAACATGAAGAAACGGTCATTACAGCGTTACCTTTATATCACATTTTTGCGCTTACAGTAAATTGTCTGGCAATGCTTAAAATAGGCGCTCATAATGTACTGATAACCAATCCACGGGATATGCCAGCCTTTATAAAAGAATTAGGCAAGCATAAGTTTACTGTAATCACTGGTGTAAACACTTTATTTAATGGATTATTAAATCAAGAAGCTTTTCGAAATTTAGACTTCAGCTCATTAAAGATAGCAGTGGGAGGAGGCATGGCAGTCCAGGAATCAGTAGCCACCAAATGGAAAAAAGTTACTGGAGTACCCATAGCTGAAGGTTATGGCCTTACCGAAACCTCTCCTGTAGCCACCTGCAATCCCATAGATGGTACTGAGCAGCTTGGCACTATAGGTATTCCTTTGCCTAATACTGAGATTAAAATTATCGATGATGAAGGAAATGAATTACTGCCTGGCGAAAAAGGCGAAATTTGTATCAAAGGTCCTCAGGTGATGAAAGGATACTGGAACCAACCCGAAGAAACAAAGAAAGTTTTTGACGGCCCTTGGTTTAAAACCGGAGATATTGCGGTGATTCAAGAGGATGGGTTTGTGAAAATAGTAGACAGAAAGAAAGAAATGATATTAGTCTCTGGATTTAATGTCTATCCAAATGAGGTAGAAAACGTCATGGCAAGTCATGACAAGGTACTGGAAGTAGGGGTGATCGGAATAGCTGACGATAAATCTTCCGAAAAAGTGGTTGCTTATGTAGTAGCCAATGACAAGTCAGTTACTGCCGAAGAACTTATATCATATAGTAAGAAAGAACTTACCAATTATAAAGTGCCTAAGGAAGTGTATTTTGTCGATGAACTTCCCAAGTCCAATGTGGGCAAAATCTTGAGACGAAAAATTAAAGAATTGCACGAAAGTAGAAACTAACTGATATAAATACGCTTTTTATATGAAAACTGCACTGGTAAAAACAGTGCAGTTTTTTTATTTAAAAAATCGTTTCACTTCAATAGCTTGATTGAGGTGCCTCTTTTCGTGCATTATTATGATTTCTATCGCATCATCAAGTGTGTAGCTTACTATTTTATTAGCAGGTGAATTAATAATGACTAATTTGTCTATAAAAGCTTCCAATTTTTTAATCCAGCCAATCAATTCTAGTTGGTGAGCTTCAAATCGAGAAAGTACATCCTTAGCGGGAGGCAATTCGTTAGGTACCCATAAAGTAAAGGTTTTTATTTTTTTCTTCCGATCCTCATTGACAGATTTCAAAATTAGGTTTCCAAACAATTTATTGATAAATCTAAATTTTCCAGACCAGGGTGGCCTATAGGTTTGTGCTAGAAGTTGTGTAAAAATAGGGTAGTAAGATTGATTGACTTCTATCAAATGCTGAATGTTTTCAGCTATGGACCATGTTTGGGCAGTAGGTTTAAATAATAACCTATCCTCACTCATTGAAGAAAACTCGTTTTTAAATTTTTCAGTATTTTGGTGGATCTCAGAAATCCAAAAAATTACTTTTTCTTCCGCACTAATTCTATTTGAAGAGTCCATCATGGGTCAGAATTTTATTAAATTTACTAATAAATTGTTATGGCATTACGCTTTTCAGGCAGTAACTATTTGTGATATATAAATTAATTTTATAGCAATATAAAATATTAAAATCCAAACCTTAAACGGTAGAAATAACTGCCAAAGCTCAAGAAAAAAAGGTTAAATATATTCTTTGAATTTTATTATATTATTAGTCCACTAAGAGAAGATAAATAGCGTTAGTTTTGTGTTATGCTTTATGCTATTGTTGATATAGAAACTACTGGTGGGGTTTCCCAAAATGGAGGAATCACAGAGGTGGC
>DATHVH010000427.1:0-4242 GCA_035461405.1 Anditalea sp.
GGTCCAGTGTATCGTGCTCCTGATCCACATAGGCCAGTTGCACAGTCTCCCCCACTTCAAAGTTTCCTGAATCCGGCTTTTCGTTTCCGGTGATCATTTTAAACAAAGTAGATTTACCCGCACCGTTTGGTCCTATCACTCCTACTATCCCACCCTGGGGGAGTGAAAAAGATAAGTCTTCAAACAATAACTTATCACCAAAGGCTTTGGAAACATTGTTCACTTCGATTACTTTGGAGCCTAATCTAGGTCCCGGCGGGATATAGAGTTCCAGCTTTGCTTCCCTTTCTTTGGCATCCTCTCCTACTAATCTATCATAGGCACTTAGACGAGCCTTACCTTTAGATTGTCTTGCTTTGGGAGACATCCTGATCCATTCCAGCTCTCTTTCCAGGGTCTTCTGACGTTTGGATTCGGTTTTCTCCTCTTGCTTCAATCGCTGTTGCTTCTGATCAAGCCAAGAAGAATAATTTCCTTTCCATGGAATGCCCTCACCTCTATCCAGTTCCAGAATCCATCCGGCCACGTTATCTAGGAAGTACCTATCGTGGGTCACTGCTATGACTGTACCTTTATAATTTTTTAAATGCTGCTCCAGCCAGTGTACTGACTCAGCATCCAGGTGGTTGGTAGGTTCATCCAGTAACAACACATCGGGTTCCTGAAGTAGCAGTCTGCAAAGTGCCACTCTTCTTTTCTCTCCTCCGGAAAGGTTCTTCACTATAGCATCACTTGGAGGAAGTCTAAGGGCGTCCATTGCCTTGTCCAGCATCACATCTAATTCCCAGGCATTGGCTGCATCCAGCTTCTGCTGAACTTCACCCTGCTGTTCTATCAGTTTGTCCATGGCATCAGGATCCTCCATGAGGGCCGGGTCCATAAATTTTTCATTGATGGCTTCAAATTCCTTGAGAAGGTTTACCGTTTCAGCGACTGCCTCTTCTACTACTTCCTTAACCGTTTTATCTGGATCCAGCTGAGGTTCCTGCTCCAGCATACCTACAGTATAGCCCTGAGACAATACCACTTCACCGTTAAAGTTTTTGTCCGTCCCAGCGATGATCCTAAGAAGGGAACTTTTACCGGATCCATTAAGACCCAGCACACCAATTTTGGCACCGTAGAAAAATGAAAGGTATATATTGTTTAATACTTTTTTTTGAGGAGGGTAGATTTTGGATACCCCAGCCATTGAAAATATAATTTTCTCTGAACTCATAGAATTTAGTTTTATCTTAAGGTCTAAAATTTTTCTATCTAACAAAGATGGCAAAAAAAGCTCTTTTTTAGGATAAATGCTTCTTAATTAATTAATTTGCAGAAAAACCCAGGAGGAGATATATAACCACCAACCTATTAGATCACAATGGAGCATCCATACGGATACATTAAAGAAGACAAAGTATACTTAAAAGGCTTTTTAAATCAGGAAGACCGGATTATCGGAGAGGTAAAGGAGGATGAAGAATCCACTCTTAAATACTTCGAAGACCGCTTCAAAATGGTAGAGGACAAAGTAGCCACTTTGAAAAAAGACATTGAGGAGAACCAAAATAAGGGTTCCTTCCTTATGAAGCTGATCCACCTTCGTGACTCTCTGATGAAGTATGATGCTCTTGGAGATTTTGTACCTCTGATAGAAGAGCTAAACCATCTAGAAACTTATTTAGAAGAGATCATCAAATCTAATAGAGAAAGAAATCTAGAAATAAAAAAAGGTTTGATCCTAGAAGCAGAAGCTTTAACAAACGACACTGACTGGAAAAAAACTACTGAAGAATTTAAAAACCTAAAACTTCGCTGGATTAAAACCGGCCCTGTAGAAAAAGAATTTGAAGAGGATATCGAAAATCAATTTAATGAAGCGGTAGAGCATTTTTTCCAAAACAGAAAGGATTACTATGACGGACTTGCACTACAAGCAGAAGAAAATGTAAAAGTCTACGAGGCTCTAGTACAACAAGCAAGGGATGCACATGATTTACATGATGTGAAACAAGCTTTTGAGATCAGTAAAAAGATTCAAAAACAGTGGAAGGAATCCGGAAGAGTACCTGCAGATAAGAGGCAACCTTTATGGGATGAGTTTTCAAAACTCAATAACCGGATCTTCAGCAAATTTAAAAGAGTGGCTCAGCAGGCTGCCTTTCTTCCTCCTCGTGAACTGATCAAAAAGACAGAGCAGATGGCGAATGAAATGAAAAAACTCGCCAAATCCGACCCTACTTCAGAAGTATTTGCCGCTGCTAAAAAACTACAGGGGGAATGGAAGCAACTTCCTCCAAAAAAACCCAGGGATGCACAACAATTTTCTAAAAACTTCGTCTTTTTTGCAGATGTAGTATTTGAAAAATCTTTCCTCCAGCGTCTGGTTAAATCCAAAAATCCTGATTATGATAAGATGAATGTCAATGAGCAAAAACAGGCTAAAATACACCTGCTCAGAGATTTGATTCATAGGGACCAAAAAGAGCTGGAAACTATCCAAAACAATGCTGATAATTTCCGTGCACCTGAAGGAAGTTTTGATATGATTTTACAAAGAAAAATCGGAGGATATAAAAGGAAATTGGACGTAAAAAATTATTTACTAAAGGAACTATAAAAGTATTTGTGGGTTTGGATATGAAATCTTAAAAGAATTTATATTTTTGCAACCCGTTAACACGGCAACATAAAAATTTTGAAACTATGTATTGGACTTTAGAACTTGCATCTTATTTAGAAGATGCACCATGGCCAGCTACCAAGGACGAGTTAATTGATTTTGCAATTCGCTCAGGTGCTCCTCTCGAGGTGGTAGAGAATCTTCAGGAACTTGAAGATGACGGTGAACCGTATGAGAATATCGAGGAGATCTGGCCAGACTATCCTACGAAAGATGATTTCTTCTTTAACGAAGACGAATATTAATCCATCTGTTCCGTTTACTCGGAACAGATTTTTTTTTCTCTTCCTTTAAAAACCCAAAGATGCTTTTAGCTTAGAATATCCTGTCTTACTTACCGGCAGTCTTTGGCCATTTTTAAGCATGACTACATGCCCTTCCTTTTCATAAGGTTCTATTTTATTGATCTGCTGTACCTGGACGATATAAGATCGGTGGATTCTGACAAAAAGCTTATCATCAAGTCCATTTTCAAGAGATTTTAAAGTTTGGGTTTTAATAAATTTCTCACTTTCAGTATAGAAATAAACATAATCATCTGCCGCCTCTATATATAGGATATCTTTCAATGAAATTATTCGGATACTATTCCCGGTTTTTACCACTATCCGAGTGATAGCACCCTCATTAACTTTATCGGAAGTTAAATCCCGATAGGCTTTTTGTCTTTCTTCTGGCAATTGTTGCCTGTATTTCTGTATTGCTTTATCAAAACGTTCCTGCGAAAATGGTTTTAAAAGATAATCGATAGCATTATTATCAAAGGCTTTAATAGCATATCTATCAAAGGCCGTAGTAAATATTATAGCAGGTGGCTCTTCAAGTAATTCCAGCATCTCAAACCCACTGATCTTAGGCATCTGAACATCTAAGAACACTAAATCAGGTTTCTGTTCCTGTATAGTCTTAAATCCTGAAAATCCATCATGGCAAGTTGCTGACACTTCCATATCCGCATGCCCTTTAAGATATTCCTTTATAATATCCACTGCCAAAGGCTCATCATCTATCACGATTACTTTTATCATTTTAGTTGGGGGATGTTTATGGTCACCCTAAAAATATCATTGGTCTTACTAATATTAATAAGGTCATGCCGACCAAATACAAGGTATAGTCTTCTTTTTACTGCCTGGAGACCAAAACCCGAACCAGGAGGAGGTGTATCTGTAGGGTCAAATGGATTACTGATTATGATGTGTAGGTTTCTGCTTTGTAACATCGCATTTATAGAAATAGAAACCTCTCCTAACATTCCATAAAGGCCAAACTTAACGGCATTCTCCACAAGAGGCTGCAGCAATAATGCCGGTAGCTGAAGACCAAAAGTATTTTGATCCGCATTGACTTCTACATGTAACCTATGCCCAAACCTCACTTTTTCTATATCAAGGTAAAGCTTTAAAGTATGTAATTCTTCTGAAAAATCCACTAATTGCTCAGTCTCTTTTCTTATGGTTCCCCGTAAGAAATCCGAAAGTTGGAATACCATTTCTCTGGCTTTTTCAGGCCGGCTGATCATCAAAGCATTTATTGAATTTAAACTATTAAATAGAAAATGAGGCTGTAGCTGG
>DATHVH010000428.1:0-4930 GCA_035461405.1 Anditalea sp.
GCTGCGGATATAAAAAATAATAAGAATAGATTCCAAAGAATTATTTAAAGAGACTATTAATGAGTAACTTGAAAAGACTGACTATCTATTATCATCAAAACGATAATCGGTTCCAATCTTCACACTAAAGCTGCTCATGGAAATCACCGACAATACTCATAGCAGCACCGGCCCAAGTTCGGTACTAGCGGAAAAATTTATTATTGGCATTGGCGCCTCTGCCGGAGGGATGGGAGCCATTCACGAACTTTTTGATTATACGCCTACTGATGCGGTAGCATATGTTATTATCCAGCATCTTTCCCCTGATCACAAAAGCTTCATGAAAGAACTCCTGACCAAACATTCCAAGCTTAAAATATATGTAGCAGAGAATGGGATGGAGGTCCTTTCCAATTGTGTTTATGTATTGCCGGAAGGCAAAAATATGACTATATCAGATGGAAAACTTATACTGAAAGACCGAACAAGTTCTACCCCCAATTCAGCAGTGGATATTTTCTTCACTTCTCTGGCTGAGGATCTTGGAAACAAAAGCATCGGCATAGTCCTTTCAGGGAATGGTTCGGATGGCACTTTAGGCATTAAGGCTATCAAAAAAATGGGGGGAATGGTAATCGTCCAAGATCCTGAATCCACTGAATATAAGGACATGCCGAAAAGCGCCATTGAATCTGGTTTTTATGATCACATACTTGCACCAAAACTTATCCCCTCAGAGATAGTAAAATATATTAATCATAAAACATTCTCCGACAATTTGGCTGCCCCACTTACGGATATCACTGATGATGCCTTATCCGAAATTCACAGTCTGATAAAAAACCACACCCCTTTAGACTTTTCCGAATATAAACGCGCTACCATTATAAGAAGGATCACCCGGAGGATGCTGGCCAACAATGCTGAAACTATTGAAGATTATATAGCCATACTGAAAGGCAACACCTCAGAAATCGAAATTCTCGCAAAAGACTTTTTGATAAGCGTCACCAGTTTTTTCAGGGACAATGAAGCATATGAAGTAATCGAAAGTGAAGTCATACCGGATCTAATAGAGAAGAAACTTCTGGAAGATGTTTTAAAAGTTTGGGTAATAGGCTGTGCTACCGGTGAGGAAGCTTATTCCCTGGCCATTCTGATCAAAGAGCATCTTATAAAAGTCAAAAGAGAACTGGATGTTAAAATATTTGCTTCTGATATAGATCAAGATGCCCTAAACAAAGCATCCAAAGGTTGCTATCATGAGAGCATCAGTAAAAATGTATCGGAAGAGCGGCTCAACAACTTTTTTATAAAATCCGGCGATCAATACAAAGTCAAAGAGAGCATCAGAAAGATGATCATTTTTGCGAAGCATGATATCATTCATCAACCTCCCTATGGCCGGATTGACCTCATCAGCTGCCGTAACCTGATGATCTATTTTAACTCTACGCTGCAAAAGAAGATTTTTGCTACGATTAATTATTGTCTAAATCCTGAAGGTTATCTGTTTTTGGGTCCCAGTGAAGGTTTAGGATCCTATAAGGATGTTTTTATTGAAATCGACAAAAATTGGAAAATATATAAAAACACAGAGGATAATAATAGTTCACATTATAATACCTATACACCGCAACGATTGGAATTTAAAAAATTTACTTACGCATCAAAGAAATTTAAACCGGTGAAAACAGATTACTCTGAAAATCTACCTTTTCTTCTTACCGTTTCCTCTATGGAAGAAGCAGGATATTTGGCAGGGGTAAGTATAGATGAATACTATAAAGTATTGTTGCCCTTCGGAAATTATGAAAAATATCTGCTCCCTATACTTTTTAATAATGATTTATTAAAATTATTACCTGATGAGCTATCAATAGCGGTGGGAACTTCTATCCAAAAAGCATTGAGGGAAAATATGAAAGTGGCTGTGAACGACATCACTTTTACCTTGAATAATAATACCCGATCTGTCAATATCCTTGTTAAACCTATCGTAGATGATACTAAAACCGGTCAGCGGATAGTACTTATATATTTTGCGGAAGGAGAATTAAATAATAGCTCCAATAATAGTGTCGAAATGTTTGATAGGGAAAAGTATACACGCAGGTATATGGAAGATCTAGAACTGGAACTTGCCGAAACAAAGAAAAAACTCCAGCAAGCGCATGATTCCCTTAACGACTCCTATAATGACATTCAATCTTATAACGAGGAGCTTCTCTCCGGCAATGAAGAGATGCAGAGCTCCAATGAAGAGTTACAGTCCATCAATGAGGAACTAAATACGGTAAACCTTGAGTACCAGCATAAAATCAAAGAGTTGGCAGATTTAAATGATGATTTGGATAATTACTTCAGAAGTACACATATTACTCAGCTATATATCGATAAGCATTTGATATTGAAAAAATATAATCCGATTACCATTAAGCAGATCAATATTAAAGAAAGTGATATCGGGAGACCTTTGGCTGATATTTCTACTAATATTATCTTCTCCACTTTGCTTGAGGACATTAAAACAGTAATAGATACCCAGCATCCTTTAGAGAAAAACATAGAAACCACAGATGGTAGAAGTTATGCGATGATGATAGTACCCTATATACGATCACAGGACAATAAATCAGATGGTATAGTCCTTACATTTAATGATATAACGGATATTACGCAATCTAAGCACATTATACAGGAAGCCAATAGAAGACTGATGGAGATCAAAAATGACCAGGATACTTTTATCTATTCGGCTTCCCATGATCTTACTGCACCACTGGATAATATGGAGGGGCTGCTTTCCCATATCAAGACTTCCGAAGATTTGGAGGAAGTAAAAACATTGACAGTTCCCCTTATTGAATCAGTTATAAGATTAAAAGAGACCATTGCAGAGCTATCGAGCATCACCACGATCGATCTGGAAAACGATCAGACAGAAAAGGTAAACTTGCTGGAACTTTTAAAAGAAGTGAAGCAGAGTATCAATGATTCATTGAAATCATCTGGGGTCAAAATATGGGTGGATCTGAAAGAAACAGAAATTTATTTCTCCAAAAAGAATCTGCGCAGCATATTTTTAAATCTGATAAACAATGCCGTCAAATATAGATCACCGGACAGAGTACTTTCCTTATCGATAAAAAGTAAAAAGGTAGATGAAGCGATTGTATTATCATTTGAGGATAATGGCATTGGCATAAAAGAAAATATGATAGGTGAAATATTCTCCAAATTCACCCGTGTGCATGATGAGACGATCGCTGCCGAAGGATCAGGCATAGGATTGTATCTGATCAAGAAAATAATTACCAACGCAGGGGGTAAAATAGGTGTTGAGAGCAAATATGGAACCGGCACCTGCTTTACTATCACTATAAGCCAGACGAAGTCTAGAGTTTATAGGTAGGTATTTTGTTTTTGGTATATGGTATGTGGTATGTAGTTTGTGTCATGCTATAGGGGGAGCTTTGAGTTTAATCTTGCGTACGATCCATGATCCTTGTGACAAGATTTTAGTAGCAAGTAGCAAGACAATAGGTGGTAGGCATCCCCAAAAAATTACTATATTTAGGTAGACAACTGAATTACTGATTTTTATATCTACCGCCATGGCCAAAACAACTTTTGATAAACCACTACTTAAAGAAATGATCACTATAGATGATGTGCTGGAAAGGTTGGACTTAATCATAGCAGAATGTGAAGCGGGGGAGGATGCCCTTGGCTATTTTGCGGTGATGTATAGGAGGGTTACTTATCGGATAAAGGAGCATATTGAAATGGGGACGTTTGAGGACAATCCCAGGATGGAAGAACTGGATGTGGTCTTTGCCAGGATGTATATAGATGCCTATGATGATTACCGAAAAAGCAGGAAAGTGGCTGCCTCCTGGCAAAAAGCATTTGATCTGGCAAAAGAGACCTGGCCCATCACCATGCAGCACCTGCTGATAGGCATGAATGCCCACATCAACCTGGACTTGGGAATTGCCACCGCCAAAGTAGCTGGGAACAAGCCCATAGAGGATTTGGAGAAAGACTTTTATCATATCAACGCTATCCTGGCCTCACTGGTCGATGACATACAGCACAACCTCTCCACCATCTGGCCACCGCTGCGATTCATACTCCGCAAAACCGGTAAATATGACAACATGCTGGTGGACTTCAGCATGAAGATGGCAAGAGATGGTGCATGGCGTTTTGCCAAAGAACTCTATTACACGCCCCAGTCAGAAATAGACCACTGCATCCAGGTCCGGGATGAAGCTATAGCCCGAAAGACTTACCTTATTAAAAGCGATAAAAAATACTTCAGATTTATACTCTGGATGATCAGGATAGGAGAGAGGGGCAGGGTGTCAGAGAAAATTAGGAAACTGAGATTTGAAGAGAAGTTGGAGAAATGATCAGTGAGCAGTATTAGTTTAATTTTTATCAATATTATTAGGTTGTGTAGGAAATCTCGCTGGCCATTTCAGGGGATTTATCCAATCAATAGGCGCTCTAAAAGATTTAAGGCTTTAACATGATAATTGAGGATAACATTGATTTGTAATATTGATCAATAAAAATTGACCATTAACTTTAAAGCATGATAAACTTTCCCCTTGCTACCAGACCATGTGAATATATTGCATTTTTTATGTTTAAAGTACCGACAGGTGCAGGGACGGGCCATGTTTTTTCCGCAGTAGATGCCTTTTCGGAATTTGTCTTTATGCTGGGTGTAGAAAATGACAGCAATCCTGAAACTGTCTTAACCAATATTGAAATGCTATTGGAACACAAGGATTTTTCACCCGCTCTTGTCAAGGAGCAGGGGTTTACCATTGTGCTGGACAGCTTCGCGGATCTTCTTCCCTCCATCCAGGCCATCATATCCCCCTATAAAGGCAAAGTGATTATCAATAAACCCTTTAGTGAACAAATAGCCAAA
>DATHVH010000429.1:0-1657 GCA_035461405.1 Anditalea sp.
AGCACAGCATGATCTGTGTTCAGCTGATAACTTTTTCCATTCTCAGCTGTGAAATCGATCTGGTTTCTTATAGCATCATATAGATTTATCTGTCCGCTGATGATATTCTCCCATGTAGGGGATGTAGCATCTTCAAAATCAGCCATATAAACCTTTGCACCGCAGTTCATAGCATTGATCACCATTTTCCTGTCTACCGGACCAGTGATCTCTACTCTTCTGTCCTGGAGATCATCAGGAACATTTCCTATCTGCCAGTCTCCTCCTATTTCAGGAATGGATGACAGCACCTTTTCCAGGTTTCCACCATCAATGGCTTTTTGGATTTCCTGCCGCTGGTTAATCAACCGGATCCTTTGGTTCCTAAATCTGGATTCTAAAAATATCAAAAACTCCAAAGCCTCTTTGCTTAATATGTAGTGGTATGCCTCAGGTATCTTCCCTGTTACCTGGAGCTTAGTGTCTGGGATCATTGTGGTCATCGTTATTGTGTTTTAGTGAACGGATATTTAAAACTACAAAAACGAATTTAAAATAAAAAGCGAAATTTCGCTTTTTACTAAATTTCTTTTTATTAACTCATTTCTACTTTATATAAATAATCCTTCTTATTTCCTTAACTTAGAGGAAAAAACGCATCAGCAGTGAAAGAAGAGCACATTCGAGTTATTTTTGGCCTAAAGTCCCGCATCCTCCGCCAGCAAAAAAATATGTCATTGCAGGAATTATCAGCCATTACCGGCATATCTATTTCCTACCTTAATGAAATAGAAAAATCCAAAAAATATCCAAAAGCAGATAAGATCTTCAAGTTAGCAGAAGCATTCGGGGTGAGTTATGACTATATGGTATCGCTTCAGCTGGAAGATAAGATGAAGCCTATATCCGATCTATTGTTCTCGGAAATCCTTTCAGAATTGCCGCTGGAACTTTTTGGAATAGACGTGCCTGCTTTTATCGAGCTGCTTTCAAATGCTCCATCTAAATTGAATGCCTTCATAGTGACGCTTATGGATATCAGCCGGGCATATGATATATCCATGGAGGAATTCCTGCTCTCATCTTTAAGAGCCTACCAGGAGATGCATGACAATTATTTCCCTGAAATAGAGAAGGATGTCCTGCAGTTTAAGAAAGAAAATAACCTTATCGGAATGGATGATTCTTCCCTTTACCAAAAATTACTGGAAGAAAAATTCAATTATCAATTCGTAGCATTTGATTTTAATGAAGAGGAAAGTTTACGTGGTACCAGAACAGTACTTTTTCCCGGCAAAACAAACAAACTGTTATACAATCCCCTGCTCACTGAAAATCAAAAGCTTTTTATATTTGGAAGAGAGCTGGGGTATGCATACTTAAGCCTTAAAGTTAGAACATATTCTTCCTCTTGGGTAAGTATAAAGTCTTTTGAAGAAATATTGAATCATTTTAAGGCAAGCTATTTTAGTTGCGCACTGATTATTTCTGAAAAAGAGATTACAAAAGACCTGGAAGATTTTCTTGGCCAGGAAAATCTAAATGAACAGAGACTGCTGGGTTTAATTGAAAAATATAATGTGACGCCTGAAACCCTGGTGTACCGCATCACTAATATTCTTCCTAAGCATTTTGGATTGAAGGAACTGTTCTTTCTGCGCATTACAAAAGATATACC
>DATHVH010000430.1:0-1921 GCA_035461405.1 Anditalea sp.
AATCATATAGCCTGAAATCTGTACAAGACAATACCTCCCACACAAGATACTGATAACCCATGACTTGAGCGACTTTAATAAATCGGAGGTAATAGAAAAAGAGCTATAAAAGAATTGAAATTGAAGATACATTCATTAAAAGACTAATGACGAATAGCTGGAGCTACGATAAAAGTCAATTCCATATTTCATTTTTCTCGGTCAGAATAATAGGTTTATTATCGGTAATTACTATTGTATGTTCGTGTTGGGCCATATAGCCACCTTTGTTTCCAGTTAGCGTCCAACCGTCATTTTTCTCTATTGCATAAGTTGACGTGGTGGATATAAAAGTTTCAATGGCCACAACTGAATTTTTCTTAAAACGTCTTTGGTCAAACCGGTTTTTAAAGTTAAATAACTCATCCGGTTGCTCGTGTAAATTTCTACCGATACCATGCCCCCCTAAATTTTTAATGACCTTATATCCTCGTTTTTTCGCTTCACTTTCCATAAGATGCCCAATATCTGAAATCTTAATTCCCCCCTTAATCTGGCTTATTGCTAACCTCAAAATTTCCTTGGAAGCGTCAACAAGCTTTTGATGTCCGATTATATCATTGCCAAGCACAAAAGAGGCTCCGTTGTCTGACCAAAAACCGTTTAATTCTGCTGATACATCAATATTTACAAGTTGTCCTTCTTTTAATATTCTTTTTGCGGAGGGTATTCCATGGCAAAATTCATTGTCGATGCTTATGCAAGTCCAACCTGGAAATCGATATGTCATATATGGGGCTGAATTTGCACCAAAATCTTTCAGGATATTTGCACCGAAGTCGTCAAGCTGTTTGGTGGTCATACCTGGCTGGGCATAATTCCTCATTTCTTTTAGGGTGTAAGCAACAACATCACTTACTTTTTTCATTCCTATTAAATCTGCTTCTTTGGTAATGGACATATTTCAACTTTTATGATTTGGTATGTTTTTTTTAGCCCTTTCTTTAAATTAAAGTACGGCATAACTAAAAGTGCTTTCATCTATTTCACAAAGTATAGATGCATAAATATAATATTTATGTTTACTATTTTTGAGTGGCAGCGGCTATATGTTTATGCGTATCTGTGTAATGCCGCATCCGTACTACTTGGCCTTCATCATTAAATGTCCATAAATGAATTTCTTCATCGCGGTAATGACCATTTGTGGATGGAATATTGGCTTCAAAAATTATTTCAACCGCTACTTGCGTCTCATTTCCCATGATTGATAGTAGTTGAAAATCTTTAACATTGAATTCACTCACAATTTTGAAAAATTCTAATGCACCCTCCTTTCCTTGTCTAGCTTGCATCCAGGGTACTCCTGCTTTCTGGGCACTATTATCCGACCATTGCTCCCATTTTACGTTATCTGCCAGGCATTCTAAAATAGTTTGGATGTCGCCTTTTCCAAAAGCATTATAGATTTGGTTTACAGTGTCTAAATTATTCATATAGAGAAAGTTTAATATTAAAACGATTTATTTATGGAGTAAGACTCCAGGACTACCACTTCTTAATATTCAAGCAATCATACCTATCTGTTGATATACCAAATAATTGGTTTTATAGATTACACCTCTTTTTATCTATTTATTTAGAATTTATTACTTTTTTATGCCACCCTACTTAGAATGGTAAATTATTTTTAATATCCCCAACTCAGCAATAAAAAATACACTTGCATGAACATTTATATAAAATTTTAAAAATGTATTAGTGCAAAATTACAAACTTTTATTCTGACCTAAATAATCTAACCATTAAAAAAACTTGGTATACTAAAAATAATATCTTTTTATATGTAGCTCATCTAAAAAGAGGACTATATTATATTTGAAGGTTATTTCCACACCCTCCTCTCTTATTCAAAATCACTTTCCAATTGACGTATTTGTTT
>DATHVH010000431.1:0-7794 GCA_035461405.1 Anditalea sp.
TCACTTTATAGGGGGTGAATGGGTAGCTCCATCCTCTGGCGAATATTTTGATAATATTAGTCCTATTGATGGTAAACCATTCTCTAAAGCTGCGAGAGGTAATAAAGCAGATATTGAAAAAGCGTTGGATGCAGCCCATAAAGCTTTCCCTAGCTGGAGTAAAACTTCTGCTGCCCATAGAAGTAAATTATTGAATAAAATTGCTGATATCATAGAAGAAAACCTTGAGCATCTCGCCCGAGTGGAAACTATCGATAATGGAAAAGCACTAAGAGAAACCCGTGCTGCTGATCTTCCATTAGTGATAGATCATTTCCGATATTTTGCAGGAGTGATCAGAGCTGATGAAAGCTCTATCTCTGAACATGATGAGCATACCGTAAGTATAGCCCTCCATGAGCCACTGGGTGTAGTGGGACAGATCATACCTTGGAACTTCCCGCTCCTAATGGCTACGTGGAAAATAGCACCTGCTCTAGCAGCCGGATGTTGTACAGTAGTAAAACCGGCTGAGCAGACTCCGACTAGCATTATGGTGCTGATGGAACTCATCGCAGATGTGCTTCCTCCAGGAGTATTAAATGTGGTAACTGGTTTTGGCCCTGAGGCAGGAAAACCGTTGGCCTCTTCACCTAGAGTTGCCAAGGTGTCTTTTACAGGAGAGACTACTACTGGTAGATTGATCATGCAGTATGCATCAGAAAACCTTATACCGGTTACTATGGAACTTGGAGGTAAGTCTCCCAACATATTTATGAAATCGGTAGCTGATGCAGATGATGAGTTTTTTGACAAGGCTGTAGAAGGAGCAGTTATGTTTGCCCTTAATCAGGGAGAGATCTGCACCTGTCCATCCAGGATTCTGGTCCATGAAGATATCTATGATGTATTTATGGAAAAAGTGGTAGAAAGAACCAATGCCATCAAGATGGGTCATCCACTTGCAGAAGATACGATGATGGGAGCCCAAGCCTCAAACGATCAGTTTGAAAAAGTCCTTTCTTATCTGAACATAGGTAAAGAAGAAGGAGCCCAAGTTCTTTGTGGCGGTGATAAAGCCAGTTTAAATAGTGGCCTTGAAGAAGGATATTATATACGTCCTACTATATTCAAGGGCCATAATAAAATGAGAATTTTCCAGGAAGAAATCTTTGGTCCAGTTGTATGTGTAACCACATTTAAAACTACTGAAGAAGCCTTAGAAATAGCGAATGACACCATGTATGGCTTAGGTGCCGGACTGTGGTCCAGAGATGCTCATGAGCTATATCAGATTCCTAGGGCTATCCAAGCAGGTAGAGTGTGGGTAAATTGTTATCACGCCTATCCAGCCCACGCCCCATTTGGTGGATATAAAAAGTCAGGTTTCGGCAGAGAAAACCATCTGATGATGCTGGATCACTATCGCCAGACCAAGAACATGTTGATCTCTTATGATAAGAATAAGCTTGGATTCTTTTAGTGAAAAGTTAAATGATTAGATTAGTGATTAGTCAAATTAATTATAGTTTTTAGAAATTGGTTGACTAGTTATTAGTTAATTATTGATTGATGATTAAGTTTTATGGGAATGGTGATTAGTGTATGTCGCAAAAGAGATTATACTCTTTTAGACATCCATTAGTCACCCATTCCTGTTTTGATTTCAGATTTCAGATCGATCTTAACCATAAATCATCGAATTACATTGCACTCTACTTTACTAAAAATTAATATCCTAATCCAACTATTCCTACAATCCCATTTAATCTACTAATCCAACTAATCACTACACTATGACCTCACGAGTATTAATTACTGAAAAAGCAAAAGAGACTATTGACACCTTAAGAAAGAGGTTTGGAAGCGAACTTATGTTTCACCAAAGTGGAGGATGCTGTGATGGTTCATCCCCTATGTGTTTCGAAAAAGGTGATTTTAAAGTGGGAGGCAGTGATGTCTGGCTGGGAGAGGTATATGGATGCGACTTTTTTATGAGCAAAGACCAGTTTGAATACTGGAAACATACCCAATTGACACTGGACATCACACCTGGGAGGGGCAGCAGTTTCAGTATAGAAATACCGATGGGTATACGGTTTATGATTCATTCCCGCCTTTTCACCGAAGAAGAATTAAATAATTTAAGTCCAGTGAAAGATGCTGAGGATGTAATCCCCAGCGAATAAAATCCCCGTTAATCGATCTTAAATTGATAAATAAATAAAATTAGAAAATATTACTCTTATGTTTTCTTAATGAAATTTTATAAAAGACAAAGTCACACTTAAATCTCTGTTTTTCTGACTTTCTTATTAACATTTATCTAATCAATACACAATTTATCCTTCATTGTTTGTTTTACCCGAAAGGATGGATTTACTTTGCAGCTACTTCAGGAAACTGATTTATAAAGAAGAGGTGAGAGATTAGGCTCCCTGACCCTCTGGCAACCGCCCTTGACGTAGGAGAGGTGCCAAAACCTACCCCAAATATCGGGAACTATAAATTAGACATTATGACCTATCAAAACGACGAAACGCGGGCGGTAAGAACCGTCGCGGCCAGTTCTGACCAAAGAACACACTCTGCCCCCATATATTTAACATCCAGCTTCACCTTCGAAGGTGCGGAAGAAGCCAGGCAAATGTTTGCCGATGAAATCCAGGGAAATATTTATTCTAGATATAGCAATCCCAATTCCAGCGATCTGATTGCCAAAGTATGTGCTATGGAAGGCACGGATGACGGCATAGCCACTTCCTCAGGCATGGCAGCCATGTTTGGCAGTATCGCAGGTTTGCTGCAGCAGGGTGACCATGTACTTGCAGCCCGAAGCCTTTTTGGATCTACCCATCAATTGCTTACCAGAGTTTTTCCTAAATGGGGAATTACCCATACCTATGGAGAGGTGAGCGACGTAGAAAATTGGGAAAAGCTCATCCAGCCTAATACCAAAATGATTTTCATAGAGACTCCTTCCAACCCAGGATTAGAAATAATTGATTTGGAATGGATAGGTGCTTTTGCAAATGCCCATAATTTGATATTGGTGGTAGACAACTGCTTTGCTACCCCGTATCTGCAGCAACCGGCCAAGTGGGGAGCTCATCTGGTGACTCACTCTGCTACTAAATATATAGACGGGCAAGGTAGGGTTTTGGGTGGTCTGATCTTGGGCAATCAAGATCTGATGGACGAGGTGCAGTTTTTTACCCGGCACACAGGACCAGCCATATCTCCATTCAATGCATGGTTACTCGCCAAAAGTATGGAGACCCTACCGGTAAGAATGGACAGACACTGTGAAAGCGCATTAAAAATTGCAGAATATTTTGAAGGAAATGCACATCTGGAAAATGTAAAATATCCATTTCTTAAATCCCACCCACAATACGAGCTGGCAAAGAAACAGATGAAAAAGGGTGGCGGTATAATCACCTTGGACTTTAAAGGAGGGCTGGAAAGGGCTAAAAAATTTATCGACCATCTTCAGATGATTTCAATCACCGCTAATCTGGGAGATAGTAGAAGTATAGTTACCCACCCAGCCTCCACTACACATAGCAAACTCACTCAGGAAGAACGAGCCAAAGTGGGAATAGTGGATGGTCTTGTAAGGTTATCCGTAGGTCTTGAGCATTCAGATGATATTATTCAGGATGTGGAGAGGGCGATAGATTTATCGAAATAAAAGGTAAGCAGTCGATGGCCCTCCGTAGATTGTCCCAATTATAGCAATATTTAAGTTTGGACCTTATTTTATTTTGCTAATGGCACGAATGCGTATTTACTATAAAATTTATACTTAACTCTAAAGAACAGTTCTCAGCTGTTCTTTTTTGCTTCTATTGTACCGTAATAGTTATAGTTTTTCTAAGATTCAATAGCCAAATTCTATTAACTTCTAAATCGTTAACCAACACATGACCTGATGCAGGATATCGAGTTTGAGATAATTCCTGTTAAACTGATCTTTTTAGGTTTACTAAAAATTAAATTTTGGTGTGAGTTCAAATTATATCAATACTTAATTCTACCGTCATGATACTATTTTAATTAATTGACTTAAGCATTCCGCCTTTCAAAAACTTTTTAATATATTGATCCTTGGTTTTTACCAAACAACAAACCCTAACCCCCAGCTTTCTGTATTCTGGCTGGATATAAAAAATGAATTCATGAAAAAAGATCAATTGTCAGGTATCTCTCAAACCAGAAGAAATTTCCTAAAAACCACCGCCACAGCCATTGCTGGATTTTATTTAGTACCAAGAAATGTATTGGGTGGTCCGGGCTATACCGCACCTAGTGACATGCTTCGCGTAGCAGGCATCGGTGTAGGAGGCATGGGCTATGGTGATGTGAAAGGAGTACATAATTCTGGCAAAGCCAGTATTGCTTTTCTTTGTGATGTAGATGACCGTCGGGCAGCGCAGTCGAGAAAGGATTACCCTAAGGCAAAATATTATAAAGACTATCGTGAAATGCTTGACAAGGAGCATAAAAATATAGATGCAGTTACGGTGTCAACTCCTGATCATAACCATGCCGTACAAGCGATGGCTGCTATGCAATTGGGCAAACATGTATATGTTCAGAAACCTTTGACCCATGATATCTATGAAGCTAGGGTCTTGACCAAAGCTGCAGAAGACTATAAAGTGGTGACCCAAATGGGAAATCAGGGATCATCTGGTGATGGTGTGCGGAAAATGATGGAGTGGTATAACGCAGGACTGATTGGAGAAGCACATACAGTTCACTGCTGGACAGACCGACCGGTATGGCCTCAAGGCATCCCCTGGCCAGAAAATGGCACCCCCATACCAGCTGAATTGGATTGGGACCTATGGCTGGGCACTGCGCCAAAAAAATCATATGTAAACAATCTGGTTCCCTTTAACTGGCGAGGCTGGTGGGATTATGGTACCGGTGCACTTGGAGATATGGCCTGCCACATCATGGAACCTCCATTCAGGGTTTTGGGATCAGGATATCCCACTGAGGCAGAATGCAGTGTCGGATCAGTGTATGTAGATGAATTTAAACGTGGTTATTTTCCAGAAAGCTGTCCTCCTTCCTCTTCTGTTACGCTTAGGTTTGCTGGAAAAGACGGTAAAGAAGGCATAAAATTTCACTGGATGGATGGAGGTATACAGCCCGTTAGACCGGAGGAACTGGGGCCTAATGAAATAATGGGTGATGGGGGAAACGGGGTAATCATCGAAGGTTCCAAGGGAAAGATGATGGCCTCTACTTATGGACGCAATCCATTGCTCTTACCTACCTCGAGGACTGAAGAAGTAAATGTACCTCAAACTATTCCTAGAGTAAAAGGAGGAGACAACGGTCATTATGCCCAATGGGTGGAAGCCTGCATTGCTGGCCATGGCAGCGAAGAATTCAAAAATCTGAGCTCACCTTTTTCGATAGCCGGTCCTCTTACAGAGTCTGTACTTATGGGAAATCTTGCCATTAGAAGTCAGGATATAAGAAAACAAGTGGATGGACAAGAAGGAAGATTTACTTACCCTGGAAGAAACATTAAATTGATGTGGGATGGTGAAAATATGAAAGTCACCAACTTTGACGAAGCTAATCAATTTGTCAAAAGGGAATACAGAGAAGGTTGGTCCCTAGGAGTTTAACTTGTAATTACGTATAATATTAAAAAGCCCAAAGAAGTAAAGTCTTCAATGGGCATTTTTTTTTAATTTTATGATGTAAAATAAAAGATATTTTCTACAATTATCTCAGACACTATTTTTTACAAGTTTTCAAAACTTATATCATGGTCAGGACTTTTAGAGAATGCTTCTATAAAAGCATTTCTAAGCACATTGATGATGGTTGGCACCACTCTTACATTGGTGTCATTTGTATCACCTTGAAATGGCACTCGGGTGGCCACCTGCTCTTCTTTTGGGTTTTCAAAAATCTTAAAAGCTGCTCCTACCACCACTTCCCAAGCTTTACGTAAGAAAGAGGAATTTTCATCCTGCAGATCTATGACTTTGACATTTTCAAATACAGGCTTTAAATATCCTTCAAACACACCATCTTTCATGGCTATTTCTGTAGAAGCATATAACTGCCCTTCTTCAAATGTGAAATTAGCATAAGCCTCTGTAAATTCATTTAAGGCTAAAAGGTCTACCCTATCCATTTCAATCACAGCATCAAAGTCGGGCTGGGATTTAAGAATGTTCAAATCAACGTGTCCTTCTATGAGTCCTCCTCCTATCGTAGTGGCATTGATGGCAACGGCTGATGGCAAGGCTCTATTATCATCATTGACATTCCCCAGATTGGTGGCATTTACATTCAGATCTTTAAAAAACAAATCCACTCTAGGGCTTGAAGTAGGATCCAAATAATGGACTTCTCCATTATGTATTGTAAATGTATTTATATTCAACGGCATCAATTCATCCAATACATGTGCAAAGTCTACATTCTCACCGTCTTCCACCTCTTCTCCATTAGATATTAGATTTAATACAGGACTCTCAAAATGAATATCTCCTACTACCCTACCTTTAAAAAGTGCTCCCCATTCTAAGGAAATATCGATGATATCAGCTGCAAAGAAAGGAATATCCTCCCGCTCTTCGTCAAAAATTTTCAATGAATCGATCTGATAGGCGCCACGATAAAGATGGATGTGAATATCATCCACACTACCATACATGCCATCCATAGTAGCTAAAGCCCTGTTTACTCTTTTAAGAACTATTGGTTCCAAAGCAAAATGAAGGAACAAAAATATCAATAGCAGTAATGCAAGCGGTACCCAAATTCGTTTTTTCATATGTTCTCTATTATCAGCAGCTTAGAAAACAAATATCTGCTATTTTGAAACCTCCAAAACAAATTACATACCAAATAATCTGAAAATAATGCAATTACACTTTATTGCTGTCCTGTTTTTTATATTTCAATTTACCAAGTCCATAAAGATAGAGAACCTTACTATAACGCTGCATAAAAGGCAGGAGTAATATGTTAGCACCTACCACTGCCACTATATATACCCATAGTTCTGGATTATCAAAGAAAATATTCAATATGATCATTACGTTAATAAACAGAGCAACTGAAAATGCATAACTAATATACATCGCCCCATAATAAAAATCAGGCTCTGGGTGTAGGTTTGCCCCACATTGAGGGCATCTCTTATTAACTTCGGTCAATTTAAAAAAACTATATAAAGGAACTGAAAACATATCACCCTTTCTACACTGGGGACACTTGGCAGAAAGAATGGATTTCCCTACACTTGGAGTGGACATGGTAATGCGGTTTGATTGAGCAAATATACATATTAACTGGATATGTTAGAATGCGCTGATCATGATATCATATATAATTATACCCAATTTTGTCAATAGTAAATAATCAACGCATAGGGCTCTCGTTATTTTATAAACTTCTATTTAACAATCAATGGTGGATCTTGCAATAAATTAAATGGAAGTAATGGTTTTGACAATTTGAAATAGTGGATTTAACATGTAGAACTCCTATGTATTATAGACTATTTATTCTACTTTATATAGTGTGTGGGAACTGCCAAAGATTCTGTAACTTTGCATAAATGATAAAAAAAATAAAAAACAGTTGGTATTGGAAAGGATTGACCTATTTGATGTTGGTCAACTTTATCAACCTTTCTGCAAATTTTTATCATGCATCTGAAATAGACAGCTTAATGCTGAAGCACCAGGATCCTATAGATTCACTGGCAGAATTGGTACTGGAATATGTTTTTAACATGGATGATGAGACTATTCCAGATACCGAGGTACC
>DATHVH010000432.1:0-6421 GCA_035461405.1 Anditalea sp.
ACGCCGGCATGATTCATGGCTTCAAAGGCCATCCCACCGGTCATAGAACCATCACCTATTACTGCTATGTGTTGTCTTAGTTTGTCACCTTTATATTTTGACGCAGCGGCCATTCCCAAAGCTGCCGAAATAGATGTACTGGAATGCCCTACTCCGAAGGTGTCATATTCGCTTTCCTTTCTTTTCGGAAATCCGGACATACCTTTATAGAGCCTATTGGTATGAAAAATATCACGTCTACCGGTTAAAATTTTATGCCCATATGCCTGATGCCCCACATCCCAGACCAACTGGTCATAAGGGGTATTCATCACGTAGTGTAAAGCTACAGTCAGCTCCACCACACCCAAACTTGCCCCAAAATGCCCGCCATATACTGATACATTATCTATAATAAATTGTCTCAACTCATCACAAATAATTACAAGTTCTTCTTTGTTGAATTTTTTCAGGTCGGCAGGGGAATCGATCTGGGCAAGTAATTTTCCGGGTTCTATCAACATCTACTTTGTCTTTTAAAAATAAATAACATCGACTTCGAAATAATGTTTAATATACTGAAACTTTCTGTTAGACAAGATAATTCAGCAATTTCAATAGTCAAATATTGATTTATCTTTTTATGTAATATCTTTGAATTCAATAAGATTGGCAAAAATACGATAAATTTAATATTATCAGTGAGTTTCGAAATCAAATTACCATTATTCGAAGGACCATTTGATCTTCTGCTCTTTTTCATAGAAAGAGATGAGCTGGATATCTATGATATTCCCATCTCCAGGATCACTAGGGAGTTTCTTGATTATCTCCACCATTTGGAGAAAATGGAGATAGAAGTGGCCAGTGAATTTATACTGGTGGCAGCTACTCTCATGAAGATAAAATCAAAAATGCTGATCCCCCGCCCGGATTTAAACGAAGATGGAGAAGAAATAGATCCTCGTGAAGAACTTATCCGCCACCTGCTCGAATATAAAAAATACAAATCTGTCATAGATGAGCTCTCCATTCTGGAAGCCAATAGAATGGCCATGAATATCCGTGGTAATGTATTGGAAGAATTAAAGGAGCTCAGTAAAATAGACAATGTGGAGTCTGAAATTCAGGATTTGGATCTGTATAAATTATTGAAAGTATATCAAAGGGTGATGTCTAAGTTTGCCTCACGTACTGATGAGACCACCCACACCGTCATTCAGTACCCCTACTCTATTGACCAGATTAAAAATATGGTGCTAGAAAAAGTTGGTTTGAAAAACCGAATCCCTTTTACTGAGTTTATTGAATATAATCCAGACAAAATATTTGTCATCTATACCTTTTTGGCCATTTTGGAATTATTACAGCTATCTTTGGTTACTATAAAAATCGGTGAAGGATTTAATAATTTTTGGGTAGAAAAGTCGAGGGAGGTACCAGTACTTTAGAATGAAGTTAGACAATAAGAAAATTTTCAGAACGCTTAATCCAAATAAAATTTGGGTGCCTGTAGCCATCGGGCTGGGGATAGTTTTTCTGATGTTTTATCTGGATCCTACGGTAAACGCAAATACACTAAGTGGCGTTTTCGACGCATCTGTTGGATCTATTATCTTAGCCCTGTTTTTCATATTTATGCGGGATGCAGGATATGTATATAGGATAAGGGAAATCACGGACAAACATCTCACCTGGGTTAGGGCCATTTATGTCATTATACTTTGGGAATTTGCATCTGCTGTCACACCGTCGATAGTAGGAGGTACAGCTGTGGCTGTATTTATACTTAACAAGGAGGGTATAAAACTAGGTAAAGCGCTGGCATTTGTCATGGTGACTGCTATACTGGACAATCTATTTTTTGTCATCGGTGCTCCCATCATTCTCTTCTTTGCCCAAGGCCATATATTTCCTGACAATCGGTCCATGGAACTCAGATTGGGAAACAGCCTTCAGTATTTGTTTTGGGTAAGTTATGCACTTTATGCTATATATTCTCTGATCATGGCAGCAGCTCTTTTCTATAGGCCGAGAGTATTTAAATGGCTTTTATTAAAAATGTTTTCTATTCGCTGGATAAGAAAATGGAAACCTAACGCCAATGAATACGGCAATCAGATTATAGCTGCCAGTAGAGAATTCAAAGATAAGAGTTATAAATATTGGGCTTCTATATGGATAGCCACTGTTTTTATCTGGTCTTCAAGATATTTTATGCTCAATGCACTGATCACCGCTTATGAATCCCTAAGCTTTAATCAGCATATTATAGTCTTTGCTAGACAGATCATCATGTGGATAGTAATGATGATCTCGCCGACTCCTGGTAGCAGTGGTACAGCTGAATTTTTCTTTGCACAGTTTTTCAGTGAATTTCTTACCGGTTATACCTTCGTGACTAGCATCGTTTGGAGATTATTGTCTTACTACCCTTACCTCATATTAGGAGCCATATTTCTTCCAAGATGGATAAAGCAAGTGTTTTTTAAGAAAAAGAAAATCAAAAATAATCCTGATCAGGGTTCCCAGCTGTAGCAATAGCAATACATTGTTCGTTTGAGAATAAAGGTACCTCTGCAATCATATAATATATATATACAATTTAGATTATATAGCCATGAAAAAAATGTTAGGCATATTCATAGTCAGTCTGGTGATGGGATTTCAATGTACTACCCAGCAGCCACAGACCACAGCTGAAAATAAATGTATAGATCCGGATAAGATTAACCCTGACGGAGTGTGTACTATGCAATATGATCCCGTATGCGGCTGCGATGGAAAGACATATAGCAATGCCTGCGTAGCAGGTAATTCGGGACTTCTTTCTTGGGAAAAGGGGGAGTGCAAATAAAATAAGGCCGGGTATTCCCCAGCCTTAGTTGGATATAATTCAATCTATTTACAGACTGATGTGGATAACCAAATCATTCTGTTCGACCATCTCTCCTACTTTCAAATGTATTTTAGAAATCACCCCCGCTTTGGATGCACTGATGGTACTTTCCATTTTCATAGCTTCTATTACAAATAAAGGCGTATTTTCCTCTACTTCATCTCCTTCCTTTACCATGATGGAAGACAATCTCCCCTGTAGAGGAGCTCCCACATCTCCTGCGCCCTCTACTTTTTTATTGGCCATTCTAATGGATTTCACTGACTGATCTTTTACCTGAATACGCCGTGCCTGTCCATTCAGCTCAAAAGTAACTGTTCGCATCCCTAAATCATCCGGGGCACTAACATACAGAAGTTTGATGATAATTACCTTCCCGGGCCCAATTTCTACCAATACTTCTTCATTGGTTTTCAGGCCATAAAAGAATGTAGTGGTGGGTATATTGGTAGGGTCTCCAAATTCTTCCTGAAACTTATGATAATCTCTGAAAACTTTGGGATAGAGTTTAAAAGACAGGAAATCCAACTCTGAATATTCTTCTCCGAATTCTTTGATAAACTCTTTCATCTCTGCCTCAAAGTCGATCGGTTCCAAATGTGCATTTGGTCTGTCTGTATATGGATGGGCTCCTTTCAGAATGATTTGCTGCAGGTCAGCAGGAAAACCTCCCTCTGGCTGCCCAAGGTCTCCTTTAAAGAAACCTACTACTGATTCCGGAAAGGATAGCTCTTTGCCTCTTTCAAAGATATCCGCTTTGGCCAAACCGTTTGAAGTCATAAATATAGCCATATCTCCCACCACTTTAGACGATGGAGTTACCTTTACTATATCGCCGAAAAGCTCATTTACCACTTCATAATTTGACTTTACTTCCTCAAATTTATCAGCCAGTCCCAGGGCTTCCGCCTGAGGTCTGAGATTAGAATATTGACCACCTGGTATTTCATGCTTATACACTTCTGCAGTACCCGCCTTCAGACCTGACTCAAAGGGGTAATAATATTCCCTTACATCCTCCCAATAGTTGGAAAACTTATTCAGCTTGTCAAGATTGATTGGGTTTTCCCTTTCATTCCCCTTAGTATAAGCTAGAATAGAATTGAAATTAGGCTGGGAGGTAAGTCCGGACATGCTGGCTAGGGCTACATCTACCACATCTATCCCTGCTTCCATCGCCTTCAGATAAGTAGCAGATTGTATCGACGAAGTGTCATGTGTATGCAGGTGAATCGGTATCTGCACATTTTCTTTTAAGCTGTGAATTAGCTGCTCCGCAGCAAAAGGCTTGAGCAGTCCAGCCATATCTTTTATAGCAAGTATATGCACACCTTCATCTTCGAGCCTACGCGCTAGATCCACATAATATTGAAGACTAAATTTTTTATTGTTTGGATCCAGTATATCATTGGTATAACAAATGGCTCCCTCGGCCAAACCACCCGTTCGCTCTCTTACCGCTCTGATGCTGACTTTCATGGCTTCCAGCCAGTTCAGTGAATCAAAAATACGGAAGACATCCACGCCATTCTCCCAGGATTTCTCGATAAATTTCTCTACCAAGTTATCAGGGTAAGCAGTGTATCCAACGGCATTGGATCCTCTGATAAGCATCTGCAACAAAATATTAGGGACAGCCTCTCTGATCTGTTGTAAACGCTTCCATGGACTTTCATGCAAAAATCTCATGCTTACGTCAAAGGTAGCCCCTCCCCATACTTCCATACTGAATACTTCCGGATGGTTTTTTGCAAAAGACTCTGCCACCTTCAGCATATCTATTGTTCTCATCCGGGTAGCCAATAATGACTGATGCGCATCTCTAAAGGTAGTATCGGTAAAATGGACTGCTTTCTCAGCCTTTAGCCACTGCGCAAATTTATCAGGGCCCAGATCTGTCAGCAGATTTTTGGTACCGGTAGGATAATCACTGTATTTATCGAAAGTTGGCACTTTCGGATGGCGGAACACCTTATTGGTATCCTTAATCTTTACATCTGGGTTGCCATTTACGATTACTTCGGCCAGATAGCGGAGAGATTTGGTACCCCTATCTTTTTTACGGGGAATGGTAAATAGTTCCGGATGGTTATCTATAAACTTGACGGTAGCCTTTCCTTCATAAAAGGTAGGGTGGGAAATGACATTTTCCAAAAATCCAATATTAGTTTTCACCCCGCGGATCCTAAATTCCCGCAAAGTCCTGCCCAGTCTTTGGGAAGCGCCTCTGAGGGTTCTCCCTGATGCAGATATTTTGACCAACATACTGTCAAAGAAAGGTGAAATCTTTACTCCTGGATAAGAACTTCCTTCATCTATCCTGATCCCAAAACCTCCTGCATTTCTATAAGCTATGATGGTTCCATAATCTGGTTTAAATCCATTTTCAGGATCCTCAGTAGTAATTCTACACTGAATGGCAAATCCATTTGCCACTACATCTTCCTGGCTATTTATGAATATTTGAGGATGGGAAAGTTCGTATCCTCTGGCCACCAATATCTGTGTCCGAACTATATCTATGCCCGTAATTTCTTCCGTAATGGTATGCTCTACCTGTATCCGTGGATTTACTTCGATGAAATAAATATTTTCATCTTTGTCCACCAGAAACTCAACAGTACCGACATTATTGTAATTAACTTCCCGGACTATAGATAGGGCATAAGCATAAATCTTTTGCTTGGCTTCGTCAGATAGCGTCGCGCTTGGCGCTACTTCTACTACCTTCTGAAACCTTCTTTGCACAGAACAGTCCCGTTCGAAAAGATGAACCAGGTTACCATAATTGTCCCCAACTATCTGAACTTCTATGTGCTTGGGATCATCTATGTATTTTTCTAAAAATATAGTATCGTCTCCAAAAGCTTTTAGCGCTTCGTTTTTGGCATCGCCAAAAAGACCTTTCAAGTCTTTTTCCTCCCTTACAACTCTCATCCCACGACCACCGCCTCCGGATGCTGCTTTTATCATTACCGGAAAACCGATTCTTTGGGCTTCTTCCAGTGCTATTTCCGGGGTGGTTAGATTTATTTGGCTGTCTTGGATAATAGGAACTCCCGCCCGGATAGCTATCTTTTTAGCGGCAACTTTATCTCCGAGGTTTTCCATCACTTCAGGTTCTGGACCCACGAAGATGATCCCTTCTTCCCTACACCTTTTGGCAAATCGAACATTTTCAGACAGAAAGCCATATCCGGGATGGATGGCATCTATTTGATTCCGCTTGGCTATGGTGATTATTTCTTCTATATCCAGATAAGGCTTCAGTGGTTCTTCATCCTCACCTATTTGATAGGCTTCGTCCGCTTTGTAACGGTGAAGTGAATACCGGTCTTCATACGTATATACTGCTACAGTTCTGATTTTCAGTTCCGCCGCTGCTCTTAGTACACGGATGGCAATTTCCCCCCGGTTAGCTACCAGGAGTTTCTCAATTTTGTTCAATGGCATAAAAATTTGGGTTAAAAGTTATATAGGGTTTACTAAAGTGGTAATGAAATAGCTAATAAAATATAAATATAATAATTCTCAATCGATTTC
>DATHVH010000433.1:0-28149 GCA_035461405.1 Anditalea sp.
TCGGGGGTTCGAATCCCTCAACTCCCACAAAGCCTCTTATAGAGGCTTTTTTTGTTGGTTTAAATCTTATTTTTTATAGAAGCCACCGTATACATCCCTTCGAAATAGCTAGATAAATATTATGTCGGACACACGTCTGAGGATTTAGAAAAAAGACTCAGAAAACATCATTCTGGTCACAAGAGATTTACATTTAAAACAAAAGATTGAAAATTGAATATGCCGAACAATTTTCAAATAAAAGTGGGGCATACCAAACAGAGCTGGAAATTAAAAAATGGAAAAGTAGAAAACGGATTCAGGATTTAATCAAAAATCATAAAGTTTAGCTCAGTTGGTTCAGAGCAACCCGTCCCAAAAGGCGGGAGAAGTCGGGGATTCGAATCCCTCAACTCCAGCATTCAAGCCTCATATGAGACTTTTTTTGTTTATGGTTATTTTTTATGTCGGCAACAGTCCACATACTTTACTCGAACTCCTGCTCCTATCAAAGAATCCATCTATGAAAGGGTTAGAAAGCATCTTGGTTCTAATTCTGGTTTTACATCCAAAGCAAAAAATTGGGAAGTGGTATTTATTTAAGAGCATTCTGATAAATCACAGGTTTATAAAAGAGAACTTCAAGTTAAAAAAATTGAAAAAAAAGAAGAGAGTCCAAGAATTAGTTATAAGAACTTGATAGTACAGTTGGTTCAGAGTATCCTGCCACAAAAGGCAGGAGAGTCAGGGATTCTAAAACCCCAACTCTCACAATGCCTCTAATAATGGTTTTTTTTAGAGTAAATCATTTTTATGGAAGTAATTGTGCAATCTATCTATCAAATCTATACTTTAAAATTATTTTGAATAAAGATTGGCTTAGAAAGGAAGCATCTATTCCAAATTAACACTAATCCCTGCCCTGAACCATCTACCTGGCATCTGGACAAACCCTGCCTCGATGTATTCCGTATTCGTAATATTTGAAGCTTCCGCAAAAAAGCCCACGGTTTTCAATCTATTATAGTCTACTCTTGCATCCAGGAGGAAATATGGATCTAAGGCTATTCTTTCCAAATATCTGGCTTTTAATGTCAATTCTGCTCTTTTGACTATCTCTGTTTGAATTCCGCCTATCAATTGGTGACGGAGTGAGTTTAGTGAAAAACGGGATTCTACTCCTTCTGCCTGCTTTAATGAGGCATCTATGTAATTGTAAGAAAATGATATTTCCTTCAGCTTAATGGTTTCAGATCCAATATTAATCCCATAAATAAAGCCTGTTTCTAATCCGTGAAAAGTAACTTGACTGATATTTCTAGGTTGCCATCTATTTGGATTAGGCATAACTTCACTTGGAGCACGGGTCCAATCAATCAGGTTCTGGGTATATCTGTAAAAATAATTAGTTTCAAACCTAAAACCTTTTTTGTGATATCGATAGCCTAATTCAAAATTTTGAGCCTGTTCGGGTTGTAACTCAGGGTTGCTTACATTACTGGGATCTTCATAATATAGTTCGTTAAAAGAGGGAATCCTGTAACTTGCGCCATAGTTAGAGTAAAGCCTAGAGTTATTGCTGACTTGGTAGCCAAGTTCTGCCCCAGGGAAATGTTTCCATCCATATTCGTCATAAAAATTAGAATAAATTCCCGCCCTAAAGTCAAATCTATCTCCAAACTCCACTCGGTGTTCTGCAAATACTCCTAAAAACTCTCTCTTCCGATCACCTAAATTATTGCTTTCTATGCCTTCACTTCTACCTTCTAAGCCAAATCCAGTCACACCTGCCACACTGGTATAGCTTCCATTTACTTCCAAAGCAAATACATCCGAAATATGGTTGTTCGTAAAGAATTGGGGTTCAAATCTTCGCAACCTGAATTCATCTACATTTCTTCTCCAATAAGTCCTGGTCTGAAGATAAAAATTGTTCCTTGTAAAGGTATGGCTGATGGCAGAGAGATAAGTCTGTACACTTTCCCACTGGTCCGGAAATGTATTGGTATAAAATCCATTGGCGCCAAAAGTTCTGTCGCTCATGGCTGCCATCACCTTGACTTCATGTTCAGTATTTATATCAAATCCCCCTTCATAAAATAGGTTACTTACTTTAAAGTCAGAATTGTACCAGTGCCCATCCGAAGCATCATGGCTAGCAGATAGGGTTTGTTTATATTTACCTATAGGTAGGGAAGTAACGAGACTGGCTCCCCGCATTCCAAAATCTCCCCCATAACCCTGGAAATTCAAGCTTTTTGTTTCTGGAAGATGGGTGATCACATTTATAGCACCAGCATAAGCATTTTGACCATAAATTCTAGATGCAGGTCCTTTCAGAACTTCAATACGCTGTATGGCCTGAAGGGGGACAGGAATATTCATCATGTGATTACCAGTCTGAGGATCGGTAAGTTTTATTCCATTGATAAGCATGAGGGTTTGCTCAGAGTTTCCCCCTCTTATCCCGATATTTGCCTGCACTCCGGAAACTCCCCTCTGCCTTACATCTACTCCCGGTGTAAAGGATAAAACCTCTTGTAAGCTTCTGGCAGGAGTGGTTTCTATTTCTTTTCTTCCGATGATACTGATATTTCTGGAAGACTTATTAAAAGGTATCTGTAAGCGGTTTTCTTGGATAATAATTTCAGATAACTCCACAGCAGAAGTATCATTTTGGGCGTGAAGGGTGTATGTAGAACCCAAAAAAAACACAGCTAGTAAAATTTTTTTCATATTAGGGGTAATTATTTGTGCGCGTAAAAATGCATTTTACAATGCAACTTCCCAAATGATAAAGTTTTAGGAGTTTTAAATTATTATAATATAGGGCCATATAATTTACTTTTTGACTTCGGATATGTTTATGTATTTTAGCGAAAATAACAATTAACAAATTCGAGTATGAAAAACTTATGGCGTAAGATTATTTTTTCACTGGTGATTTCAGGATGCTTTATAAATGTAGAAGCTCAGCAGGTTACAGAAACTAACATAGAGAAATTTAGAGATATTTCTTATAGACAAGGTACCCCTTTTAGAACGGCCATGGGAACTCCTGGTCCTAGTTATTGGCAGAATGGTGCAGATTATAATATAGAAGCAGAGCTCAATGATGAAGAGCATACTATAACCGGTAAGGTAACCATCACTTATAAAAATAATAGTCCCCACGCTCTCGATTTTGTATGGCTACACCTGGAACAAAATAGATTTAAACCTGATAGCAGAGGTACATTAACCACTCCCATACAAGGAAACAGATATTCTGGTGACGTGGATGGTGGATATGAAATCCAAAATCTCAATGCCGTAGTGGGTAGAAGAGGAGCGTCTTCGGAAAGACACCTTATAGACGATACTCGCATGCAAGTGTTTTTCGCTGAACCCATTCCTGCTAATGGTGGTACCGCCACCATTGCCATGAATTTTAAGTTTAAGATTCCTGAGCAAGGAATGGATAGAATGGGCAGGTTAGATGTGGGAGATGGGACTATTTACGCCTTAGCTCAATGGTATCCTAAGGTAGCTGTATTTGATGATGTAGTAGGATGGAATGTGGAACCTTATCTGGGAGCAGGGGAGTTTTATCTTGGCTATGGAAATTTTGAATATAAGGTAACAGTGCCCTATGACCATATAGTAGTGGGATCCGGTGCATTGCAAAATACTTCTCAGGTCCTTCCGAGAGAATTGCAAAATAGATTAAACAATGCTGCCAAAAGTGATACTACCGTATATATTATATCTCCCGAGGAGGTAGGCAATACAGACCTTACCAGGCCTCGTCAAGATGGAAAGATCACCTGGCATTTTAAAATCGAAAATTCGAGAGATGTAGCTTTTGCCTCTTCAAAGGCTTTTATTTGGGATGCAGCCAGAATAAATCTTCCTAGTGGAAAGCAAATTATCGCCCAATCTGCCTATCCAAAAGAAAGCGATGTAGAAGATGGATGGAGCAGGTCCACTGAATATAGCAAAGCCTCTATTGAGCACTATTCTGAAAAATGGTATGAATATCCTTATCCAGCTGCAGTAAACGTGGCTGCGGACATAGGAGGTATGGAATACCCAGGTTTAAATTTTTGCGGTTATCAATCGACAGGTGAGTCCCTTTGGGGAGTTACTGACCATGAATTTGGTCATAACTGGTTTCCAATGATCGTGGGAACCAATGAGAGAAGATATGCTTGGATGGATGAAGGATTTAATACTTTTATTAACCATTACAGTACTTTGGAATTTGGAGAGTATCCATCCACCTTAAATCAGACTCGAAGGTTTACAGGATGGCTTACCGGTAAGGACCGAGAAGGAATTGATACTTATCCTGATGTGGCATCTACCCGTAATTTGGGTATGATAGCTTATATGAAGCCAGCTATGGGGTTAATAATGCTTAGAGAATATATTCTGGGAGAAGAACGCTTTGACAATGCATTTCGATCATATATTAGTACTTGGGCATATAAGCATCCACAGCCAAATGATTTCTTTAACCATATAGAAAATGTGGCGGGAGAAAATTTATCATGGTTTTGGAAAGGCTGGTTCTATGGCACTGGAAATATAGATCTGTCTATAGATGGGGTTTATCCTTATGGCCCTGGGAGATATGTGGTTTCTTTATCGAATCGGGGAGATATCCCTATGCCTGTGTTACTCGAGATCACATATGAAGATGGATCAAAAGATAGGCAGAAGCTTCCTGTGGAGATATGGCAAAGAGGAAATCAGTGGAACCATCTGATACAATCTGATAAAACTGTCACCGCTGTCCAAATAGATCCAGATAGAATTATGCCTGATATTAACAGTTCTAATGATAGGTGGCCAAGCGGATTATATGAAGAAAATTAAAATGAAATAATAAAGAGCCTTCGGGCTCTTTATTTATTATATGGACACCTTTTTTTACTTATCACTTTCTAATTTTCTTTGGGCTCGACGCCCAGCGTCCGTGCCATTTTCTTGGAACTTGCTTCTGCCGGTAGGCTTCGGTCATCCGTTCTCAGTTGTCACGCCATAATTTTACTTGGCGCATTTCCACTTCATTATTCAATATTTATACCTGATGATAGACAGGAATTTTTCTTTTCTGTTGTACCGTCTTAATATTCCGTAGCCTCGCGACGGTCAAGGCAACTTACTATTTACTTCTTCTTTGGTTTCCAGTCCGTTTTTTTCTTCTTACCTACTACTTCTTACCTCTTACTACTTTTACTCCAAATATTTCTTCGGTCTTTTTACCTTCCGACATCCAACATCCAACATCCCCCATTATCTATTATGATCATCGTTTATTTCTATCCAATATCCATCTGGATCCCTGAAGTATATTTGCTTAATACCATCAGGCCGGACCGTGATAGCCCCCTCTTTTCCAGGCCAATCTGAATACGTGATATTTGCCTTATCCAGTCTTTCTATAAATTTATCCATATTAAGGACTGAAAAACATAGATGACTGTTTTTATCCTGTTCTTCTTCTACTGTACCGCTTTCTATAAGGTGCAACTGGCTGTGGCCTATATTAAACCATACATGGACATCATCATTAAATGGGTCGGGGATCTGTCTTAACCCAATTATGTTTTCATAGAAGTTTTTACTGGTGGGAAGGTCAGTCACTTGCACAGCTATATGATTAAGTTTAACTGTTAGACCTTGTCCTTGTACGCCACCTGCCATTATTAAGATAATTAATGTGTAAATAAATTTCATGATACTTTGGGTTAATTCAACTAAGAGGTTTCCCTTGGTTGAAGATAAAAAATTAAGAATTATTTTACCCAAAACCAATCTATATTTCTAATTATAAAAAAGGTAATTACTTCAGAATTTAAAAATGTCTATTTTCTTAGCTAGAGTAATTCATATTAAAAGTGTATCAATAAAAAAGGCGAGTATCTATACCCGCCTTTAATGTCATTTACTTAATTTTTTGCCTTTCCGTGAAAAGCTAAGCTTTCTGCTTCATCGAAAAGCTTCATAGCCTGAAGGTATACTTCATTTATTTCATTTATGGTTTTATAGAAAGCATTATCATCATATATAGTTCTGGCCATATGGGCCTTCAACAAGATTTTAAGATAATCTTTAGATTTATTATACCCTTTTTCATCAAACTTCACTTTGTTAGCTTCACCGATTCGAATAACTTCTTTAAGCATAGCTTCTGAAATTTCGAAGTCTTTATGATACTCTTCAAAACTCATATTTTCAAATTTCTGCTTATTATTATCCACATAACCGAGAATAAATTCTCTAGATGAATCAGATCCAAATAGCCTGTTTACATATGCACTGTTCATTGTAGTATCTAATGGCACAAAGTAATCAGGCATAATTCCTCCGCCACCAAATACCGGTCTTCCTCCTTTAGTTTCGTAGCGTAAGCTATCGTCAAATTTGATACTATCAGCAGTGAAAAATTCACCATGCTCAAATCTGTTTTCCCAGTCCTTACTGTAATCTTCACCTTCGCCATAAGGCTTTTGGATAGATCTACCGGTAGGAGTATAATATCTGGCTATGGTTAATCTCAGCTCCGCTCCATCGGATAAATCAATCGGCATCTGAACCAACCCTTTACCAAACGACCTTCTACCTACTATCAAACCACGATCATTATCCTGGATAGCGCCTGCTACGATTTCTGAAGCAGAAGCACTGCCCTCGTTAATCAATACAATAACAGATCCCTGTTCAAAAGTACCCGGTTTTACGGCATAAGCTTTTTGGTTATATCTGTTCAATTTTCCTTTTTGGGATACTATCAGCGCATTTTCTCCAAGCATTTCGTCCGCCATATTAATGGCAGCTCCCATGTATCCACCTGGATTGCCTTGAAGATCAAGCATAAGCTTAGTCATTCCCTCAGCTTTCAACTCCTCTATAGCTTTTTTAAATTCTTCAAAAGTAGTAGCAGCAAATCTCGTGACTTTAATATACCCAATTTCATCATTGATCATATAAGATGCATTCACACTATACTGTGGGATTTTATCTCTAGTGATCGTGAAATCTACCATATCATTCTGATGCTTTCTTTTGATCTGTATATCCACCTGGCTGCCTTTTGGACCTCTAAGTAAATCAAATACATCCCGGTTGGTTACACCTGTACCTGCTACAGTCTTACCATCTACTTTAATAATCTGATCGCCAGATTGTATTCCTACCTTTTCTGAAGGACCTCCCGTAAGTGGGGCTACTACATAAATGGTATCCCGTAAAACTCCGAATTCTATACCTATACCATCAAATTCCCCATCCAGTTGAGATTTAGCCAGCTGGGCATCTTTAGCAGATATATATGCTGAGTGTGGATCTAATTTTTCTAGCATCTTTTCAATGCCATGCTCTACTAGTTCATTGGTATTCACACTATCCACATAATCTCGATTTATGTAAGTGATGATCTCCTGAATCTTGTAGAGGGCTGCTTTAAGATCATTTCTATCAGACTTTGGCTCAGCAAATGTAGCGCCGATCCAAATTCCTGCAGATATAGCTAAAGCCAAAATGATAGGCAGTCTGATTTGGGCGCTAGTATTTTTCTTTTGGGTCACGTCTTCTTCTTTATGGTTATTTCTTTCTTCGCTCACTTTATCAGGTAATTTAATGAATAAAACAATTTTTGGAGAGGAGTATTCTGCCAAATATACAACTTAACATGATTTCTTACTATTTCGTTTTTATAAACGCAAGAAATTCAATTTCGATAGCCTTTTTAACGTCTTTTTACATGAAAAAATTTTACTTTTGTATATATATGCCAAATCCAAAACATATTCCACACAGTACAGTCTCGGACTTAGTCAAAGAAAACTATGTCTTTGCTGCTGTATTACATCATTTTGGGATAAAATTTTATCTTTATGGGGAAAAATCACTGGAAGAGGTCTGTAAAAAATTTAGGGTAAAGCCTGATCAGCTCATGGAGGAATTAGAAAAGTGGGCAGGAAGAAAAGAGCCAACCTCAGAAGATTTATTTCTACATCCCATAGAAGTTTTGGTAGAATATTTAAGAAAAAAGCATTATCATTTTGTTTGCCAACAGCTTCCTTTTCTTTCAAACATGATAGCGGAGATCAAACCAGGAGATGCGTATAAAGACCTCATGAATGATCTAAATTTAATGTTTCCGCTTTTTGTAGATGATTTTATTCACCATATCCACGAGGAGGAAAATACTTTATTTAAAAGAATAGCACTCTTACATCATATGGAAAATGGACAATATAGTCTGCTTGATGCGCTTAAAATTTTAGAAGCGAAGCCTACGGATCATATGGCTCATGAGCATGATGCCCATGACGATGAGATGGAAGGGATCAGAAAGCTTACTAATGATTATCATGTAAGTGATGGTGCATCTATCGAAATAAAAGTGCTATATCATCATCTGCAGAATTTTGAAAAAGAATTGATTATCCACGCAAGGATAGAAAATGATCTGCTCTTCCCAAAAGTGATCGAATTGGAAAAAGAAGTTAAGAGAAAAATACAAATCCAAATTCAGAGCAACTAGATGGGAAGAATAATAGCGATTGATCTGGGAACAAAAAGAACAGGTATAGCAGTTACAGATACGCTTAAGATGCTTGCCAATCCACTGGAAACTATAGAAACAAAAAACCTCATTCCATATTTGGAGAATTATTTCACTAAAGAGGATGTGGATACCATAGTTATAGGCCATCCAAAATCCTTAAATGGTGCGGATACACAGATGACCCAGCCCGTCCTTAACTTAAAGGGAAGGTTGGCCAACAAATATCCTGATAAAAAAGTGGTATTGGTAGATGAAAGATTTACTTCAAAGATGGCCTTGCAGTCGATGATCAGCATGGGCAGCAAAAAGAAAGACCGAAAAGAAAAAGCAGGTAACCTGGATAAGGTAAGCGCAGCAATAATTTTACAAACCTATTTAGAGCAATTATGATTTATCCGATAGTAGCTTACGGAAATCCAATTTTAAAAAGAGAAGCTGAAGAAATAAAAGAAGGAACAGATGTGTCTGCTTTAATCTCCGATATGTTTGATACCATGGGGCATGCCTCCGGGGTAGGGTTGGCAGCCCCGCAGATCAATCAGGGTCTTAGGCTTTTCGTTATGGACAGTTCCCTTATGCTGGATGAAGATGAAGAAGAAAAAGGAATTAGAAGAGCTTTTATCAATCCAATCATATTAGATGAATATGGGGATGAATTTAGCTTTGAAGAAGGTTGTTTAAGTATACCCGAGATTAGAGCTGAAATTATTCGTCCTGAAAAGCTGACCATAGAGTACTATGATGAAGATTGGAAACTTCATGAGGAGGAATTCTCCGGGATGACTGCGCGGGTCATACAGCATGAATACGATCACCTCGAAGGAATTTTATTTGTAGACTATCTTAAGGGACTAAAAAAACGTTTGCTTAAAAGTAAGCTGATTGACGTCAGTAAAGGTAAAATATCAACGGATTACCGAATGATATACCCTTTAAGATAATAAAAAGTATTAGCCATATTTAATTGCCAGGAAATTTATTCTTGGCAATTTTAATTATAACCAAACCCTATGTCAGACCAGAAAAATCTAAGTGTAGCCCTTATCCAGACTGATATTTATTGGAAAGATAAATCGTCTAATCTCTCCATGTTTGAAGAGAAAATTTGGTCTATTAAAGATAAAGTAGACTTGATTATACTTCCGGAAATGTTCAATACCGGGTATTCGATGGATGTGCAGGAATTAGGGGAGCACATGAATTTCAATACTGGTAAATGGATGAGGCAGATGGCAGCCCAAACTGGAGCGGTTATCACAGGAAGTGTGATCATAAAGGATGGTGAAAATTATTATAACAGGTTGCTTTGGGTTACACCTGATGGTGAGATTAAACACTATGATAAGAAACATCTCTTCGGTATGGCTGATGAGGACCAGCATTTTAGTCCTGGAGAAAAAAATATTATCGTTTCTCTTAAAGGATGGAATATCATGCCTCAGATATGTTATGATTTAAGATTCCCTGTGTGGAGCCGAAACAGGGGCTTGGAGGGAAAACCCTCTTATGATATGATATTTTTTGTGGCATCATGGCCTTCTCCCCGCGTCAATGCATGGGATGCTTTGCTTAAAGCTCGCGCTATCGAAAATCAAAGTTATGCTATCGGAGTGAATAGGATAGGGGTAGATGGAAATAATATACCTTATGTAGGACATACTTCTGCTTATGACTATAAAGGGGATACGGTGTGTTATTTAGATGATAGGGAGGAGATAGCCATCATCCATTTAGACAAAGAAGCTTTGGAGGATTCCAGAGCAAGGTTTCCCTTTCTGAAGGATGCGGATAAATTTGATATATTGAAGTAGGGAATTAGTTGATTATAGAATTGTAGATAACGGAAAAAGGGGATTAGTAGATAAAATCAATAAAACTAATATATAAATAGTGATGTGAGGTTTTATAAAGTCCAGTAATTCTTTTGGTAAACACCTTCAAACCGCAAGGAAAATAGATTAAGGTAGAGACTGAAATTATGCTTTTAGTGGACTATGGAGGGATTTAATTATATTTTATTTTTTAATTACTTTCTTACCTATATTTTTTCCACTACTATCAGTCAATCTGAGATAATATACTCCCCGTGCGTAAGGAAGAAGATTAATCCTATTTGTTTGTTGAGCAGATAATGATATCGAATGTAGTAAAACCTGTCCCATTGAATTAATCAGTTGTGCAGTAGCATCTTCAGTTGAAATGATGGTTAGTATATCTTCAGTAGGATTTGGATATAATCTTACCTGCCAATTATTTTCATCACTCGGAATATGATCTATGTTTTGGGAAAAATAAATTAACCCACCCGCGGCGGTTCCTACTATTAAATCCGATTTTCCGGAAAAAACATCTGGAATACTACTGATCCATGCATTTCTACCCAACTTCGTACTTATTTTATTATTATTTATTTCCAATATATCTTCATGAATATCGCTATGTGTCATAAAATCATTTATGACCATTAGCCGACCGCGTTGATCTACAGCATATAAGTCTGGCTTTTGGCCTTGTTCCACATGCACTGATAAATTTCGCGTAGCCGGATTGTCAGTAAAACCCATATAGTTTCTCTCCATCAAAGTAAAGATAGGGTTAGGATCGAAGTTAACCATGTATCTAATCAACTCTCCGGTTTGCCTGGCTAATAATAAATAAGTTTGGTTTTCATATGAAAAGAATTCCAAATGGTCATTACCCCTAAGAGAAACTTCAGGGATGGATATTTCTTGAGATTGGCTGATGTCCATCCCATGAGGAGTGTAATAAAGAGATCTTATAAGGGTAAAGTTATCTAGTCTAGTCCCAGAATAAAAGAAATGATTATCAAACTGCTGCACCTGCAGATCTGCAAGATTTAGTATTGAAAAGTTAAGGTAATCCTCTTCTATCAATGACAGCCCATTTTGGTCTAGAGAGAATTGATTTAAAGTACCAGTCACTATTCCGTTAATATTTTTATTAGAAGTTACCAGAAGTTCTCCCTGGCTGCTATTACCGATAAAGAAAGGTCTTGCATTTTCTCCCAGATCTATCATTTGATCCTGCAGAAAATCTGATGGGGTAGATTGCCATCCATTCCCTTCTGCCCCAAATCTTTTTAAACTTCTGCTAAAATCTATATTATATTCCTGCGCTCTATTAGAAGCATTTAATGAAATGATCAAATCACCTTTATATAAATTGGCTACATGGAATATGGGGAACGAAGGCAGTGAACCTAGACCAGGTAGAGTTGTAGAAAATTCAGTAAAAATGGGTGATTCATTTGTCCCAGAATTGGGCAGATAGTATAAAATATCACATTCATCCTGTCCCATTACCATATCAAGTATACCATTACCAGTAAAATCATAGAGCAAAAGCGAATGACCACCTATATGTTGGATTCTTAAGTTTTCATCTCCACTTATACTTTGAATGGAATTGCCCGCGCAGGTAAAACCAAATGAAAATTGCCCACATCCACAAAATTCGAAATTACCCCAGCGTATTTTTGCTGATGCAAATCCATCGATATCGGCAGTTCCATTACGCTCCAGGCTGGTGTTTTTATAATATTCTAAATAGTCTCCCACCGCAAAATTAAAAGTAACTATATCAAGGTCCCCATCTCCATCTATATCCATTATTACCGGTATATCTAGATTATTAGCCTGTAGATTAGATCCATTTTCCAGCCGAAGGAAGTTTTGGGCCACCTCCCATTGTACCATTTGATTGGAATTCCCTATATTCCTATACGCTTTTATACCAAAAGGGCTGCTGGTAAATAGATCTTTTCTGCCATTGTTATTAAAGTCTGCTAATATTAAATACCCATTGACGTCATCTGGAAATACATATTCCATCTCGGGTCTATGAATAAAACCGCTCTCATCTTCAGAAAAAACTAATAACCGTCGACTATTTCTATCCCAAATCACAAGTTCTTCCTCTCCGTTTCCATCTATATCCATGGATTGTAATTGTGCAGCATTAATTCCCCCGGCAAATGGGAAGTCCAGTACTTTACCGTTTACAGTTACTGTTGGTGCATTATCTAATCGGAAAGATTTTTGCCCATGGGCTATGGGTAGAAAAAACAGTAAGAAAAATAGGGTACAGTAATACTTCATTATAAATTTGGCAGAGGAATAAAATTACTCAAATTAAACGTAAGATTTGATGAGTAGGTGTAAACCATTTGCTTATTTTGAAGAATTATTTAGATCAGTAGTATAAATGAATATAACAGAACTTTATCAAAAATATAAGTCAGCCTCAGGAATAAGTACAGATACCCGAAATATAAAGGAGGGGGATATGTATTTTGCATTAAAAGGTCCGTCGTTTAATGCTAATGAATTTGCATCCAAAGCATTGGAGCTTGGAGCCTCTTCTGTAGTAATTGATGAAAAGCAATTTAAACCCGATCATGACGATCGGTATTTACTGGTAGAAGATGTGCTCAGTGCTTTGCAGAAATTAGCTATTCACCATCGCCAACAATTAACTATTCCTATTTTTGGCATTACTGGGAGTAATGGAAAAACCACTACTAAGGAGCTTATCCATGTAGTGATGAGTCAAAAATATAAGACTTATGCTACTAAAGGAAATCTTAACAACCACATTGGCGTACCTCTAACGCTGCTAGCTATTACTGACGATATTGAATTTGGAATAGTGGAAATGGGGGCCAACAAGATCGGAGATATAGCTGAACTTTGTGAGATAGCCCAACCTACTCATGGTATGATCACCAATATAGGCAAAGCTCATTTAGAGGGATTTGGAGGTTTTGAAGGTGTACTTCGGACTAAGACTGAACTCTATCAGTATTTGATCAAACATAAGGGGAAAATATTTGTAAACTCTCAAAATCCCACTTTGGCAAATATGGTCAAAAGAATGGAAGAGCCATTCTTGTATCCAGCAGAAGGAGATGATTTTTATTGTGAAATGGTAAGTGCGGATCCTTTTGTCAAAATTAAATTAGCTGATGGTTCAGTTCATTCTACCAAAATGCTGGGATCCTATAATTTTGAAAACATAGCTGCAGCTCTTGCTATAGGTAAGTTTTTTGGAGTTTCGGAACATAAAGCACTAACAGCAGTTGGTAATTATGCACCTGCAAATATGCGATCTCAGTTAATAGAAAAGCGAAGTAACTTAATAATTCTTGATGCTTATAATGCCAATCCCACCAGCATGGAAGGAGCAATAAGGACATTTGGAGAAATGACCGGCAGAAAAAACAAAATGGTCATACTGGGAGATATGTATGAGTTGGGAGAATATGCCGAGGCAGAACATGAAAAGCTTGGCGACCTGGTTAATCAATACCAAATCGACAAGGTTTGCTTTTCTGGCCAATTAGTAGCGGCGGCATTAAAAAAGGCACCGAGTGCGCTCTATTTTCCGGATCCCTTCTCACTTCGAAACTGGCTGCAGGATTCCAAGTTCGAAGATTACCTAATCCTGATCAAGGGCAGCAGGGGAATGAAAATGGAGGGTTTGGTGGAGTTTATTTGATGTTTATGAACTTCATTATTCTCCCGATAACCATCGGGATCGGCGTTCAGCATTCGGACTTCTTTTTCTTAGAAAAATTACGAATGTTGAATGATGAATATCGAATAATGAAGTAAAAAAAAGGAATACTTAGTCCTTCTTTACATAGTCCTTCTTTTCCATTATGAAGCATTTAGCACATATATAATTGATTATTGAGTGTTGCACTATTGGACTAGAAGCATTGCGAATTGACGATTGAAAATTGAGATAGTATATTTATAACGATGAATAAAAACACGCTTTCCTTCTTGGAGCAGTTAAGTGCAAATAACCAGAAATCCTGGATGGATGATAATAAGTCATGGTATCTGAAAGTAAAAGAGGAATTTATCGATGAAGTAGGAAATCTGCTTCATGGGCTTGTAGAGATTGAGCCAGGTATGGAGAATTTTAGACCTAAGGATTGTGTTTTTCGCCAAAACAGAGATGTAAGGTTCAGTCCAAACAAGATGCCATATAAAACTAATATGGCAGCGTATTTTGCTTTAGGTGGGAAAAAATCAAATGGGCCTGGATATTATTTGCACATACAACCAGGTAAAAGCTTTGTAGGGGGAGGGTTGTATATGCCTCCTGCAGATGTATTAAAAAAGTTAAGGCAAGAAATAGATTATGCTGGGGATGAGCTCAGATCAATAATTTCTGAAAAGGATTTTCAGCAATTATTTGAAGGATTAAAAGGAGAACAGCTAAAAACCTCCCCTCGAGACTATGATCAGGAACATCCCCATATAGATCTTTTGAAGTTTAAAAGTTTTGAAGTGTTCACCATGTTGCCGGATGAATTAATTAAAGAAGGTAAAGTAGTGGATGTATCATTAGAAGCATTCAAGGTTATGCAGCCATTCATGAAGTTTCTTTATAGGGCAGTGGATGAATCTGAAAATGGAGAAGGCTTACTTTAACTTAGGCAATATTTATCTATCATAAAGGCGACTCCATCATCTATACCAGCATGGGTAATTTCATCAGCGATAGCTTTTACTTCTTCCCTTGCGTTGCCCACTGCTACTCCCAAACCTACTGCCTGAAGCATTTCTATGTCATTGTAATTATCCCCAAAAGCCATCACTTCATTCATTTGTATATCGTAGCGGTTTTCTAAAAGTGCTTTCAAAGCACTGGCTTTTGATATTTTTCTTGGTGCTATCTCTATATAGGTATCTTTTGATCTATAAAGGTGGAGGTCTTCAGATAAATGTTTTTGTAATTCCTGATATAGGATTTCTATTTCTTCAGCTTTACCCATGCACATAACTTTATGTGCACCTGCGGAAGCCCTTGCCCAAAGCTCCATTACAGCAGAAAAATCTCCTATTTTAGGCTGCACTTTGGTGCTTCTAATTTCTCTTTCTGTCCAGTAATCCATTTTAGGTGCATACCAGTCATCCTCCCCATATAGGCTGAGGTGTATAGAAGTGTTGTGTGTTAAGGCATAGATTTTACTGCATAAGTCTAAAGAAATGGATACATTATCCAAAGTGATAATTTCATCCGAATCATAATCTATTACCAATCCACCATTATAACAGATTAACGGATTATCTACCCTTTGCATACTTTTCTGAAGGTGTCGCATGGCAGCTGGCATTCTGGAGGAAGCCAAGATGACGGGAAAATCCTTAGGTAAGCGGTTGATTGTCTGTATGGTTTTAGGAGATAGCTCTCTATCTTTATTTAAAAGTGTTCCGTCTATGTCGGTGCAGATGGCTTTTATTATCATAATTATTTATTACTCGTGGTGCTGAGTTTCAGACGTATAAATTATTTGGCTATTTGTTATAGCATTATACAGCCTATTTATTTGATGCTAAATTGGGGATTCTATTTGTGAATTACAATATCGTCCCTATATTTGCGCTCGTATTGGGGGATTAGCTCAGTTGGCTAGAGCGCTACACTGGCAGTGTAGAGGTCATCGGTTCGAATCCGTTATCCTCCACCAAGCCTGCTTGAAAAAGTGGGCTTTTTTTGTTTTATTAAACCACAGAGTGATAAGCATAAACAGAGTTTATTTAAATAATATTTTTTTATAAAGAAGTTGTAGTTGTCTCTAGGCTGTTGACATTGAATTATTTGACAAAAAATATATGCCTGGCTGCATTTAAAAAATAAAATAATTAAGCTATGAAGGCTACTCCAAATTATAGCTTATCCTCGTAAGAATACTTCTTCCTAAAGTAACCTCATCTGTAAATTCTAACTCTCCTCCAATGGGTATGCCTCTAGAGATAGTACTTACTTTAATTCCTCTTTCTTTTAATTTTCGGGTGATATAAAATGAAGTGGTGTCACCTTCCATAGTAGCACTTAGTGCCAAAATAACTTCTTGGACGTTTGCTTCTGGTGCGGCATTATCTATGCGCTGTAATAAAGAATCTATTTTTAGTTCCTCCGGCCCTATGCCCTGAATTGGTGATATAACACCACCTAATACGTGGTATAGACCGTTGTATTGTGCGGTATTTTCTATAGCCAACACATCAGGTATGTCTTCTACTATGCAGATAATACCTTTATCTCTTCTATGGCTAGTACAAATAGAGCAAATTTCTTGGTCAGAAATATTATGACACGATTTGCAGTATTTAATGTCAGTCCTAAGCTTTACTATAGCGTGAGAAAGAGATTGGGAAAAGGATTCAGGCTGTTTAAGAAGATGGAGTGTGAGGCGTAAAGCCGTCTTTTTCCCGATGCCAGGCAGACGGCTGATTTCATTAACTGCATCCTCGATTAACTTGGAAGGGAAATTCACAGAAAAGGAAATATTTTAGACTATAGCTGCCTGAATGCCTGCATCTAATATAGATTCACACATTGGCTTTAGCTCTGTGATGGTACCTTTTTTAACTGCACATTTTCCTTTATAATGAATAATTAGGGTACACTGTTCTGCCTGTTCTGCAGAATGTTTGCACACTTTTATCAGTATTTTAGAAACGTGATCAAACGTGTTAACGTCATCATTAAACACTAACAGGTCATAGGCTTCGGTATCTATATGCTCCTCGACAAGTAATTCTACTTCTTCGTGGTAAGTTTTTTCAAATGGTTTCATAATAATTTTTTAATTCTAATTTCATCCCCACAAAAATCGGACAGATTTAATAGGTAAGTCAAATAGACATAAAATAATTCAGCATATTTTGCTTTTTCACTCCTTAATTTGCTTTGCAAAGTTAATAATTATGGACAACTTTATCGCTCTTTACAGTTATACAATATGGATTCCAATTTAGTTTTAATAATAATAACTTCTTATTTTTTATTATTGTTTTTGATTTCTTATCTGACAAGTAGAAATGTTTCTGCAGACACATTTTTTACTGGAGACAGGCAGTCCCCATGGTTTTTAGTAGCGTTTGGAATGATAGGTGCTTCTCTCTCAGGGGTTACTTTTATCTCTGTGCCGGGAGAGGTGGGAAATACTTATTTCCACTATTTTCAAGTAGTCATGGGTTATACATTGGGGTATACAGTGATAGCCTTGGTTTTGCTCCCTTTATATTATAGACTGAATTTAGTTTCTATATATGCCTATTTGGAGGAGCGATTTGGATTTTGGTCTTATAAATCTGGAGCATTTTTCTTTATACTTTCCCGAACATTGGGATCATCTATCCGGGTATTTCTGGTAGCAGGTGTTTTACAATTAATATTATTTGACCACTGGGGTATCCCTTTTTGGGTTTCTGTGCTTATCACAGTATCCCTTATCTGGCTTTATACCCATAAGGGGGGTATCAAGACTGTAGTATGGACAGATACGCTACAGACCTTTTTCATGCTGGCAGCCATAGGTGTGAGTATATATCTGGTGGCAAAAGATCTGAATATAGGAGGAATAGGGGATTTGTTCAGTACGGTAAGTGCTGACCATCGATCGGAAATCTTCAACTGGGATTGGCAGTCAGGTACTAATTTCTTCAAACAGTTTCTCTCAGGGGCATTTATTACTATAGTCATGACAGGACTGGATCAGGACATGATGCAAAAAAACCTTACCTGTAAAAATCTTGGGGAGGCTCAAAAGAACATGTTCTGGTTTACTATTATTTTGGTATTTGTGAACTTGATGATACTGACACTTGGAGTATTACTTTATCTCTACTCCGAAGCTAATGTCATAGAAATGCCACTCCGCTCTGATGACCTTTATCCCTTCTTAGCCACCCAGCATTTTACCGCTTTTGCGGGTATTGTCTTTGTTCTTGGGATTACTGCTGCGGCATATTCTAGTGCAGATTCTACTCTTACGGCATTAACTACTTCGTTTTGTTATGACTTTTTAGAAATTGAAAAAAAATACGAAAGAGATAAACAGCCCGGTATAAGAAAAAAGGTGCATTTAGTATTTACCGCTATTATGTTTCTTGTGATCCTGATGTTTAGATGGATCAATGACCAAAGTGTCATCAATGCTGTATTTATAATAGCAGGATATACTTATGGGCCGCTTTTAGGGCTATATGCATTTGGTCTATTTACCAAATGGCAAGTGAAAGACAGGCTAGTGCCATTCCTGGCAGTATCTGCTCCCATAGTTGCATTTATAATTAGTTATAATTCAGAAGCCTGGTTGGCTGGATATAAATTTGGATTTGAAATTTTAATATTGAACGGTCTCCTTATGTTTGGAGGATTGATGGCAATAAGAAAAAAATAAGAGGAAATTAAAATTCCTCTTTAGTCATTAACTCATTGATTTTCTTTAGCCTTTTGATGTTGCTTTCGAGTTTTTCGTTGCTCCCATCTAATTCTACTAAGACTGATATATGTTTACCATTTGTCGTGGAATGGTCTGATGCTCCAGAAATCGTAGGCGATACTGAAATAAGTTCCTGCACATCTACCTGATATAGTTCTGCCAACTTTATAGCATCTTCCATTTTTAGGTTTGACCTACCCTGCTCATACCGGGAATATGCGGTATAATCTTTCTTCCCCAAAAATTCAGCAATATATTCCTGCGTATAACCTCTCAACACCCGGTGCTTGCGGAGATTTTCTGCAATATGACTTTTAAGTTCCTTTTCCATCGTGTTCAATCTTAAAGAGTTGGGTTTAAATAACAGATATGAACAAAAACCATACTTAAAATAGAAAATATAAATATATTTTTACTAAATTTTTGTATTTGAAGTGTTTTTATTGGTATATGTAGGATATATCTTATAAATTATACTTAAATAATGTTTATTATATTGGGGAAAAGTAAGATCAAATATGACCTATTTCAGATGGGTCCCAAAATAGTGTCTTAAAATCCACAATCTGATCATTAATTACTTCGACCCCTTCATATTCCAATTTTTTTTGCATCTCTTCCGGGTCATTAAAATGATGTTTTCCAGTCAATACACCATTTCTATTTACTACTCTATGTGCGGGAAGGTCTTTGATAATATGGGAAACATTCATAGCATACCCTACCATACGCGCACCGCTTTTTATGCCTAAACTATTGGCTATAGCGCCATAAGTAGTAACTCTTCCTTGCGGAATTTTAAATACGATCTGATAAATCAGATCATATAGATTTTCTTTAGTTGGTTTCACCTGCCAGATTAATTATAGCTTGGTTTATTTTTCTTTTAATATCCCGTTCTACTTGTTTCTCATGGGAATTTAATAAAAACTGACATTTTATTTTAACCGCATCTTTCTGAATATAAATTGTTTTCATACTAAAACTGTTTTCAGTTACTTCTTCCTCATATCCCATCAATGCATCTTTTAAGTTGCTTTCTACAAGATCTAAATTCAACTGAGTAATTTTAATCTCAAAATCGAAAGTCAATTTTTTAATATATTGCCTGCTATGATTGATGACCTGAGAATTCAATACAGTATTATTAGGAATCATAATTATATCATCATCCTCATTTAGCAAAACCAAGTTGATGAGCGTGACATCCATAATTCTACCTTTCTGATCACCGATTCTTACATTGTCCCCCAGTGCCAGTTGATCGGAAAACATGATAATTAGGCCATTGATCATATTAGTAATGTAATCCTTTGATAGCAATGCTATGGCAGCAGCCACTATAGTGATACTGGTAAAGAAGTTTAGTGGATCTATATTTACTAAAAGCATAATGGCGATAATGGAGATTATCCCCATTAAAATACTGGCTATCCTATTGATGCCCAGTACAAAATTACTATGAAGCATATTTACTCCTTTTCTGCGGAGATAAAAGCTTACTACAATCATTCTTCCTAAAGAAATGACGATATTGCTTCCTATAAAAAATATAGCAGTATTAATAATTCTAATGATCAGGTCTGGTAAACTTTCAAATTCTGTCTGAAAGAAGGATTCGAAAGTCAGTAATGACATAAAAATGACGACCTTTATGACGAACACGGTTCTTTTGTGTTTTTCTTTAACCTGAATCTGGGTTTTTTCGTTATTCATAGAGTTTCGAAAAATAATCTTAATTTTAAATCTGATTCGAAAATACACATTCATATCGAAATCTTCGCTGAATGCTTTTTTTAGAATACAAACAAAAATATAATCTTACTTATGGATAGGAATATCATAATATCCGGAGCAGCCGGAAATTTAGGAAAATCAGTAGTAGAAAAATTTAAAAGAGAAGGCTTTAAAGTAATAGCTACAATAGAGCCAGATAGTGGTCAAGAGATAGAAGAAGCGGACGATGTTTATGAGCTCGATGTGACCAATGAAACGGGGGTGGCTGATTTTTGCAAAGAGATGAGTATGCAGTATGGAGATATACATACTGTAGCTCTGTTGGTAGGGGGGTATGCTGGTGATACTATAGAAAACACGAAATTAGGAGATATTGAAAAAATGATCCAATTAAACTTTTTCAGTGCTTTTAATATGGTGAAGAGTTTTTTGCCAAGCATGAAAAAAGTTAATAAAGGAAATTTTTTGTTTATAGGGGCACGGCCTGCTCTGCAGGCTGAGGATGGTAAAAATGCGGTAGCATATGCTTTGAGTAAAGGATTAATAGTCCAACTGGCAGATTTGGTGGCTCAGGAATGTAAAGATTCTAAAATTAGATCCCACCTATTTGTACCTAGTATAATAGATACGCCCGAAAACAGAAAAGCAATGCCGGATGGAGATTTTGGTGAGTGGGTTAATCCAGCAGATATAGCAGAAGCTATGCATTATGCTGCCACTAATTCTTCATTAAGAAATATGACCTTCAAATTATATGGAGGCGTTTAAATTATAATTTATATGTATATGACCAAAATAGCAACCTATGTATTGGGCCTCGTTGCCCTTTTAGTTTCTGTACAATCGTTTGGACAGACAAGTGAAGAGACAAGGAAACTTGGAGCGTTTAATGGTGTCAAAATTTCAAATGCCATAGAAGCGGAATTTGAGCGGGGTGATAGGCATGAAATCCATATCACTGCAAGTGGGCTGGAACTTGATAAAGTAGAAACCAATGTAAATAATCGCCAGTTGGAAATCAAACTGGCCAGAGGAAATTTCAGATCTACGTCTGTAAGAGTACGGGTTATTTATGTAGATATAGACAATATAGAGGCTACTTCCAGTTCTAGGGTATTTGTAAAAGATGTTATTGAATCAAAAAATGTAAAAATCTCAGCATCTACCAGCAGCTATATAGAGGCAAAAGTTAACAGTGCAAATCTCAACTTGGATGCCGCATCTAATGCAAAAATATTCATCAATGGTACTGCTGAAAATTTAAATCTTAGAGCAGTGACCAGCGCTGAAGTGAATGGGAAAGACTTAGAAGTTAAATCTGCCGAAATTGTAGCAAATACAGCAGCTAAAGCGGAAATCAAAGTACTCGAATCAATAAAGGGTTCTGCAGCTACCGCAGCAAAAGTTTACTATGTTGGTAATCCGAAGATGGTAGATGTGAAGTCTAGTACTGCCGGCATTATTGAACAGAGACAATGATTAGGCAACTTGGTTTACTCGTATTTATATTCTGTTTTTCATTAAATGTTGTAGCGCAGCAGCATAATGAAGAAAAAGCGATTGAGGAGGTTATTTCAACCCTGTTTAAAGGTATGAAAGATAAAAATCAGCAATTGATAGAAATGTCATTTCATAGAGATGCTATCATGCACACGGTATCCCAATCAGATGAAGGCACAAAGCTGGGATCAAATTCCGTGAAAGATTTCATAAACCGTATAGCTGTGACACCTGCAGAAACAGTTCTGGATGAAAGAATTTTAAGCTATAATATCCAAGTAGATGGTGATATGGCTTCAGCGTGGACTCCTTATAGATTTTATGTAAATGATGGATTTAGCCATTGTGGTGTAAATTCTTTTCAGCTTATTAAGATCAATGGGAAGTGGCAAATTACTTATGTAATCGATACAAGAAGGAAGGTGGACTGCGACTGATTACCGTAGCCTTTTAGAAACCAAAAATATTATCACAACTTCTGATAGAACAAAGGCAAGTGCAAAAATTATTTGAAGGGTATCATCTGTTATTTGATTTCTAAATAGAATAAATATAAGGAATATAATGATACCTAAAATGAATCCGGATTTAATAGACATAGTTTCGGGTGAGATATAAAAGGCTTCGTCAGAAGCCTTTTGCTATTAGTGTTTAATTTAATGCCAAATTTAACTTAAAAGTGTGAAGGAGTTCAAGGATATTGTACAAAGAGAGCTAATGCATGTATTGGAAGTAAGAATTCAGGATCTTAAATCTTCCATCGATGACCTAAAGGAAGCGGGTGAAAGTGAGACTAAAAGCAGCGCAGGTGATAAATACGAAACCGGTCGTGAAATGATCAAACAGGAAAGGGAAAAATATCAGCAAGTTTTACAGGATTATGAAAAGCAATTAGAAATTGTTAAAAACTTTAAAGCTGGTAAGACCTTCGAAAAAGCAGCACCAGGAAGTTTGGTTGTCACAGATAAAATGACTTTTTATATTTCAGTTGCTTATGGAAAATTCAAAGCGGATAATGTAGAAATATTTGCAATTTCTCCAAGTGCTCCCGTAGCCCAGCTTTTACTCGAAAAATCTTCCGGCGATAGTTATTCAATAAATGGTCAGAAAGTTTTGATTAAATCAGTATGCTGATCAAAAGACATAAATATCTGTATTCGAGTTAACCATAAGTAGAAAGTAAAATATGTGTACTCAATGTGGACTTTCTAATACAGACTATAAATTAAAAAAGGGGATCAATTATCCCCTTTTTTCACATTTTCCTGAATAGCTTTCTGAATTTCTTCTAGCTGTTTGGAATTTTCTTTCTGCCATATTTCCATTTTTCGTTGGAACTCTTCCATTTTTGGAGCGAATTCTTTTTGCCATTCCTCCATTTTCTTTTCTAACTCTTTAAGATGTGGTTCTATATCTTTACTGAATTTCTCATGTGTTTCATGGAGCAATACTTCCTTCTCTTTTAATCGTTGTTGAAGTTCCTCCATTTTGGGTTGGTTTTTCATAGTCCAGACCTGAATATGTTTTTCTAGTTCCTTTCCATGTTTTTCCATTTCCTTCGCGTTCATTTCCAGCTTTCTCATGATCTCTTTATCCAAAACAGCTGTATCAAACCGATAAGCGTGGAATTTTTTTAGGACTGTAGTATCAAATTCATAATTTCTAAATTTATTTAATAATACAGAGTCCATCTTAAACCTTGGGAAATTTGCCATGATACTATCATTTAGAAAAGCTATCATTGGTTTAGTCGGTAATGACATACGCTGAGTATCACCATTAATTATGATCAGTTTATTTTTAATAGTTATAACCGAATCTTGACTAATTTCCTCTCTATTTTCTTCGTCTTTGATAATGTAAACAATTTTCTTTTTGGGAATAGTGTCCATCGCCAAAGAATAGGGGAGGTTCCATGGAATATTTTGTGTGAAATGTGCTTCTGTAGATAGAAATTTATCCTTTTCTAATGTGCTGACGTGATTGGCACCTAATACTAGTGAGGCACTGATGAGCATAGCAAATATCATAGTATAACTGATTAGTGATGGAAATTTAGTTTTTTGGTTTTCGAAACCTAGCATCCTTTTAATACGATGAAGAGTTGGGTGATTTTTTGCCCCTGCGGCTAAAGCCATTTCAGGAGAAGGTTCGTGTGCATGATTAAAGACTTCTGCCAGTCCATACGCCAGATCCTTAGGAGAAATTCCGGCTTTGATCGCTAGGTCATCACAGGCATTTTCTCTTTGCTCTCTCACATATGCATTTATCCACCAGAAGCAGGGATGATAAAAGAAAATAGCCTCCATAGCAGACTGAATAATATTATGGAGGTAATCATTCCGCTTGACATGGGCCAGCTCGTGAGTGATGATTGCTTCCAGCTGTTCAGGGCTTAGATTAAAAATTAAGCTGGTAGGGATAAGTATTACTGGCTTTAAGCTTCCAAAGGTTATAGGACTTTGTATAGCTTTACTTGTGAGAAGAGATAGGGTTCGGTTAATTCCAAGTTTAATTTTCTGGTCATAAGCAAACTGGATCCATTTTTCAGAATTATCAATTTTGGCGCTTTTTCTTAAATTATTAATTACCGAAAAATTACTACCTAGCCTAAATAAAAACAATACAGCTCCCACAAACCATATATTCACTAATAAAGGAATATAACTTTCGATTTTTGAAAACAAATAAGTTGTATAGTTGATCTCAGCTGGAATGTGCGCATGCACCTGACTAGGGGAGAATGGAGGAAAGGCGTTTTCAATTGATGTCTCTGAAACATTTGAGAGACATATACCAAAAGTAACGGCACTTACTGCCATAATAAATAGCAGAGAAGCAAAACTTAGTCTGTATTTAAAAGAAGCGCTTTTCTTCTCACATAAGCGAAGACAGATATAAAGTATTACACTAATGGTTATAATCTGCCAGATAGAATGTAGAATAGTCCAGCCGATAGCGATTCTATAAGTTTCCGGTAATATGGCGTTTAAGAATTCCATTATTTTTCATTTTCAAGTTTGTCCAGAAAAGCGCGAATTTCTTTTAACTCCTCTTTGGAGGTGTCCCCTTGTCCTAAGGCATGCATTACTAACTTCTTGGCAGATCCTCCAAAGGCAGTGCTCATGAAATTATTAAGCAATGATTTTTGAGTTTCCTTTTGGCTGATAGCTGGAGTATAAATATGACTCCGATTTTCCTCATCTCTTTTAACTAGTCCTTTGGAATGCATGATCTGCATAATCTTAAGTGTGGTAGTGTAACCTGTTGCTTTATTTGCAGAAAGTTTTTCATGGATTTGCCTCACGCTGGCATTTCCCATTTCCCATAATAAAGCTAAAATTTCTAATTCAGATTCAGTAGGCTTGTTCATATTTTAATATACGATTATCTTCGTATAAAGGTATACGATGAAATTCGTATTTCCAATATGCTTGAACATAAAAAGTCTAAAATTTTGTTAATATTTTTTTTAAACCTTCTTGGTAGAAGGAAATGCTTTTCTATAAGTAAATTATATATGATAATAGGAAGATACATGAAGCGTACTATAAAGCATACTGTATACTTTAATTTACTGAAAGCTTATCTATTTTCTAATGTAGGATTTTATTGTAGTGGTGTGAATGGTACTGTTTTTGAAATCATCGGGGAATTACTAACAATAAATTATTCCAAATAAAAAGACTTAGAATTCTGAAGCCTTTTTTTATCTTTGCGAACTATGTGTTTAATGACTTTTAATTGGTTAAAACATCCTGATTATAAATTGGTTCTAGTAGCCAATAGGGATGAATTTTTCGATCGACCTTCTGCACCAATTCAATATTGGGAATCTGGTTTTTATGGTGGTAAGGATCTCCGTGGCGGAGGTACCTGGATGGGAGTAAATCCTGACGGGAAATTTGCCGCTATCACTAATTATCGGGATATTAAAAATATCAGACATGATGCTACCACCAGGGGCAATTTAGTAAAAGATTTTTTAGAGGGTGATGAAGACCCTTTTACTTATTTGCAGCGGGTTCAGCCAAACATGGGTGAGTATGATGGTTTTAACTTAATTGTTGCTCAAGATGACCATATGTACTATCTGAGTAATTATGGTAATAAGATCATAGAAGTAAAACCTGGGCTTCATACTCTGAGCAATATTCTTATGGATTCGGACTGGTCCAAAGAAAAACTAGCTTTGGACCAGCTTAAAGAGAATATCAAAACCAACAAATTATCTCCCGACGAGCTGTTAGGTTTACTTAAGAGTGAAGATATTCTTCCAGACCACCAATTGCCAAATACAGGGGCAACACTTAACCAAGAAAGGGCCTTATCTGCACAATTTGTAAGATTGGCGGATTATTACGGTACAGTAAACACCACAGCTATCCTTTGGGGACATGATGGAAAAGTGATATTTAAAGAAAGAACTTATTATTATAAAGAGGAGGCAGAAGATAATCTTATACTTTTTAATATGAATTCAGTAAAGCAGGAACTGTAAACAAAAATTGTTGTTTTAACTTTCAGGAAATGGAGCCTGCCTTACGGCAGTCAGGCATGACGCGTACTTCACAAATTAGGAGGATTATCATGCGAAATTCCACCTGCCTGGCGGCAGTCAGGTCTGACCTTTAAAAAACAAATTATAACCAGATGAAAAAACTTGATGTATTGATAATAGGTGGAGGCCCTATTGGAATAGCCTGCGGAATTGAGGCTACCAAAAAAGGTCTTGATTATATCATTCTGGAGAAAGGCACGCTTACCAATTCCCTTTTTAATTATCCAGTAAACATGACTTTTTTTTCTACTTCAGAGAAATTGGAAATGGGGAATGTACCTTTTATGTCTTTATCAAATAAACCTACCCGAACTGAGGCTCTAGAATATTATCGCAGAGTAACAGATCATTATAAACTTAAAATTAACCTTTACGAAAAAGTAGAAAATGTTGATAAGCATGATGATGGGTTTGTAATTACTTCTTCTAAAGCTGAATACAAAGCAAAAAACATTGTCATTTCCACAGGATTTTATGATTTGCCAAATCTAATGAATGTGCCAGGTGAGGACCTTCCAAAAGTAAGTCATTATTATAAAGAGCCTTGGCCGTATATAGGACAAAAAATAATAGTAGTAGGAGGGGGCAATTCCGCTGTGGATGTAGCTTTGGAAACATGGCGCAAAGGAGCAGAAGTCACCATGGTCCTTAAAGATGCCTCAGTAGATCGCAGTGTGAAGTATTGGGTGCTTCCGGATATCGAAAATAGAATCAAAGAGGGTTCTATTAAAGCTTTGTATAATTCCTCTATTAAAGAAATTAAGGAAAAGGAGGTCATCATAGAAACTACTGATGGGGATGTTTCTATTGAAAATGACTTTGTTTTAGCCATGACTGGATACAAACCAAATTTCACACTTTTAGAGCAGATAGGTGTTAAGCTTGACTTAGATGAACATAGACAGCCTTGTTATGATCAGGCTAATCAGGAAAGTAACGTGAAGGGCGTATACCTTGCAGGAGTTGTTTGCGGTGGATTGAATACCCGTGAATTTTTTATAGAAAACTCTATATCACATGCTCACTCGATCATCAATGATATTAGTGATAAATCACCATCCAATAATTAAGGGTGTATTAATTTTTTTTTGGTTAGATATAATAGCTTAGGCATCAAATCCTTATAATATAATAAATTCAATATATAAAACTTTGGAACGTTTATACTGGATTATATGTATATACATGAAATAGAATATAAATATATATCATATATGAACAAGCAGCCACTTTTAGAACAATTAGATCTTCCGAGCATTTCTCTTAACAACAGGGTAGTAATGGCCCCAATGACGCGTAGCCGTGCGGACAATGCTAAAAATGCTCCAACTGATATACATGTAGAGTATTACGTGCAGCGGGCATCCGCAGGTTTGATCATAACAGAAGGTGCACAGATATCAAAAAAAGCAGTGGGTTATATTAATACTCCTGGAATATATTCTTCCGAGCAGGTAGAAGGATGGAAAAAAGTAACTGAGGCAGTCCACGAAAAGGGAGGTAAAATATTTATCCAGCTTTGGCATGTAGGAAGGATTTCTCATC
>DATHVH010000434.1:0-25680 GCA_035461405.1 Anditalea sp.
AAGGGGTAAGAAACTCGGTGGAATCACAACCCTCATTATTTTTATTACTTCACACATTGAAATATATAGATGGAAAATACCATGGAAAGTCTGCACAATCAGATGATTTGTCCATAGAAGGTGATTTTAATTGGATTCCTATTCAAGTTACGTTAGAAGACTTTCCTGCAGCGGCAGATCATATTAAGGTAACATTCATTTTTCCGTATTATACTTTCGGTAAAATCTTTCTTGATGAAATTACCCTTATGGTAGAGTAAATTTAATTTTATAGCTGTGTAATGATTTTGATTAGTTGGAATTGTCCGGAGGAGTGTGATGGTGCTTAGGTTAAAAAATTTTTTTCTAGGTTTATTATTCCTGCTTCTGTTGATAGCATGTGCAGAGGAAGAGCACGTTCCGGTTGGGACACAATTATTGGTTAATCCAAATATGTCCATGTTTCCTGATTCGGTTGATCCCTGGAGATCAAACCGATCAGGAGGTATTGGAGTGAGTAAAGAGATTTTTTTCACTGGGAACCGATCTTTGTTTATTGAAAATCATCCGGATAGTGTTTATTTAGTCTCTGGAAGTTGGTCACAATCTTATCATGGTCCTATGCCTGGCCCAGGCAGTAGGTTAGTGCTTACGGCTTTTCTCAAGGGAGAAGGTATAAGAAATTTAAGAGAACATGAACCCACTTTCTTTATAAATTTATCAGCATACAAAATCGTAAATGGTCCAAATGAAGGAAAATCCGTTAATGCGGAGAATTTATACTTTCCAGCTGATTTTGACTGGATTCCCATTAAATTAACATTAGAAACCATTCCTCCAGATGCAAAACATATTACGGTATCTTTCATGATGCCATATAGGACTTTGGGTAAACTTTACTTGGATGAGATATCTGTTACAGTAGAATAAAATTAAATTTTTAGCTTTGCATCTATTTCTATGTATAGGGGTTCGTCTATCCGTGGCTATAAAAAAAATTTAATTCTATCGATAATTACCGTCACTTGTTCTATTGCCCATAGTCTATTAACTTTAAACCAATCATGTCCTCCCATCATTTCGTCAAAGAACAACAAGAACCCGCTTTATTTATACTGGATGCATCATCATCATATGAAACAATCAGCCCGCTACTGGAGTGGTCTCCCACAGTGCTGGTGGCAGAAGAGGCTGTAGATACTGTGTTATCTTGGGGGATCAAGGTGGATGTGATCTTGGCTCCGGCAGATTATCAGAAAAGCCATCTTCATCTATTAGAAGAGCAATACCCGGTAAAGTTTTTGACTGTCTTAGATGATAATTTTTTAAGAGAAGGGCTTCACTACCTTATCGCTTCCAAGCACAGTGCTGTGAATGTCATAGGTTACGACCACTCCAAAGTTTTTGATCTGGAGGAATTTGTACAGTTAATTGATCTGGTGGTAATAGATGGCCCGATCAGATATTTTCCTGTAAAGCGTGGAGAGTTTAGAAAATGGTATTCGGGGGTTTCTATCCAGCTTCATGGGAAGGAAAATACCCCTGTGGAAATAAAATCAGAAGAAGGTAACCAAATCATAAAAATTAAACACGCTACTTTTGTAGAAGTACAGGGGCAGGTGTCCTTTCAGTCTCCGGATCTGTTCTGGATAGGGGAGATGATGGCTGATATTTAAATTTAAAGGTAAATTCGGTACCATCTGATCCTGATTTCAGCTGGATCTTGACTCCAAGGTATCCTGCTATCTTGTGAATGATCTGTAGTCCAAAACCTGATTTGTCGATTTTGGCATCTTTTAAAAACACGATCCCTTCCTTCACCTGGTTCATGAGCTCTTCAGATATACCTTTGCCAGAATCCCTGATCACCACATGGTATCTGGATTTTCTATTAATACCACAAAGTTCAATAGTACCACCAGAAGGGGTATATTTTATAGCATTGAGCAAAGCATTCTGAAGCATAATCTGAACCAATGAAGCATTGGTAGCATGAAGTTCAAATTGCTCGTTCTGAGATAGCTTTAACGTGATATCCCGGTCTTCCGCTGCAGATTGCCATTCTTCATAAAATTCAGATAGGAGTTCATCCATAGCCACAGATTCAGTTTTTAGAAATTGTGCATTATTGACTTTTGAGAGCAATAGGAGCGAATGTACTGTTTTCTTAAATTTCTGAATGGTACTTTGCATATCCATCAGCCTGTCCATTTCCTTATCGCTAAGGTTTTCATCAGCAAAGAATGCTTCTATTTTGGACTGGAGTATGGCTATGGGCGTTTTCAGTTCATGGGATGCATGTGAGATAAATATCCTTTCATCATTGAAAGCCTTTTGGATTCTCCGCATCATTTTACTGATAGAATTATCCAAAATCTGAAAGTCTACTGTAGAGGTGTCTATAGCCTCATAGGGAAATTCTTGCGGTTCATTGATGTGTGTAAGTTTTTTCTTAATGATCTGTCTTAGTGGTCTTATAAGCCTCTTGTTAAAGGCTATATCCAATATTAATGATAGTATAAGAAATATCAGGAATGTGACTGAGGTGATTTTGTATAATAAGCTTTGCGTTTCGCTGATAGTTTCTAAGCTCCTTCCTATTTCCAATAAAAAAAATTCATCATTTACAGGGAAGACTAAGGCACTAACTCTATATTGAACTGATACCTCATCCAGGATTCGTTCTTCATTATAGATAGTGTCCATGATCGGGTATGGTTGGATCAGCTTTTCAAGTAAAATGTATTCTTCTCTCAGAATATTATAACTCCCAAAAGCATCCATATAGTCATCTTCGAGGAAAAAACTGCCAATGCCCTCTTTATTGATAATTCCCAAAACCTGATCCCGTTTCTCGGTTAATTTTACATCAGTATTTTTTAGGGCAAAGTGATTGAATAAATAAGGACCAGCCAATAGAAAAAGCAATAGTATCAACCCCTTTGCCACGAGGTTAAACATTAGCATTTTCGATGATAGGTGCATTTTATACATTGACACGATAACCTACTCCGCGTACAGTTTCCAGCCAGTCAGTATTGGCTGCTTCCCCTAACTTTTTACGCAGATTTTTTATATGTACATTAATAAAATTTGACTGATATTCATCTTCTATATGGTCTCCCCAGAGATGTTCTGCCAGTTGATATCTATTGATTACCCTATTCTTATGAAGTATTAGAAAATGAAGCAGGTTAAATTCTTTTTTGGTAAGGGGAATGGAAGTGCCATTGTGGTCTACTGAAGCACTATTTACGTCTAATGTAAATTCACCTATTGAAATCAGATCATTGCTCCAGCCACTTTTTCTTCTCAGGATGGCCTGCATCCTTGCTTTTAACTCCAAAAGTGAAAAAGGTTTTGGAAGATAATCATCTGCTCCTTTTTCAAATGCCATTACTTTATCATTTACTTCATCTCGAGCGGTAAGTATGATGACCAGGGCATCTTTTTGATGCTCCTTTATTTCAGGAAATAAATCCATCCCATTGCCATCAGGTAAACCCAGATCCAGGAGAATGAAATCATATGAATTGATGGAAATTTTTTCCGAAGCGGCTGAAAATGTAGCTGCCCAGTCTACTATCATTTTGATTTCCTGCAGGTAAGATATAGCACCTTTAGCCAATTGCTCTTCGTCCTCTACAAATAATACCTTCATCTTATCTATCTTTTTATGGCAAGAAAATAATTAAGCTGTATTCCGTGAATAAATCTGTTACGTGACTGATCAAACTCAGGCGTATTTAAAGGAGCTACATATCTAGAAAAAACTTCCATTTCAAAACTTTTATATTCAAAAGTTACAGGCAAATTAAAATCCCAGCTCAAGATATTTAATTTTTCCAGTTTTTGGATCTCTGATTCATCCAATTCTGGATAATCCCCCAAATTGTAGAATCTGCTGCTACCTGCAGTAAGCGTAAATTTGGGTTCGAAAGATACTGTGATGGCATTAAATAACTTTTGGTCAAACTGGAAAAACCGCGAATGTTGAGAGCTCAAAAATATATCTGGCCTATCTGAAAATAATCCTTGTACCTGTATGGTAGAATATAGATAATTCCAGTCCAAACCAAAAGTAGTCTGTAATAAGCCCAAATTCTGAATTCCTGCCACAGTACTATTGCCACTTACGAGGAATTGGGAATAGCTGACATTTAAATCTGTATTTTTAGTAAGGTCCCTCCTGTATCCAAGAGATAGAGATGACTGAATTGGTAGATCGGTATCTAGAAATTTAAATCCTGACGCATTTATATAAAATCCTGAATGAAAGAAATACATCAGGTCTGAAGATAAAAAAGGAACCGACTGCCCAAAATCTCTTCCGAAAAAAGTAAAAGCATTATGGTATTTTCCACTCAAAATCACAAAATCGTATTTATCCTCTATGGGTTCGGAGGTCACAGAATCAGTATCTTGGGCAGATACGTGACCACTTAATATAAAGAGGGTAAGCAGAAAAGTAATTTTAATAAGTAAATATTTAATCATAATATCATTTACCTAAAGCTATTTATTAAATAAGGTAGAAACACCAAAGAGCACCCCTATACAGAGGTACTCTTTTTTCAAATTGAGTCTAATTTCCACCCGGTTTGCCGGGAGGAGTCACGGGACGTCCCGGCGGTTTATTAGGGCCCCTCCCTGGCGTATTATCAGGCTTGCCTTTCGGCGCATTTGGCCTTACTACAGGAGGAGTAGGTCGAGCAGCAGGAACTACAGATGCTGGCCTACCCGGAGCCCTTGAATTACCGACATTGGCAGGTTTTCCTCCTTTAGCATTATTTTGTGCCTCTGACCCTTTATTATTGTTTCCGTTGTTGTTTTTTATAGCGTTCGCATTCATCAGTGTGCTCCTTCTGGCGGCACTGCTTATACTAAAGCCCCTATTTTTTGCACCTTGAGTGGTGGCGGTGGGCTTTTCTGGATTAATATCACCTTTTTCGGTCTTCTTGGGAAGCTCTTGCTTGGGAGCAGGAGCTTTCGTCTCTGTCTTTTCTGTAGTCTGGGCAAAAACCAGCGATACCATGGAAAACAGGATGAAGAAAAGAATTGATTTTCTCATGACCTTATTGTTCTAATGCGTAAAGTAAATCATGAATAGTGAAGAATCGATGAATTTTTACTCTTTTTTTTTCTATATTTTTTTTATACAATCCGAAAAGAATTGGGAAAATTAAAAAAGTACCCTATAAAGGATACTTTAAATAACAAAAAAAGTTGTTTGGTTTATATTTATGATTTTCCAATTGGTAAAGATACTCTCCGATTGGGTACAGTCATGCGATTGGGTTTAGCTATACCTGGAACTGGTAAAACAGGTATGTTTACTTGAACCGGTCTATTATTGGACGTTGGCCTTCGGGCTTGGTTTAAAGATTTTGGATTGGTCAAGCGGTTACCTCTTGATGGAGTGGAAGTTTCTCCGTTTTGCCTGGTATTATTTATAAGCGTTGACCTTCTTGCTGCGCTGCTAATTATTATACTTTTATCTTTATTATTTTCAGTCGTAGATGTTGCTTTATTTTTTTCCGAAAAACCTTTTTCAACCAAACTGGATTCATCGTTTGAATTTTCCCCATAGTTTTTATGCGTTTGGGCATTTACCCATGGGGAAACTATGGCGAGGAAAAAAAGCAAAACTAATTTTGTCATAAATGGCAATATATTATATAGTGTAAAATAAATACTACAAAGTGAAGTTTACGTGAAGCAGTGATTTATTACCAAAGAAAAATTTTATTATAATATATTAACCGGCTATTAAGATTGATTAACAGTAACTTTTAATTCAAGGATTTAAATTTATTTTTAGACCTGAATAATCTATTAATTCATATTATATAGCTTCCCTATAAGATCAGTTCCATATTCCAATGGCCATCCTCATTTTACCGTTCAGATCTTTTAGTACTTTTACATCATGAAACCCAAGATTGACCATTAATTCCTGCGTTTCTATTGCTAGGGCTTCATTAATTTCAAAAAATAACTTTCCTCCCTCCGCAAGGGAAAGCCGGGCTTTTTTACTTATTTCTCTATAAAAAATGAGTGGGTCGTCATCGCTGACAAAAAGTGCCAAGTGAGGTTCATAAAGAAGTACGTTTGAGAGCATTTCCATTTTCTCTTGTTCCCGTACATAAGGTGGGTTGCTTACAATAATATCCAGATTATGGTAAGGTATATCAGAAGACAGTATATCAAGTAATTGGAAATCAATAGTTGTATTGAATAGTGAAGCATTTTCCCGCGCTACATCCAGTGCTAATGGGCTGATATCTACTGAAGAGACCTGAGCGCCTGGGATCTCAAGACTCAAAGTGATAGGAATGCACCCAGATCCTGTTCCTATGTCTAATATTTTTGGAGTTGAAACAGTATTTTCATTGATAATTAAATGGACCAATTCTTCAGTTTCATTTCTTGGGATCAGGACATGAGCATTTACTTTAAAATCTCTGCCATAAAAAGGAGCCCATCCTGTGACCTGCTGAATTGGCATCCCCTTACAGACTTTTAAAAAAGCCTCTTCTATACCGGATGCTGGAATATTACTCCATAGCTTATTGGTCAAAATATCCTTTCTGCTGGCACCAAGGTAAAATTCCATCATCCAAAAAGTAATGCTTTTTGCCTCCTGCTCGGGATATATTTTTTGAAGTTGTTCGCTATACTTTTTAAATAATTCCCTAGAGCCCGTATCCATCGATCATAAATTTGTAATTACAAAGCTAAAAAAGATATTTTCACTTAGCGCTAAAGCCTATATAAGAAGTAAAGATTATATCTGAGACTTTTGCTTTTGCGGGTTGTCATTGCTTTGAAGATTAGAAGTCCTTTCCACATTATTTATAAAATAGTAAAATGCCAAAGCCCCTAAAGCATAGCAAAGCACATCCCACCAGTCTCGGGTATAAATTTCTGATTTCATCGGTAGTATTACCTCAAAGATGAGACTGAAATAGACCACCGCTAAAATAATGTGTGTTTTTGTAAAAATAAATTTGTCTTTAAGGGGATGGAACCAGCGAAAAGCTTGTAAAGTTATGCCAAGTACTACTGGCATAGCCAGAAGATCATCCAAATAGGCATGTACATAGGGAATATATATTTCTTGTATTCTCTCCAGGTACTGATTAATCCAAAAAACAAGGCATGAAAAGATGAAAAGTGGATTTTTTAGAACGCTCATTATCCTGGTAGTGCTGCTATAACCCAAGCGATAAATGAAAGAATGGACATATATATCACATAGGCTGTATTACCAATTTTCTTTAAGGCTACCATCAGGTCACTGTCATCTTCCCGGATATAAAAGATCCACTTTTCGGCTCTATCTTGGGCATCTTTCTCCACTTTCTGCTTATGGACTAGATCATCTCCCCCTAAAGGTTTGCCACAGTTGTCACAAGGATCATCCAGTTTCTGGTTCCAAGTAGACCATTCTCCGCAGTGAGGACATTTTTTTTCTCCCATGAAATGTGGATTTAATTTTATTAAACTAAACTATTTTCATATTAATTAAGCAATAAACATACCTTTCTAGCTCTAAATTTGATGAACCTTGGACGTGTCTTATTATAAGCATTCTAATTTTCTTATCTTTGCATTTCAAAAAAGAAATTCATGAAGCTTCATTCCAATACTGTATACGGCGTAATCAATGCCATAGATGAGATATTTTACAATGGCAAATACGCTGATAAAGTTATTGAAAAAACTTTGCGGTCTAATCCTAAATGGGGCGCAAGAGACAGAGCTTTTATAGCAGAAAGCGTATATGAAATCGTCAGATGGTGGAGGCTGGTCAATGAAGTGAGCCCTTCAGATGACCTATTCCATATTTTTGGTACATATTGGTTAATGCAGGGTCACGAGCTTCCTACCTGGAGAGAATTTGAAGGAATAGATCCGGAGGAAGTAAAAGCGAGATATAAAGCCATTGGTGATAGACCCACTTTACAGTCTATCCCTGATTGGTTGGATGAAATGGGGCAGGAGCTCCTTGGAGATAAGTGGGACAAGGAACTCAATACCCTTAATGAGCAGGCTCCTGTAGTTATTAGAGTAAATACGCTAAAGACTACCAGAGAAGAACTCATGAATAGGCTTGAAACAGAGGGCATCCATACCTATGCGCCAAAAGGATATAAAGATGCATTGGTATTGGGTAAGCGTCAGAACATGTTCAGGTCACCTACCTTCAAAGAAGGATTATTTGAAGTACAAGATGCCTCTTCCCAATTAGTGGCAGCTGCGCTAGATGTGGAACCTGGTATGAGGGTGATTGATGCCTGTGCCGGGGCGGGGGGGAAATCCCTTCACCTTGCAGCACTTATGGAGAATAAAGGCCGAATCCTTTCGATGGATGTGGAAGAGTGGAAGCTTAAAAATACCAAATTACGAGCAAGAAGAGCTGGAGTAAGTATTATCGAACCGAAGGTTATAGAGAGTAGCAAGACGATCAAAAGACTTAAGGAATCCGCAGACAGGGTGCTATTAGATGTGCCATGTTCAGGTTTGGGCGTACTCAAGAGAAACCCGGATACCAAATGGAAGTTGAGTCCAGAGTCTATAGAAAAAGTAATAAGCATACAGCAGGAAATCATCCAAAGTTATGGGGTGATGCTAAAATCGGGAGGAATTATGGTTTATGCTACCTGCAGTATACTTCCATCAGAAAATAGCCAGCAGGTAGAGAAATTTTTGGCAAGCGAAAAAGGACAAGGTTTTGAACTTCTGGAGGAGCAAAAGGTATTGGCTCATGAAAGTGGCTTTGATGGGTTTTATATAGCAAAGCTTAAGAAGAAATGATGAGGAAGAAGTATAAAGTAGGGTATGGAGTAAAAAGTGAAAAGTAAAGTCATGGCCATCGGTTTCCGGTGGTTTTTTTTTGTTTACTTGGTACTTAGTAGAAAATAAATCTTCAAAGTATTATGTAAATAAGATCACCGCAAAGGGAAATATTTTTTAGCTGCTTTCGAAAAATATAAGTTCTAAATACTTATATTTATTTTAAAGTCAAAAGGTTATGGATATAGAATTAATTTTTTCAATTGCCAGTACTATTGCCTTAATCAGTTGGATTATGCTTTTTATCTTCTATGATAAAACCTGGATATACCCAATTCTATTATCTGGGGTTCTTGTGTTTTTTGCTATATTATACCTGTATTATATCTCGGTTGGCTTTACAGGTGGAGCCGAAGGAGGTTTTGGTAGCCTCAAAGAAGTGAGATTGCTTTTTGGGAGTGATCATTCATTACTGGCTGGCTGGATTCATTATCTGGCTTTTGATTTATTTGTTGGGATGTGGATGTCTCAGGACGCTTTTAAATTAAAGATCAATAGATGGATCTTGCTGCCATGCTTGTTTTTTACTTTTATGATGGGCCCTGTTGGTTTATTGATATATCTAACCATAAGGGCTATCAGAGCAGGAAAATTTATCCAATATCCCTTTGCGCGAGAGCCTAAAAAACAGTTGATATAATGCTATCAAAGAGATGTTAACGATCAAAAAAAATGCAGGTGTTGAAATTATCAATGCACTGTTCAGAAAAAATAAGCCTTTAGCCCTATTTGGGGCAGCAAATTTTTTACTGTTAGGATTACTGCTTCTATTTTCATTCATAGATGATCGGACCCTTTTGGGTATAAACGTATGGATAAAGCCTATGAAGTTTAGCCTTTCCATTGGAATATTTACCTGGACAATGGCATGGCTTTTAGATTATCTTCCGCAAAAAACACATGTAAAAATAATCGCTATATCCATCATAGTCATGCTTGGGATAGAGCAAATTATAATAATAGGTCAAGCTGCTCAGGGAAAGGCTTCCCATTTTAATATTTCCAGCCCTTTTGATGGGATGCTTTTTAGTATAATGGGTTTTGCTATTGTTATAAACACCCTTATGGTCCTATGGACGCTGATATTGTTTTTAAAAATAAATGGACTTCCAAAGGGATATCTATGGGGAATAAGATTTGGACTGATGATTGTTTTATTTGCCAGTTTTGAAGGATTTGTAATGATAGCAAATGGAGGCCATACTGTGGGGGCAGCAGATGGAGAGGAAGGTGTGTTTTTCCTAAATTGGGCCAGAAGGTATGGAGACCTTAGAGTTTCTCATTTTCTGGGACTGCATGCCATTCAGGCTTTGCCCTTATTTGCTTGGTTTTTTAGCCGAGACAAAGTTAGTCCAGTAGCTATATTTGCCTTAATATATTTTCTGTTGTCAGTTGGGACGCTTTGGCAGGCATTGGCAGGTAAACCTCTCATATGGTTTTAATATAACTTTTAAGCATATGCGGGAAAATGCTAAGGTATGGCCGTAGGGACATCTATCTGAGTATGGTAGACCTGTCGGCTTTGGACTTACTTCTAAATCGAAATCCAAATAATATTCCTCTTTTATCTCCCAACTCAAATTCTCTTCTAATTAATTTTTTAACCCATTGAATTAGATATGAAAAAGTTTGTATATTTGACGGGCAAATAGGGTTACCTAACAATATTTGCTATGAATAGAAATTCAGATAAATTTATCTACGAAGCACTTACTTATGATGACGTGCTTCTTGTTCCTGGATACTCCGAAGTACTACCGCGAGATACCAATACATCCACCCAACTTACGAAAAACATCAGGCTGAACATTCCTTTAGTTTCTGCAGCTATGGATACTGTGACCGAAGCCGAACTTGCCATCGCTATAGCGTTGGAAGGAGGACTTGGTTTTATCCATAAAAACATGACTATTGAGCAGCAGGCGGCACAAGTTAAAAAAGTGAAGCGTTCTCAAAGCGGAATGATACTCGATCCTATCACCCTAAACATAGATGCTAAAGTTCGCGATGCTCAAAACATCATGAACGAATACAGCATCGGTGGCATTCCTGTAGTGGATGGAGATAGATTTCTAAAAGGTATTATTACCAATAGGGACTTAAGGTTTATTAAGGATCCTAACCGCAATATCAAAGAGATCATGACTGTGGATAACCTGATCACTGCCAAAGGTGGTATCACTTTGGAAGAGGCAGAGGAAATACTCCAGGAATATAAAATAGAAAAATTACCCATCATAGATGAAGAAAATCATCTTTTAGGTTTGATTACCTATAAGGATATTCTTAAAAGAAAAGATAAACCCAATGCCTGTAAAGATGAGTACGGCAGATTGAGGGTGGGAGCCGCTGTGGGTGTTACTGTCGATATCGCTGATAGAGTAGAGGCTTTAAAGAATGCCGGGGTCGATGTCATCAGTATCGATACAGCTCATGGACACTCTAAAGGAGTGATTGACATCCTTAAAAAGATCAAAAGCCTTTTTCCTGACCTCGATGTAATCGTCGGCAATATAGCTACTCCCGAAGCTGCAAAAGCTTTGGCCGAGGCTGGTGCTGATGCCGTGAAAGTAGGTGTGGGACCAGGAAGTATCTGTACCACCCGAGTGATAGCTGGGGTAGGGGTACCACAATTATCTGCTGTATATGAATGTGCCGAAGCCCTAAAAGGCACGTATGTCTCTGTCATAGCAGATGGCGGTATTAGATATTCCGGTGATGTAGTGAAAGCTATAGCAGCAGGAGCTGATTCTATTATGGTGGGATCCTTATTGGCAGGAACTGACGAGGCTCCGGGCGAAATGATTATTTTTGAAGGTAGAAAATTCAAATCTTATCGTGGAATGGGATCCTTGGAAGCTATGGAATCCGGATCCAAAGATCGCTATTTCCAGGATGCCGAAGAAAATGTCAAAAAACTCGTACCGGAAGGTATAGTAGGACGTGTAGCATTTAAAGGATTGGTGGCAGAGGTTCTTTACCAATTAGTAGGGGGACTTCAGGCAGGAATGGGATACTGCGGCACCAAGACGATCGAAGATCTTCAAAAAGACGGTAAGTTTGTTAAGATTACAGCTGCCGGTGTACGGGAGTCACATCCGCACGATATCAATATAACCAGAGAGGCGCCTAATTATAGCGCTAAGATGTAAGGAGGTCGACAGTCGAAATAGTATCAAGTATTAAGATATTAGTATCAAGTCAGAAAATGCTATATACTAGTAAATACCATATACCAAATACCATAAAGATAGTCCACGGTCGATAATCGACCGTGGACTATTAACTATAATTCCATACTATGAAAAAAGTAACAGTATACTGCGGGTCAAATAAAGGCAAGAATCCCATTTACGAAGCCGGAGCTAAGGCATTGGCTAAAGAAATGATCAATAGAGATCTGGCCCTCGTGTATGGTGCCGGCAATGTGGGTTTGATGGGTATAATCGCTGATGAGATGCTTACAGCACACAAAACTGTCTATGGTATCATCCCCCAGAAATTAGTGGATATCGAAGTGGCCCATATTGGCTGTACCGAACTTACTGTAGTAGAGACCATGCGGGACCGTAAATGGCTCATGGCTGAGAAAGGAGATGGATTTATAGCCATGCCTGGTGGCATTGGGACCTTTGAGGAGCTCTTTGAGATCATGACTTTAAATCAATTAGGATATATCACTAAGCCACTAGCACTTTTTAATGTTGCTGGTTATTATGATAAACTGCTCACATTTTTACAATTTGCTGTTGAGGAGGGATTTTTAAAGCAAGCTCAACTGGATTTAATCATTGTTTCAGATAACGCTGTGGAGTTATTGGATAAAATGATTGATTACAGACCTGCCTATGTAGAGAAATGGGAGGATCTAGATTTTGTAAATAAAAGAGCCGTTTAATTTGAAATAAAAATTTCCAATATACCTCTCTGCTCTCGGCAGGTCGTTATTCTACATCACAATAAACTTAATATGCGCTTAAGGGAAATATCCTTCTTATTGGTAATGATCATGCTTTTGGTAAACAGTTCAAATGCTCAAGTGCGAGTGGTTACCGAATTGGATGAAAATTGGAAATTTTTTAAAGGCAAAAATGATCAAGCCTATCAAAAAGACTTCGATGATAAAAATTGGGAAAGTGTCACTGTTCCTCATGATTGGGCTATATATGGGCCTTTTGATAAGGAAATAGATAAGCAGGTCGTTGCTATAGAGCAAAACCAAGAGAAGGTACCCACAGAAAAAACTGGTAGGACTGGGGCGCTGCCTTATATTGGGGAAGGGTGGTATCGAAATCACTTCAACTTACCCCATTTTAAGGAGGGGCAGAAAGTTTTATTGCTTTTCGAAGGAGCGATGAGTGAGCCAAAGGTTTATTTGAATGGTGAAAAAGTAGGAGAGTGGAATTATGGATATAACTATTTTTATTTTGATGTAACTGATCAATATGTAGGAGGAGAACAAAACACTTTAGCGGTACACTTGAGTAATCTTGGACTTTCTTCCCGATGGTATCCAGGTGCGGGATTATATAGAAAAGTAAGTGTAATAGTTAAGAACGAAGAGAGCATAGACCAGTGGGGAACCTACATCACCACGCCTCTGGTAAGTGAAGAACTGGCCAAAGTAAATATAAAAACAAAAGCTTCAGGGGAATCAATAAAACTTTTGACACATATACTAGATGCACAAGGAGATACGGTAGCTTCCCAGGAATCTAATACACCTTTTTTAAAAGAGTTTGATCAGAATATAGCGGTGGAAAATCCAAATTTATGGAGCCCAGAAAACCCATATCTCTATCAAGCAGTATCACAAGTTTATGTAGGCAACGAACTTAAGGACGAAGTAACTACTCGCTTTGGGATAAGGTCTATCAAATATGAACCTAATAAGGGCTTTAGCCTTAATGGGGAAGTTCGCAAATTCAAAGGGGTATGTTTGCACCATGATTTAGGACCATTAGGCACTGCTATCAATAAAGCTGCATTGCGTAGACAAATGGTCATATTAAAAGACCTCGGGGTAGATGCCATTCGGAGTGCACACAATATGCCTTCACTTGAGCAACTGGAATTAGCCGATGAAATGGGTTTTATGTTCGTAGCAGAAAGTTTCGATGAATGGGCCAAGCCAAAAGTAAAGAATGGTTATAACCGATTTTTTGAAACCGATGCAGAAAAAGATGTCGTAAATCTAGTTCACGCTACTAGAAATCATCCCAGTATCGTAATGTGGAGCTCTGGGAATGAAGTGCCAGACCAGTGGGGTGCTGAAGGGGTAAAGCGAGCTAAATGGCTTCAGGAAATATTTCATCGTGAAGATGGCACCCGTCCGGTCACTGTCGGTATGGACCAGGTAAAAGCTACTATGGAGTCAGGGTTTGGTGCCGTTCTAGATGTTCCGGGATTAAACTATCGTACCCATTTGTACGAAGAAGCATTTGAAAAATTCCCGCAAGGGTTTATCCTTGGTTCCGAAACAGCATCTACTGTAAGCTCTCGAGGGATATATAAATTTCCGGTAGAGAAAGCTATTGAAAAGCAGTATGAAGATTTACAAAGTTCCTCTTATGACCTAGAGTACTGTAGCTGGTCAAATCTACCTGAGGATGATTTTATACTTCAGGATGATAAACCATGGGTGATCGGAGAGTTTGTTTGGACAGGTTTTGACTACCTCGGGGAGCCTACTCCTTATGATGACAAATGGCCTTCTCGAAGCTCCTATTTTGGGATTAGCGATCTGGCGGGTCTTCCTAAGGACCGCTTTTACTTATACCGTAGCCGATGGAATACTGAGGATGAAACCTTACACATTCTTCCCCACTGGAACTGGGAAGGTAAAGAAGGAGAAAATATTCCTGTATTCGTTTATACCAGCTATGACAGTGCAGAGCTTTTTGTGAATGGCAAAAGTATGGGCATCCAGAAGAAGCACCATGAAACGCCCCAGACCAGATACCGCCTGATGTGGATGGATGTAAACTATGAGCCAGGAACAGTCAAAGTGGTAGCATACGGAAAAGACGGGCAGCCGGCTGCCGAAAAATCCATGCAAACCGCAGGAAAGGCGCATCAGATTATAATGGAAGCAGACAGAACTACTATTGAAGCAGATGGAAAGGATATTTCTTTTGTAACAGTTTCTGTTGTGGATAAAAGGGGTATTCCAGTACCTACCGCTACCGATCAGCTTAAATTTAAAGTGAGAGGGAAAGGCCAGTATAGAGCGGCCAGTAATGGAGACGCTACCTCATTGGAAATGTTCCACTTGCCTACCATGAAGCTCTTTAGCGGGAAACTTGTGGTCCTGGTACAGTCCACTATCGAGCCAGGTGATATAGAATTAACTGTCAACGGAAGAAATTTGAAAGCTGGGAAGATAAAGTTGAAGTCTGAGTAAAATAAGGTTTACCACAGAGAGCACGGAGAACACAGAGCTTTAGTAAGATTTAATAGCCCTTATGTGGTCAAAAAAAAGGGATTAATTATAAGGCATAAAAGGGCATAAAAATACGCTCTATGTTCTTATTCCTTATATGGTTAAAAACTACGTCTGATACCTCTTCGGATCCCTGTTTCACGACCTAATTTAATTGACACGTTTTTCTTTCTTATCAGCGCTTTAATATTCCATACCTACGGCATGAATGAAGCCCAATTTATTACCTTCTTCAAAAATCACGAACCAATTAGCCTACCGGCAGAGAGGCGGCACAGTTTACTTAGTTTCGTACTTCGTCCTTCCCACTTTGTGCTTTTTTTCTTCTTACTTTTTACTTCTCACATCTAACTCTTTTTCCCTTCCGACATCCGACATCCTACAGATTCATATCCATCGCTTTCTTGATCAGTTCTACGCCTGTGTTTACATCGAGTTTCAAGTGGATGTTTTTACGATGGGTTTCTACGGTATAGATACTTAGGTTCAGATGATCAGCTATTTCTTTATTACCTTCACCGTCTTTTATCATTTTTAGGATCTGCAGTTCCCGTCTCGAAAGTTTGAATTTATCCTTATATCCATCAAAATAGACATCATCAGTGGCTTGTTTGAGAGTGTTATGAAAATTCATTACATGACGGTTTTCATAGACTTCCCGGATGGTATATATAAGTTCGTCAGAATCAGCATCCTTAAGTACATATGCGTCAGCCCCCGCTTTTTGGCATTTCTTAAAAATTTTTTCTTCATCATACATTGATAGTACAATGATTTTACATTTTGGGCATGTTTTTACGATCTCATGTATGAGGTCTAGACCGTCCATACCCGGCATATTTAGATCAGTCAGTATCACATCAGGCTGATTTTTTTTCAAAGACGCAAGTACATCTGCACCACTTTGGAAAATTCCAATAATGCTGAAATCCTCAACTTTTTCTAAAAGGTTAGCAATACCTGAGGCAAACATTTTATGGTCGTCTGCCATGACTATTTTGATCATCCTAAAATCATTAATCTTAAACAAGATTTTCTTAGATAGGCAATATTAGTTTGATTTCCGTACCTTTCCCAATTATGGATGAAATTTCTGATCTTCCACCTATACTTTTCATTCTTTCATGAAGATGGAAAAGACCCATACCTTTACCTTTGATCTGGTGATCAAAACCATTTCCATTGTCTATAACTGAAACTTCAACTTTATTCTCATTTCGGTGGAGATTGATTTGGATGAAAGTAGGTTGGGCATGCTTGATAGAATTGTTTAGTGTTTCCTGTATCATACGCACCAATACTATTTTCTTGTCTTTTTCCAAATCATTGAGTTCGTTGTCAAAGGTCATTTCTGTTTTGCAAAGCCCTGTTTTTTCTATCTTAGCTAGTTCAGTAGCGGCGAAATCTTTAATGCTTAAATGTTCTACCCAATTGATATTCAGGGATTTTGAAAGATTTCTGACTTCTTTTATAGTTTGATTTATCAGTGCTCTGGATTCTGTAAGTTGTTCAGGATCATTACTTTTTATATAAAGCTTAGCCAGGGAAAGCATTTGACCAATATTATCATGAAGTTCCTGACCCACATAAACCAGGGTCTGCTCCTGTATTTCTTTTTCTACATGTAAAATAGTTTTTTCATATTCAGTTTTAAGCATGTTTATTTCTTGTATATTTTTAAACTGCTTTTGCCGGTGGACTAGCACCATAAAAACTACAAATACCACCATGATGAGCATAAGAAAAATGCCTGCTAGTATGACTATATAAACTTGGGCATTGGGGCTGTTCATAAACGGAAATTATATCTAAGAATAAATATAACACTTCCTTTATCTTTTTAAAGTAGGGGTAGACAGAATTATTTGACCATTACATGAGGATTGTCCTTAAAAATAGTTGGAAAATGGAAAGATAAACCCATTAGCAGATACATTAAAACACTCATAATTCTTACTATGGGTGCTATACTAAGTAAAAAATTTTTATCAATATCAGGAATCTGTATGGATATAAAATGCATAAAAGAAACGGTATAGAAAAAAAAGATTCCAGTAATGATCCAAAAGTGAGGAATGGCCAGCAGATTTCCCTCTGGATATTTTTGAAAAGAAAATATTTCATAAAAAAATCTTCCACTGAATATGATTATTAACAGACCCCCTATTAAATAACTGTTAGTCTGAAAGTGGGTTATTATATTCTGAAAGAAAAGTGCATTGATCAGATACCATGTGGAAAATATAATAATAGCCATTAAAGTCATCAATCTTATTTTCTTTATGTCTGAAATTATTAAAAAATAAAACAGAATTAAATTAGTTTCTGCTAAAACGAAAAAAATGTTGTAATAAAATATATTATGAATATTTTTATTAGCAGTGTAAGTCGCATATAACTCCAGCACAGTTACTAAGAATAATATAACTAAAATTAAACAGTGAGTATTTTTATAAGATCTATTTTTTTTAAATAAGTATAGTAACCCTATGATAAGGGAAATTATGATAGAAATGGTATAGTAATCAAAAATTCCAAAAACAAGCATAGTAAATTATATATTACCATTACAATATGGGGGACATAATCTTCCTCCATTTTCGATCTGAGACTCTTCAGTTGGATCCTCATTGTCATTGGATGCAGCTAGGACTACTGTTAATTTACCTATAAGCTCAGGATCATCGGTGAATTCTTTGTCATATGCGGCAAAGAATATTTTCAGCCCACCGGATCCTTCATCTGATTGCTCTAGCAATTTCATTATAGTTTTTCGATCAAACCAAATTGATTGTGACTGCGAAGTTATTTCCTTACCCTCTGCATTTCGACTTGGCTTTCCCTGGCCGATGGTGCTTTTATAAGCCTCGGTTAGACGATTAAAAGTTTTTATGTCCATTCTTTTTTAGTGTTTATTAGACGTAAGTTATTATTTATTCAGTATAATCTAAAGCAATTTGATGCATTAAGTGCTTAACTTATAGATATTTTTATTAAAGGATAAGCTTAATTAGATGATGCATCCAAATATCGCCCCATTTGAAATTGTGCAAAGGGATTGTTAGTCTTTGGAAAGTTGTTAATAGTCTGCTATCAAACCTTTTGAAGGATTCTTAAATAAATACTGGCTATAAAATGAAAAGCCCAAAAATATATACATAGCTGCAGCCATTATCCTATTAAAGTACATTAGCCCGAAGACTATCCTATGTTCCAGTCCGACTACATTAAATATGACTCCAAAGGTTATCAATGCTTCCAAGTAAAAAAAGAAGATGCCTACCACTATCCAGAAGTGAGGTACGGCTAGGATATTATGATTTTGGTAAACTTTAAATTTTTGTATCTGAAATAAAAAATGGAGGCAAAGTCCCAGGATCAATATGGAAAACATGGCAAATGAATTATACTGAAATTCTCCCACAAAAGATTCCAACCAAATTCCATTTAAGAGTGAAATTAGCAGCACTATGCTTCCTGTTATCATTATTACTCGTTTCACCATAGCCTGCTTATGCATCATATAGAAATAGCCTATGATCAGAAGTGATTCCAGGTATACCCAGCAGATATTATACAATAGCAAATTGTTTATATTTCTATTGGCAGTATAATTTCCTGCTATCTCAAAAAGTAATACAAATACGAGTAGGCCCAAAATTATTTTATTTGTATTAAGATATCTCTTCTCATTCTTAAAATAATAAAACACACTTGCCACTATTGCGAGAAATATAAATAATAAATAGATATCTTGGGTCATGTTATACTGCAATTATCAAAAGGAATTTATTTGATAAAGGTAATGGAAACTACAACTTCAAAAATACCTTGATTACGGTATTTTTTGGTCATAAAAAAAGGCGCCAAATTTTGGCGCCTTTTGAATTTTATAATACGGTTTTACTTAAGCTACTTTCTGTCCTTCCTCAGCAGCAAGTTTTTCCTGCTCTAATTCTCTCTTCATCAAATCCACCACAATCGGAGATGCAATATAGATAGATGAGTAAGTACCAACCAAAACACCAATCAAAAGGGCGAAGGCAAATCCTGCCAATACTTCCCCACCAAATATTAAAAGTACTAAAACCACAATCAGTGTAGTAGCTGAAGTAATCAGCGTACGGGACATCGTCTGGTTAATAGCATCATTAAACATGGTCACTAATTTGGAAGTACCTCTATTGGAAATGTTTTCCCTAATTCTATCAAATACGATCACTGTATCGTTTATCGAATAACCCACTACTGTAAGCATAGCTGCAATAAATACTTGGTCAATCTCAAATGTAGCGCCTAAAGCTGAAGCTATGGCAAATGCCGCTACTACAAATAAAACATCATGAACCAATGCAATAATTGAAGCCATTGAGAACTGCCACTTACGGAATCTTAGCAATATGTAAAGAAATATAGCTAATAAGGCAAAGAACATTGCCTCCAATGATGAATTCTTGATGTCATCTGCTACAGTGGCACCTACTTTAGAAGAACCTATGATAGAGAATGAATCAGTACCTATTCTTCGGGCATCTTCTACATAATTGAATCCGGTGATTTCAGCCACACCTTCTCTCACACTTCTTTCCACTTCTCTATTGGCTTCGTCCGAATCCTCATTGATCAGGTAAGAAGTAGTGATTTTGATGATATTGTTTCCACCAAATGTTTTGGCCTCTACTGAGCCATCAAACTTCGCATCTAATCCAGTCTTAAGTTCAGTAGGCACTACTGGCTCGCTGAATTCTACTGTATACGTACGTCCACCAGTAAAGTCAACACCAAACTTCAATCCATTAATAGCAGCGATGGCAAGGCCTACCACTATTATAGCTGTAGATATGATATAAGCCACTTTTCTCTTACTCATGAAATCAATGTTAAGGTTACTCAACAGGTTTCTAGAGAATGGAGTTGAGAAGGATAGTGTACTCTTTTCACCTTTCTTGCTCAACCAGTATACGATCACTCTGGTGATGAATACAGCAGAGAAGAAGGATGAAGCTATACCTATCATCAATACAATAGCAAAACCTTTCACTGGACCCTGACCTAAAGCATAAAGGATAGCACCTACCAGGAAGGTAGTAACGTTGGAATCGAGGATGGCACTGAATGCTTTGTTATAACCGCTGCTGATCGCCTGAAGCAGACCTGCACCGTTTCTCAGTTCTTCTTTGATACGCTCAAAGATAAGTACGTTAGCATCTATCGACATACCAATGGTCAACACTATACCGGCGATACCAGGAAGGGTAAGCGAAGCTCCCAACTGGGCAAGGATACCTAAGATAAAGAAGATGTTGAATACTAGCGCTGCAATAGCGATGAAACCACCTTTAGCAAAGTATGCGATCATAAATAGAACTACCAGCACTAGACCTGCTACCATAGAGTAGATACCTTGCTGCTGTGCTTCAGCACCTAGGGTAGCACCGATCATTGCTTCTTCTACGATTCTAGTCGGAGCTGGAAGTGTACCTGACTTAAGGATATTTGCTAAATCTTTAGCTTCTTCTATGGTGAAGTTACCGGTAATTTCAGATTGGCCTGAAGGAATTTCACCCTGTACGTTTGGAGCAGTATATACATAGTCATCCAATACTACAGCGATTCTTCTGCCTACGTTTTCGCTTGTCAGCTTTCTCCATTTTCTGGCACCATCTGCATTCATCTGCATGCTTACAGCAGGTCTGGAATTCTGGTCATAAGACTGACGTGCATCAGTGATCACATCACCTTCCAGAGGAGCCATATCTGTACCTCTTGGTGCTTTGATTGCATGAAGTTCAAGCAGTTCCTGACCGTCAGTTTTCTGCGGCTTCACAGACCACATGAATCTTACATCTCTTGGCATTATAGACTTGATATCTTCACGAGCTAAGATTCTATTGATCGTTACAGTATCCCTAAGTTCGTAAACAAGGCCATAATTAGCTTTTAAAAGAGAAAGAAGTGGGGATACATCAGAAGAGAAATCATCTCCATCAGCACCTTGTGCCAATTGTCTGGCAAGATCACTTTCCTCATCGTCTTCATCTATATCTGTAGTGTCCGCTTGAGCAGGTTGAGTTGATCTCTGACCTTGAGCTTCAGCTACCAAGATAGAATTAGCTCTTTCGATGGCATCACCGAATTCATTGATTTCGGCTACTTCCCAAAACTGAAGTTTAGCTACTCCCTGTAAAAGGTTTCTTACTCTCTCAGGGTTATCCACACCTGGAAGTTCGATCTGGATTCTACCAGATCCTTGAATTCTTTGGATATTTGGCTGTGCTGTACCGAATCTATCCACACGTGTTCTAAGGATATTGAAGGAACGCTCGATAGCATTTTCTACTTCAGTATCAATAAGACTAAGTACCTCGGCATCTGTAGTCTCTAAAGATACTCGCCCTCTGTTAGCAGCAGTAGCATATACTGTGTTTAACTTTCTGTCGCCTGCTTTTTCATTCCAAGCATTGTAGAAGATATCTACAAACTTATCATTGCTGGTTTTGGCTCTTTCCTGAGCTAAGTCTACCGCTTCGTTAAAAGTAGCATCCTTACTGTTACCCGCTAGCCCTCTCACGATCTCTACTGGAGAAACTTCCAAGGTAACGTGCATCCCGCCCTGAAGGTCAAGACCAAGTCCTAGTTCGGTTTCTTTTACTTCTTGATAGGTATAATCAGCTCCTAAGAATCTGTATACCGGAAGTCTCCAGACAGAGTCTAGATATGATTGTTTTTTACTGAAATCCACATTGCCCACTTCATCTGTGGCATAGGCTTCAGCGTCCCTCTGGACATTATTTGATACAAATGTGAATGACAGATAATACAGACAAAGTACTGTAATAATCACCGTCAAGAACACAATGACACCTTTGTTACGCATAGTAATAAATTAAAGAAAATAATAAATAGATGATTGTATGTTTAATATGTAGGTCAGAGACCTATGCCTTACCGCCTGAATTCTTTACAGGATAAATTTCACCTGCAATAACTGTAGTGGCTATGATAATCGTATTATTAGGGAGCGTTGGGAGAAATGATCCTGGTGAGCAGGATCTCTAAAAAATGGCTTGTATACTGGGTAGCTGTTTCTTCGTGAGAAAACTTTTCGGTTTCAAACCCCAATATCTCATAAATCAAATAAAATGCATTCTGCGCTACAGTAGTGGCGAATGGAACCACCGCATCCACAGCTACACTGATGAAAGTTTGCTCATCGGAAGAAGTTTCTCCCGCTTTTTGCTCTATCTTCACATCAGTATCAGTGAAGCTTATAAAACGCTCAGATCCCGAAATAAGCATACAGAAGAATACCACCAGCATGATGGTCATTCTTTCTTTGTAGAGGGCTTTATTTCTTTTGGTGCTGTTCATTTGGTTGCAAATATAAAGATATTTCTAAACTATCAGTTCTTTTTAAGAAAAAAGACAGCAGAAAAGTTCCTGCTGCCTAAAATTTTATATATGAGCTAGTTAGATGTAAATCAACCTTATGTATTCACTATTAATTTGCTATTACAAACTTGTTCTTACTCTTAAATAGGATTTAACAAGGTCAAGGGCCCTGTCAAAATTATGATTGTTTGGTATAATGATATCCGCATCATGTTTGAAAGGCTCTATATATTTTTCATATGTGGGCATAACATGCTTTTCATATCTATAAAGCACATCATCAAGTTCATAACCCCGCTCCACTTTATCACGGACTATTCTGCGTTTTAGCTTGATATAATCTTTTGCATCTATAAATACTTTTAAATCCAGGAGGTTGGCCAGTTCTGGGTAGTAGAGTACAAATATCCCTTCCACCACCACTACCGGAGCTGGCGCAAATTGAAGAATTTTTGGAATTTTGTTGGGATTATTAAAGGTATATTCTGGGCGGGTGACTGTTTCGCCATTCTGTATCTTTCTGATGTCATCCGCATATTGTTCAAAGTCTATGGAATGGGGTGTATCAAAGTTGTGGATTCCTTTGTCATCAATAGGTTGTTGGTGACGGGGTCGGTAGTAATTGTCCTGGGAGATCAGGCAGACTTGGTTGGGTTCAAAGGAATTGAGCAGCTTTTCGAGAAACAAAGTCTTGCCCGATGCGCTGCCTCCGGTAATTCCCACGATATAAGGCTTATTCATGGGGGACAAAATTAAATAAAATATTCCGATTAAATAGGAAAGCCTTGATATTGCTCAATAATAAGAATGTAAAAATTCAATTAATTTTTGGACAGCTCGTCCCCTGTGGCTGATTAGGTTTTTATCTTCCATGCTCATTTCCGCAAAAGTTTCCTCTTGCCCATTGGGTTTGAACACTGGATCATACCCAAATCCTGCATTTCCCGATTTGCTATGAGTAATTTCTCCCTCTGCCATACCATCAAAACGATGCTCTTCACCTTCTAAGATCAACGCAATTACTGTTCTGAACCGGGCTTTTCTATTTTCCTTTCCTTCCATTTTTTCCAAAAGCAGGGAAACGTTTCGCTCATCACTCCTCGGCTCACCAGCAAACCTGCCAGAATACACTCCTGGAGCCATATCCAGCGCCTCCACCTCTAATCCCGTATCATCAGCAAAGCAGCTAACCCCATATTTCTCATAGACATGTCTAGCCTTCTGAAATGCATTATGCTCCAATGTGTCACCTGTCTCGGGCAATTCCTCATGGCAGCCTATGTCTGCCAGAGATACTAAAGTAAAATCTTCGCCCAGAGCAGCTTTTACTTCTTCTATTTTCTTTTGATTATTGGTGGCAAAACAGATTTTCATAGATTGACTTTTGAATTTATACGGTTATATAAGAATGCAAAATACGGGATTGAAATTAGGATAAAAAATCATTATCGACGTGAGTTAAAAATAGGTAGTATTCTGAATAATAACCACAGAGTTAAATGAGTTAAGCACAGAGGTATTCACAGAGTTTTTACAAAAAATAAAAGCTAGTGGAACAGATTGACTCTAATGTAAGGATGGTTAACCACAGAGCTAAAAGGAGTTAGGAACAAAGTGCCACAGAGTTTTTTTGAGTAAAACTCAATCTTATATATACTATTCTCCCTGTGGTCATTATATCTTAGCCTATTAAGAGTATAGAGAAAATAAAAAAGGTTGCCAAACCTGGCAACCTCTCACAATTTTTTTCGGAATTCAACAATTCCATATTAACTATAGTATGTTCATGTTTAATGCTGAAAACTGACTAATCAACTAATCACTAATCAATTCCTAAGAAATCTACTTCAAAAATTAATATAGAATTTGCAGGAATTCTATCTCTGTTTTCATCATTTCTGTATGCCAGGGGGGAAGGAATGATTATAACTCCTTTAGAGCCACTTCTCAGATGTTTAAAGGCAACACTAAATCCTTGGATAGTGGTCCCTTGATCTAATGGGAATCTTAATGGCGCATATGTCCTGCCTTCTTCATGTAAACCATGTTCTTCTGCTACAGCTCTAATATTGGTATCGAAAACAGTTCCATCAAGTAATTTACCAACATAATTGGTATATACCATAGTGTTTGGTTTAGGTTTTACACCGGTACCTTCTTCCTGTACGATGACTACTACTCCCTGGGGATCATGTATCCTATAGAGGCTATCATACGCGGCAGTCTCGAGATAGCTTGCGATGATGGGACGCTCTCTAGCCAGGTTTTCGTCTGGATTATATTGTTGGGCAAACTGCATAGTTTCACAGCTATAGATAAATGCTGAAAAAGCTACCAGTAATATGGTTTTAAAAACTCTCATTATATTTCGTTTTCTACCTCTTCCAGTATCTCTAAAAGTTCAAGGTCAAATCTAAGTGGGGTATGTGGGGGGATAGAGCCATCTCTGGAACCAGCGGAGCCATAGCCATATAAAGAAGGGATTAACACGATAGCTTTTTCCCCTTCTCTCAAATTGTATAAGGCAAAATCAAATCCATAGATAAGCCCAGTGTTTCCTAAAGAAATTCTAAATGGCTCATAGTTTCTATTAGATCTATGAATATCATTTGCTCTGGCAACTGAATCAATTGAAGTATCAAAAACTCTATTGTCCAGAAAGCTTCCCGTATAGTCTACCACTAAACTGTCACCAGTAGCTGTCCTTTGTCCATCCGGATTTTCTTCTGTCCATATGATTACAATCCCAGTGGTGCCATCCTGTTCTGTTCTGACACCTTGCAAATCATTGTTTTCCATGTAATCAGCAATAGCCTGCAGATCCCTATTATGGAGATTCTGTTGTGATTCCTGATCATTGATGCAGGATGCCATCAGGATGACAAGTGAGCAGCATAGCAATATCCTTTTCATAGCAATTAAATTTTTAATCTTTTCAAATTACCTTTTGGCAATTTAAAGAAAATGAAAGTCTCCCATTTTAGGAGACTTTATAATTAATTTACGTC
>DATHVH010000435.1:0-3063 GCA_035461405.1 Anditalea sp.
TCTTGCCAATCTGTGTCACCGGCCGGAACATCTGGATTACCTCCCACAAATGGTCTCACCGATACATTATTCAATACTGGATTGGCAAAATCTCCATTCCAGTCGAAATCATATATTTCACCATACCCTGACTGCGGATCAGCACCGTCATTGACCATAGCTCTCCAAAGCGCCTCTCCTCTTTGTCTGGAATTAAGCATTTGATATCGCTGACGCTTTTCGTTTTGAATAGAAAAGTTAGAGTTTAAAGTGACATTTAGCGTTTCGCCGCCATCTGCCCTCCTTTTAGTAGTTACTACTATTACCCCATTCGCAGCTCTGGATCCATAAATTGAAGCAGCAGAAGCATCTTTTAGTACTTGGATGGATTCAATAGCTTCTGGATTGAGACTAGCAAATACCTCTTGTCTTTTTGTGGGCACACCGTCGATAACATATAACGGATCATTATTTCCAAGTGTAGATACGCCTCGGATCAAAACTCTCGAACTAGCTCCGGATGGATCCCCGGATTTCTCTATCAGTAAGCCCGGAACCCTTCCCTGCAAAGCCTGCATGGGATTACCTGAACTCATGCTTTGTCCTTTGATAGGCCCCAGGTCTACTGCTACTATTGCACCGGTTACGTCCGCTTTTCGCTGACTTCCATATCCTACCACTACCACCGCGTCCAAATCTGAAATATTCTCTTCAAGGGTTACGTCAATAATACTTCTGTTTCCGACTAATTCTGTAATGGTATTATATCCTATAAAGGAAAAAACCAAGTACTCCTCTGCGGAGGCTGGCAAACTGTAGTTGCCGTCAATGTCCGTCACAATTCCCCTTGAAGTACCCCTCACGGAAACGGTGACACCAGGGATACCTTCCCCAAATTCTCTGTCTATTACCTTTCCAGTTACTTCTCTTTGCTGTGCCTGCAAGGAGAAACTAAAGAGGAATGTGAGAATACCTAGTAAAATTTGTTGTTTCATAAACTTTGAGGTTATTGGTTAATTAATTGTTTAAGAATATGCGGGACCTTCCCCCGCGTTTGGTTTATATATAGGTTGATTTGAAATCACGGTTAAATCCTTCTTGAATACATTCTAGTGGCCTCCCTTTAGTTTCCGGCATAAGGAGTAAAACAAAAGCCGTTTGAAATACCATGAATACAAGAAAGACGGTAAATATTTGCCAAGGCTCCAACCAACTGATCATCACTGTACCGAAGAGGATAATGATTGCAGCCATGCCCCAATGGACACCAGCGCCAAATGATTGACCTTTTGCTCTTTGTTTATTATTAAATATTTCTGAAATGAAAACCCACATTACCGTCCCCTGCCCTATAGCATGAGCACTGATAAAAAATATTATCCCAAATAGATTGAAGGCGGGGTCAGCATGGATATAAAAGCCAATTACCACTATAGTGAGACTAATAAGATAGCCGATAGAACCGACTATCATAAGTTGTCTCCTGCCAATATTATCTATCAGAGATAATCCCCAAATGGTAAATATCAAATTAGCCCCACCGATAAAAACTGCTCCCAATAATGATTGGCTGGTAGCAAAACCTGATTTTTCCATGATTTCAGGAGCATAATACAGGATGAAGTTGATGCCAGACATTTGATTGAAGAAGGCTATAAAAAATGCCAGGGCAAAAGGACTTTTCAACCATTTTTCTGCCACTATCAAATTGGAAGAATACTCCTGCTCTTTGTTAATATTCTTAAGAATATTTTGGGGTCCTTGATGGTTATCTCCAAATATATCCTTCAAAATGGCCAGTCCTTCGTCAACCTTCTTTTCGTTAACGATCAGCCACCTTGGGCTTTCAGGTATATAAATGACTAGAAGTAAAAAGATCATAGAGGGAATAGCCTCTATCCCCATCATTAGCCGCCAATCATTAGCTCCTCCTATTCCAGATAAAACATAATTTGATACAAATGCCAATAGAATTCCCAAAACTATATTCATTTGGAACATGCCTACTAACTTTCCTCTATTCTGATAGGGAGATATTTCTGAGATATATGCAGGAGCCGCTATGGTAGACACTCCTATGGCGAGCCCACCTAAAAATCTATATATGGAAAAAAAATAAGGATCTGTAGCTAATGCTGTTCCTACAGCAGAAATAAAATAAAAGACAGCTATCCAAAACAAAGTGCTTTTCCTGCCAATGCGATCGGTAGGGATATTACCCAGTGCTGCACCTATTAAGGTTCCCCATAGTGCTACACTCATGATAAAGATACCATGGAACCATTCTGATGTTTGCCATAGTGCCCTGATTGGCAAATTCGCTCCAGATATGACTACCGTATCAAATCCGAATAGAAATCCGCTCAAAGAAGCAATAACAGCATAATATATAGGTCGGTTCTTCATTTTGGGTTATTATCTCAACAAACCTAATGAAGCTCCAAAAGAATATTATTTAAATGCGTTTCTAAAAATTTCAATTTTGGATTACAAAATAATTCTGGATCAAAAAACGCCAATCTGAACCAATTAAATCGATTTCGGTAAAGTTTTAGTTCTTAATCAAATTTCAAATTTGTTCCAAAATTTCAAAATTGTTTCAATTTTTGTTATGTAACATCTGATCTCTAAATTCTCGTGGCGAAAGATCATAAGCATTTTTAAACACAGTAGAAAAATAAGCGGCAGTTTTAAAGCCCGTTTGAAAAGCTACATCCGCTATGCTGAACTTATCATTGGCCAAAAGGTATTTGGCTTTTTTTAATCGGATCTTTACTATGTAATCATTTACACTATAGCCAAGGGAGGACTTGACCTTTCTATATAACTGTCCTCTGGATTGGCCCATTTCTTTACAGATTTCAGCCACACCGAATTGGGAATTTGAAATATTCTCTTCTATCAAATAAGTAAAAGCATTTACAAATTTTTTATCACTGACTACTGCATCTATTTTCATTTCGTTGGTAGGCAATTCATGCAGATAGTGTTCTTTGATCTGCTTTCTATTGGCCAGAATTGATTTGATCCTTTCTTTTACAAATGTGATATTAAAAGGCTTAGTAATATAGTCTTCCACTCCCG
>DATHVH010000436.1:0-3527 GCA_035461405.1 Anditalea sp.
GATTCATATCGGCAAGATTTCGCTAAAATATTAAATAAAGGGAATTGATTTACATTCTATAGAGGAATGCCCAGTTCCCTATCAATGTAACCTTATAAGATTCATTCCGAACTTCAATATAATAGAAATTAATATTTACAGGTATCGAATAATCCACTAGGGTTTTTCAAACATGATGTCTTGTGTTCCTGCATATTCTTTGCCTCCTGTAGGAATATCATTTTTTTATTATTCTACCGATGTTTTTTAGAGCCATGTCCTAACTTCCCGAAAATCACGTGCAAGCAGTGATGTCATAGCAGGGCGACCATGGCATGAAATCTTCCATCCCATTTATGGGAGGGGAATAAAGCCTAAATATGTTTTCGCCTCGGTGGTGGGTTTGTCAATCTTATACTATCTATTTTCATTTTGAAGTACTAACAGTCAGCATTTGTGTAAATAGAGACAATGCTAAATTTAAACAATATGAATATTGCCATTATGGGAGGTACTGATACCGATAAGTGTGAGGGTGAGGTTTTAGATAGATGTAATAGATTGTTTAGCTGTGTATTATAAAAAGCTTGGGAAGATCCATTATTTTTTTTTAAAATAATGCCCCTCCCTTGCTCCAACAATTAACCCTATTATTTATACTCTAGCTCTTTTTTATCGTAATAATCTTTTAAAACATAGAATGCCTTTTTCTTTTGACCTGTCTCTGAAAGTAATCCTTTACGGTTCCAGAAGTCCTGAAATTCAGGATGCTGGCGCCTTGGAGAACGGAAATCTGTTAATATCCATGGCGTCATTCCACGCAATGCACCAATTGTTTCCAACATTTCCAATTGATGTATGTAGACTTCTTCTTGAAATTCTTCAGAAAAACGGGTTTCCGGGTCGGCATGGAAGCCCGCTAAGGCTCCACCGCCGAACTCGGTGATGATAACAGGTTTGCTCAATTTTATTTTGAAATTATACTTATGAAGGTTTCTCGGCATTTCCCAGTACCAGCCTCCATATTGGTTGAAACTTACCAAATCAATCTTATCTCCCAAAGGGTCATTTACAATTATACCGTAGCCTTCTCGGTGAACCTCTAATGCTGCCGCTATTAATCTGGTTTCATCCAATGATCGGGCGTGCAATGCCATTTCGCCCATAAATTTATGGCGGGGCTCACTTAGCGGGGTTTCGTTTCCTATAGACCATACGATTACACTGGCCCTGTTTTTATCCCTATTTACCATATCAGTAAGTTGCTGTTTGGCATTTTTAAATGTATCGGCATTTTCCCAGGCAATAGTCCAATAGACCGGCACCTCCGCCCATAGCATTAAGCCCAACTCATCTGCCAGTTTTACCATTTCTTCATTGTGGGTATAATGCGCCAGTCTTACATAATTACAATTAAGCTCTTTGGCCCACTCCAGCATCATTCGCATATCTCCCTGATTCCTGAACCGGCCCTTGATCAGCGGGTTCTCATCATGAATGGATATACCCCTTAAAAAAATAGACTTATTATTGAGCAAAATATCCGTACCCTTAACTTCTATTGTTCTGAAACCTATTTTATCTTTTACTTCATCAGAAGCAATGCTGACAGTAACATTGTAAAGTTTTGGGTTTTCAGGAGACCAATGGCTTATTTTCTTGGAGGGTATAGAAAAGGTGGCCCTACCTGAAGCATCCGTCTTTGAGGTTGTCTTAATATTTAACTCTGGAATAGAAATAGTAACGTCCTGGGGATTTTTCTCGCCCCCTAGCTGTACAAAACCTATAATCTGGTTTAGATTCCCTTTTTCTAACTGTACCTTATAATCTAAGATATGATTCTCGGGCAATTCTAGTAAATATACATCACGGGTGATACCACCATAATTCCACCAATCGGTATTGACAGTAGGTACTTCTTCTGCTTTTCGCTTATTATCTACTTTTACCACGACAAAATTTTCCCCATTTTTAAGCATATCAGTAACATCAAACTGAAATGGAGTAAACCCTCCTTTATGCAAGCCGGCCTTTTTGCCATTTATGTATATATGCGCTTCATAATTTACTGCTCCGAAATAGATATAATATTTTTTACCTGCCTCTGGAGTTGTCTGGAACACTTTTCGGTACCAAATTGTACCTTCATAAAGATCAAGTTTGCTATCTTGGGAGTTCCAGTCACCCGGTACATTGAGCTGAGGAGATAAATCAAAGTTATATTCTATCAATTCACTTTTATTGACTTGCTTTCGATCATCATAAAATCCCCCTGTACCGGTTTTAGACTGGTCAAAAGGCTCGTACCTGTAATCGTAATAGCCCATTTCATAAGGATCGATGATGTAATTCCACCGACCATTAAGGCTGAGCATTTTTCTTCCTTTCACATTCTGTATTAAATCTTTATTAACTTCGATTTCCTGGGCCTTCGCTACAAAAGCGCTGATAAAAAATAGCAGTAATAAGCTATAGGGGTACTTTTTCATAGTTAAATTTCAATAGATTAATTTTTTCAAATAACCTTATATAGTTATTATTGGTAAATAGAATTTATAATGATCAATTCTTGTCCAGGTAATCTATAAGGCTGTAGACACGCTCATTAAGCTCTTTCATTTTATCCATCAAAGGCTGATATAAATTAAAATGGCTATCTATAATACCTTTGTTTGAATCGCGGTTGGAGTAATCCGTTGTAAGATCCAGAGGATCATTATCCTGATAGGTGAACCAGTGCCAGCCCACACTCCCTTTGCTTTTTAAAAGCTCGATGACAAAATTTTGGTAGAAATTACCTCTATCCTTTTGAGTAGGCACATTCCAGCCAGCCCCTGTTCTATTTGGAAGTCCAGAATCCTCTCCCTTTGTATACCATTCAGTAATGATGAATGGTTTTCCTGACCATTTGGTCCAGTTCCCCATTATCTCCTGATCCGGTTCCCACTTTCTATAGTGGTTTATAGATATGATGTCAATATATTTTCCAGCTACTTCAAAAACTGCAGGGTTCTGTAATTCTTCCTTTTCCTGATTAAACCTACATCCAAGATAGAGATGGTTTGGAGCGTATTTTCTTACTGCCGAACTTACTTTTTTAATATACGTCTCAAAGTAGAAGGCAGAAAATGCCAGCCTATCTTCATCATCAATGTCGTCCAAAGTACTTTCTGTACCCTTACGTTCATCCATCCACGCTCTGGCAGCGATGTAGCCAGCTTCATCCTTAGCAAGGTATTTAAGATGTCGGTCAAGCGCATCATTTTTCCACGGAAGCTCATTATCAGTATAGACACCTAGCATGTATTTGTCATCAGCATACTTTGCTATTGGTTGGATGGCTTTTTCTACATGTTCATCAAACTCTGGATCAAAAACCATAGCCAGGTCAAAACGGAAATTCTGCCAGCCTGCTTCCAGATATTCTCCTCCAAATCTTTTAATATGCTCGGATTTATAGCTTCCCATAGGATTGACGATTACGGTATAAACCAAGGGATTCTCTAACTGACGGATCTGGTCTACATCTGACCATGCTCCAAGTCCAT
>DATHVH010000437.1:0-6779 GCA_035461405.1 Anditalea sp.
AGGTATAGTAGTAGATAATGCTATAGTGGTGGTGGAAGCTGTCCATGTAAAAATGCATGATCTTAAAATGAATGCCTACGATGCCACTGTAGCAGCCATGAAGGAAATAGGTGGTGCTATCATAGCAATTACTATGGTGATGTCGGCAGTATTTATACCGGTAGGGTTTCTATCTGGACCAGTAGGCATATTCTATAGGCAGTTTTCTCTTACACTCGCTATAGCTATTGTAATATCGGGTGTAAATGCACTTACCCTATCCCCTGCCCTTTGCAGCATATTGTTAAAACCTTCTCATGGTGAAAAGAAGAAAACTTTATTACAGAAGTTTTTTGATGGGTTTAATCACCAATATGACAAACTGTCTACCAAATATGCCCGCATACTAAAACTAATATCCGGAAGGCAAGCCATCACCTTTGCTATCCTCGGAATTTTCTTTGTAGCTACCTATGGGATGAGCAGTGTATTGCCCACAGGATTTATACCTACAGAAGACCAGGGGATGATCTATGTGAATGTGACTACACCCCCAGGAGCTACGGTAGAAAGAACTAAAACTATACTAGATGAGGTGCAGGCAGCTTTACTTCCTTTGGATGAAGTAGAGACCATTTCCACTTTGGCAGGTTATAGTCTGATGACGGAGACCGCTGGAGCATCTTATGGGATGGGCATGATCAACCTAGTAGGTTGGGGTGATCGTGAAGATAATGTACCAGCTTTAATAGAAGAATACAAAGAAAGAACTGCCCATATCAGTGGAGCGGAGATCCAGTTTTTCTCTCCGCCTACAGTTCCGGGATTTGGAAATGCCAGTGGATTTGAATTGAGGCTACAGGATAAATCCGGCGGTGGTTTAGATCAGACTGCCAGAACTACTCAGGAATTTGTAAACGCATTAAACGAAAGAACTGAACTCAGAGAAGTATTCACCAATTTTGATCCAAGCTTCCCTCAGTATGTTTTGCATGTGGACCATGATAAGGCTGCGAGGCTCGGTGTTTCAGTAGATGGTGCCATGGAAACACTTCAAAGTCTAGTAGGTAGCTTTTATGCATCAAATTTTATCCGCTTTGGGATGATGTACAAAGTAATGATTCAAGCTGCACCTCAATACAGAACCAACCCTGAAGCGATATTGGAAATGTATGCCAAAAGTGATCGTGGTCAGATGGTACCCTACTCTTCTTTTATCTCCATGGAAAGAGTTTATGGTCCTGAGCAATTAACTAGATATAATATGTTTACTTCTTCCATGATTAATGGAGATGCTGCTACAGGATTTAGCTCAGGAGATGCTATAAAAGCGGTGGAAGAAACTGCATTGGAGATTCTTCCAAGAGGATATTCTATTGATTGGTCCGGTATGACGCGTGAGCAAATAGCCTCAGGTAACCAGGCTGTCTACATATTTATCATCTGTCTTGTTTTCGTATACCTATTATTAGCTGCGCAATATGAAAGTTACCTTTTACCATTGCCGGTAGTCTTATCCCTACCTGCAGGTGTATTTGGGTCCTTTCTATTCCTCAAACTTACAGGCTTAGAAAATAACATATATGCCCAGGTATCATTGATCATGCTAATCGGGCTATTGGGTAAAAATGCCATCCTGATTATTGAGATAGCTATACAGAGCAGGGCAAAAGGGCTAAGCATACTCCAGTCGGCCATTACTGGCGGGGTGGAAAGATTGAGGCCTATCTTGATGACTTCCTTTGCTTTTATCTGTGGTTTAATACCGCTGACCCTGGCTTCCGGTGCAGGGGCTATTGGAAACAGAACCATTGGTACAGCTGCTGCCGGCGGTATGCTTATTGGAACTCTGGTTGGGATTTTCCTAATCCCTGGGCTTTACGTTGTTTTTGAAACTATAGCCACTAAGCTCCGAAAAAAGAAAAAAACTTCAGAACATGCCCTAAGCTAATTTAACATGTGCATAAAGAAATATATATTAATATTAATAGTCACGGTGATGGTCTTTACAGGCTGTAAAACCAGCCGAGAATATACTGATTCCAATACATTAGTCTTACCCAATACCTATGAACATACTAATGACAGTCTACCAAGTATAGCAGGTAAGGACTGGAAGATGTTTTTCGATGATCCATATTTACACCGATTGATAGATACTGCCCTTGTACACAATCAGGATTTACAAAAAACCCTGGAAAATATCAGGATATCCCGTGCCCGGTTGAGAGCTGCTAAAATGGGTCAGATGCCTGATATAAGCGGTATAGCGGGTGTGGGAGTAAGAAGGTTTGGAGACTATACCATGGATGGTATTGGAAATACCGATACCAATATGTCTGAAACGCTGCCTGCTGATAAAAGATTACCCAATCCTTATACCGACCTAATCCTAGGTGCCGAGTTTAATTGGGAATTGGATATCTGGGGTCGATATGCCAATCAAAAAAGAGCAGCTGCAGCCAGATTTTTGGCTTCCCAAGAGATGGCAAATCATATAAAATCTTGGCTGTTAGCAGAGGTAGCTTTCCAATATTATGAACTCATTGGCCTGGATAGAGAAATCGAAGTGCTGAAAGCTAATATCAAATATCAGGAAATGGCTTTCGACTTGTCTAAAGATTTGAAAAATTCGGGAAAAGAAAACCAATTGGCAGTAGATCAATTTGAAGCACAACTGCTCAACTCTCGAGCTTTAATGATAAACAAGAGAAGAGAGCTTAGGACTGTAGAATTGAATATCAGTGAACTGATGGGTATATATCCACAAGAAATATCACGTGGAAATATAGCAAAAGCCGACCGTCTCCCTGAAATTATGGAAATAGGTGTACCAGCTGATCTGCTCAGGTATAGACCGGATGTACGTAGTGCAGAGAGGGAGCTGATAGCCAGTAGAGCTGATGTAGGTGCTGCCAGAGCTGCATTCTTCCCTACCCTGCGCTTATATGGGATGGCAGGATTTAATGCTTTTGATTTCACCAAGCTCTTTCTTAATCCCGCTTCATCAGCTTATCAGCTGGGAGCAGGCTTAGTAGCGCCTCTTTTTAATCGCGGACAAATAAGAGCAGCTTATGAATCTGCCGGAGCTTCCCAGCGCATAGCTTTTCTCGATTACGAACAGACTGTTCTGCAAAGCTACCTTGAAGTATTGGATATGGTTAATGTATATACTACCCTGGAAGAGCAACTAATTCTAAAAGAAAAGGAAGTAGAAGTTCAAAAGCGCTCAGTAGACAACTCTAACACTATGTTTTCTGTAGGTTATGCCAATTATCTCGAAGTAATTAACAGCCAAAGCCGGGCATTGATGGCTGAACTAGAATATATAGAACTTAAAAGGGAACAATTACAATCTGTAGTCTCCCTTTATAGATCACTTGGCGGTGGTTGGCTTTAGGGCTGATTAACGTGAAGTAGCCACCGGAAATGAGGGCCGGTGGCTTTATTCATTTTAATTTGATTTATTAGAGTATAGATAATGGGATTGAAAGAAGAATTAGAACAGCAAGGCATTTGGCTATTTAAATATAGAGGCATATTACCAATTATAGTATTATTTATAGGACTGGGAATATATACGCACTCCCTATTATATCCGACAGAACCCATTTCGGAAGTTATTTTCACCATAGATTATTACATTTACTTTTGTCTTTTTATCAGTTTATTAGGTCAGGCAATTCGAGTGTATACGGTGGGATATACGCCTGAAAATACTTCTGGAAGAAATACTGAAGAGCAGGTAGCAGATACTTTGAATACATCAGGAATTTATTCTACAGTTAGACATCCCTTATATCTGGGGAATTTTTTCATGTGGTTAGGTCCAGCTATGCTTACCGGGAATGTTTGGTTTGTAATCGCTTTCTGCCTTTTCTACTGGGTTTATTATGAGAGGATAATGTATGCTGAAGAACAGTTTTTAACTAGAAAATTTACTCAAACTTATGTTGATTGGGCCTCTCAAATCCCAGCCTTTATTCCTTCAAAAGAGAATTTTAAAGCGCCAAAATTAAATTTTAGCTGGAAAAAGGTTATCAAGAAAGAAAAAAATGGCTTCGCGGCAATATTTATAATATTTGCTATATTCGATGTGATAGGCAATCTTATAGTTTACAATAAAGAGTTAAATGGTTTTCTTATAGGATCATGTATTGTGACTTCAATTATTTACCTCATATTAAAATACATGAAAAACAATACAACTCTACTTAATGAAAGCGGTAGGTAGTAAATAAATTTAATATTGAATTAGAAATTATTTTATTGATAATAAGGATAATTTATTCGGATATACGCTTTCATGCCAGTATTTAAAGGATAAATATAGAATACCCAGTTTAATTAAAAATGGCCCTTGTTTAGGTATTCAGACTTCGGTCTCATAAACCTAAAGACTATTGGCTACTGACATCATTGGATATAATCAATTCATGCCTTTAGCGGACAATGTCCTGTTCCACGAATGTCCGACTTTTAATAAAGCTTACAATGAATTAATGATAAAATAGCGGGTAATCATATTTATTGTTCTCTGTTTTTTTTTATCTCAACATATCAATTTTTTTTTAATTTTATTATAATATCTAACCGTTATTTCCCTATATTATTTGACAGAAAAAGATGCTTAGATTTTATTATTTCGGGTTTACAATTTGTCTTATGAAAAGAATATTTTTCGCCTCGCTAATATTAATATTTATAATTCCTATGTCCAACCCACTTATGGGACAGGTTATATATGAACCATCTTCAGAAAATCTTAAAAACCGGGAGTGGTTTCAGGACAACAAATATGGTCTATTTGTCCATTGGGGAGTGTATTCTGTAATGGCAGGAGGCGGTGATATGGGTATAGCTGAATGGATTATGCACCAGAAACAGATTCCGATTACAGCTTACGAAAATCTCCCAAAATTTTTTAATCCTATTGAATTTAATGCGGACAAATGGGTGGCGTTGGTTAAAAAAGCCGGAATGCGATATATTACCATCACATCAAAACACCATGATGGCTTTGCGATGTACAATTCCAAGGTGTCTGATTATAACATTGTAGAGAGAACACCCTTTAAAAGAGATGTGCTAAAAGAACTAAAGGAAGCTTGTGATAAAGAAGGTATCAAATTATTCTTTTATTATTCTCAGTTAGATTGGCATCATGAGGACTATTATCCGAGAGGAAATACAGGAGGAGATTATACGGGCAGACCGGATGATGGAGATTGGGAAGATTATATTAAGTTTATGAAAGATCAACTTACAGAACTCCTCACCAATTATGGGGAAATCGGAGGAATCTGGTTTGATGGCATGTGGGACAAACCTGAGGCAGACTGGCATCTGGAGGAAATTTACAATCATATACATGATCTTCAGCCCGGGGCATTGGTGGGAAGCAACCATCATCTTGCGCCTTTCCCAGGCGAAGATTTTCAAATGTTTGAAAGAGATCTTCCTGGTGAAAATACTATGGGATTTAATAAATCAGCTGTAATCTCCGATGCTATCCCATTAGAAATGTGCGAAACCATGAACGGCTCATGGGGATATAATATAAAAGATAGACGATTCAAATCTTCAGCCCAACTGCTGGAAACAATGATTAGGGCAGCAGGATATGGCGCTAATTTCCTTTTGAATACAGGTCCGTTACCTGATGGGACTATTCAAGAAGAAAATGTAGATACACTTATGGTGATGGCAAAATGGTTGGACAAGTATGGCGAAACCATCTATGGCACTCGGAAGGGTCCGATAGATCCTAGAAGTTGGGGAGTAACTACTGCAAAGGATAATAAAGTTTTTTTACATTTATTAGCATGGAAGGATGAATCCATAATGCTACCTCCTTTAGATAAAAAAGTAAAAAGTGCAAAATTCTTTGCGGATGGAAGCCCTATTTCATTTTCACAAAACAAGAATGGCATAATAGTTACAATTCCCTATGATAAGCGTAAACCATTGGAGACTATAATAGAACTGGAGTTTTAATTTATTAAATTATACTTTATCCAAAATGCCCGTAAACCTGCTTTTTTGTGGAAGGAAATTAAAACCTTTAGGCATAAATAAAGCATGATTCCAGGCTCTATTCCCTACCATTTTTATTTTGAAAAATCATTACTATAAAGTTATTTTTGACAGATACAGATCAATAATATTAGCTGTTTGAAAGGTATCCAGAGTTAGGTTATGGCCAAATATGCTATCACCCGTGAACCGTATGCTTTAGAACTATTCATCTGTAAATCAAATTATTGATATCATAGACAGTTTACCCATAAAAAAGGGCCTTATCAATGATAAGACCGTTTCCAATAATATTTAACCCAATTATTATCTATGAAAACATTTTACTTGTTTAAATAAAAATATAAATGATTTATTAAAAAATATATTATAATAGAATATATCTGTTATAACTAGAGAAATAACGTTATTTCAGGCCAAGTTCTAACCTCCTAGTAAAATATTTTATATAATTTTTAACACAATTAATTATGTTTTTTTCTTCGATAACGTTATTTCAATGTTATTTATAGTGATTAATTAAATCTAAATAATTTAAGCACATAATTTTTTATATTTATAAAAATCATTTATAGTTTAAACTTCCTTAATTTATAAGGTATGACATATCATTTTATTCACTTAAATAAAAGTTATTTATTCATTTATGGTATAGTTTTAATAATATCGGTAAGCTGTGCAAGTAGTAAAACTAATGAAAATGGACTTAATGATGTAGGATTAGAATTAGAGGCGATTGGAAAGCAATACAATTACCAAGAGAA
>DATHVH010000438.1:0-3953 GCA_035461405.1 Anditalea sp.
GCTTCCATGCCACTTCATCACCACCCAGGAGAGAAGTATACTTATAGTGAAGGGTTGGATGTGTTGGGATACTTCGTAGAAATCGTTTCAGGAGAATCGTTTGACAGAATTTTAAGGGAAAGAATATTTGATCCTCTGGGAATGGAAGACACTTGGTTTTATCTGCCCGAATCCAAAGCAAATCGTCTGCTGCCTGTTCATACTAAAGAAAACGGTGAGTGGAAAAGGCTCAACACTACCTTTTACGATCCGGATTACCCGGTAAAAGGGGAGAGGAAATTCTTTTCCGGTGGTGCAGGCCTGTCCAGTACGGCCAAGGACTATGCTAAGTTTCTGCAGATGTATCTAAATGGGGGTGAATTGAACGGAAACCGCTTACTAAGCCTCGCTACTATTAGATTGATAATGGAAAATCATACTGGAAATCTTTGGGGAGGAAACGAAAAACATTACGGGCTGGCCTTCGGTGTAGTAAAAAATGATAGGGTAGGAGGTATAGGTAATGAGGGTACCTTTGACTGGGGCGGCTATTTCAATACCCAGTATTTTGCTGACCCAAAGACAAATACCATTGGCATACTGCTGAAACAGACCTCCGGACCGACAGATGACCAGACTGGCTGGAAGTTTCGACAGATAGTAGGCGCTTCATTGGTTGAGTGATGAAGGATGTGGGATGACACATGGCCAATTACTAGTCATAAAATCCAATATCCTTAACCAAGCGTATCAATATTATCAATAGAATATAAAAAATGAATAAAAATTTTGGTGATTTATTTATAAAAATTCTTTATATTTAACTAAGCTCGCTATTTAACTTTATCAAATGAAAGCCGCCTTATATTTGGGCGGTTTTTTTGTGGTTTATGAGTGCAGTTTGAAATGCTCTTTACTTTATTTGCCTCACTATAGGGGGATTCTCTAGGTCCGCTTTGACCCTGTCAAATTCTGCAGTATCGATAGCCCCATCGTGTGATAGGTAACGGTATCTGCTGATATACTTCTGACCTGGAGCTATATAGAACGGACCCTCTATCACTGGGGAGTAAACCCAATATGGCATTTCGGGGTGAACCCTTATCATTTGGGGAGTCCTGAAATTGTCAGGGAAGCTGAATACGGCGAGACCTGCTCTATGGCCATTAATCATGCCGGAAGCATTTACCCATGCGGCTTTGGTGTGGTTTGCCGATTCATTTGCCAATCCCTCACTTGTCACTATTTCCCAGGTATTCGTAAAATGATCCACATCATCTTTGTTCCATTCCCTACTTCCCCTAAAAGCCATCCCTCCATATAGGTATTCATTAAGAAACAATGTGTCTTGACTTGTATTTACCTGCTCTGACTGAAGGTCAAAAAGAAAGTATTTATCTGAAGAATAGATGTCTATCTGCCATTCTTCTTCCAGCACTTCTCCATAGTCCATACTAATATGGCTTAGCTTCGTCTTAATTTGACTCTTTAAATTACCTTCTTCTATAGATATATTATCTATATGCTTGACAGTACCCAGTTCATCCTGTCTATTCCAAAAGTCAACTTTAGATCCTTTAAAGGTAGTGTTAGTCCACGCATTAAATATACCATTTTGATGGGTGTGTCCTATGGGAAAGCCATCCGTTAAGATTTCTCCATTTGGGCTGTAGAGTGGATGGATAAATCCGCTTCGCTCATAATAATCAGGATATTTGCCATCGGGGCCTGTCACTTCACTTTGATAAAACATAAGCGGTAGATTTCCTATAGCAACTTGAATACCTTCATCATTGTCTACAATATTTATTTTTGGATATAATTCTTTTGCATTGTCTCCTTTTTTTAAAGCTAATACCAAGGTGGTATGGGGAGGGAATGAATTTATAATGGTAAGCATTTCATTTTCCGAAATTTTCTGAATCGGGAATACTTTTCCGTCTTCTATATTTTCCAGATAATAATTTGTTCCCTCTATTAAATCCACATTACTTTTAAAAGAGATAGGAGAATTGCTTCTGTCATATTCTCCGGACATAACTTCAAACTCGGCCAGAGGACCCTGACACGCCATCAATGTATATAATATCAGTATTGTTATATATTTCATGATATCTCTTCAAAAATTTGAATATACTATAATTGGGGATCATATCTTTCCTGTTATACAATTTTTACCACTTCACCCGACAATATTCAGCGTAGAAAATATATTTATTAAATGTCTCCCGAATTGCCCATTATTGATTGTAAACACCAGATATATCTTCTGTCAAATATGGTCTAAAATCAAAAATTAATTATTTTCAGATCAATGTTTGGGTAGTTTTAAAAGGTTGATTTTTACACTACAACTGTACTTTTTAATTTTATCATATGAAAATATATTCATCACACTTCAAGAAATTGGAGTGATAGGGAATATAATTTGGTAATAGACCTTTCAATAACCAAGGAAATAATTAAAACTTAAGACTGTAATATTTGCATCATTAATAATGACATTGGATATTTTTGATGGGTTTTTATATTACGTGCTCGCATGTTACAGTTATTTTCATTGTAATTATCCAATTATATGTAGATATTACAATAATTATTATTTAATAATATTTTCTTAAAATAATAAGTAAGAAATTAATTAAAATTATTTTATGCCTTTAAAGGTCTATTCAATCGTTTTCATAAAAAAAATAAAATTTTTAACTTTTTAAAGCTTAAGAATGGTGTTATGTTTGAGTATAGCAGTTATTCAATAAATCCACTAATGATACATTAGCAACTAAAATATTTGAAGAATTACTACCATGGAATCATTAAAAGGAAAAACAGCATTAATCACTGGAGCAGGAAAAGGTATAGGACGTGATGTAGCGTTAGGACTTGCCAAAGAAGGTGTAAAATTAGGTCTTTTGGCCACTTCCACTGCCCAGCTTATAGATATAGAATCAGAACTGAAGTCACTAGGTGTTTCAGTATCAATAGTGACTGCGGATGTAACTGATATACATTCAGTAATACTCGCAGTTGAAAAACTTGAAGAAGAAGTAGGTACAATAGATATTCTCATTAATAGCGAAGATACTACCACAGGTGGACCATTCTTAGAATTTGATCCGGTCATGTGGGAAAACAATATGAAGATGAACCTTTTAGGCTTTTACTATCTAACGCAGGCAGTTATGCCTTCAATGGTATTAAAAAGTACAGGTGATATCATCAGCATATCTTCTAAAAGTGATCGCAGAAGTAATAACCAGGAAACAAGCTCTTATAATTTACCAGAATCTTTAATGGATGAGGTGATGACTAATAATATAAGGTATAAAGTGTTCACCGCTGATGATATTAAGGAATTTACCTTAAGTTCTACAGAGGGTGTAGTTGAGAGGCAACCTGCAGATAAAGCTGACTTTGCTGGATATCTGATATCGCAATTAAAACACTATGGCGGCCTGAATTTACAGGATCCCATAATGATCACTTCAAATCCATCTTAAAACTCAAATGGCAGGGTTATATCCCTGCCATTCTTTATTTTTGTAGAAACTTACTTTGTTTGAACAAGGCGGGAATTATTTATTGCGGTATGTCATTTTAACTAGACTTAAATGAAATACCCTATATGGATATGCAACACCTTCAGAGACTAATACATAAAAGTAGAATGAAAGCTGGAAGTTAGGATCGCTAACTAATAATCGACTTACTTTCTTCTATTTTAAATCCATTCCTAACTAAGGAATCAAACGGTCTGCACGCAATTGATCGAACAGATCAAAAAACGATTCTTCCGTACTTTGGTATACTGTAAAGCCGAGCTTACGGCTCTTCGTCATATCGGTCATCACTTCTATCGGTCTACCTAGATCCAGATCCGTGTGCCATGGTGAAGCCAGTTTATCCAGATTAGATTCTATCAATTGGTGTTTTTCTGCGATTTCACCCCAGATAGATGCATCCTGTGCCATCTC
>DATHVH010000439.1:0-5750 GCA_035461405.1 Anditalea sp.
AGCATGAGCACTATATTATGGCCTTTACAGGCCAAAGCCATACTTATCCCTTCAGAGACCATAGTCTGCAGTTCAGAGAGAGGGAATTTTTTTTCCTGATCCAATAATCCCGAATTGATAAAAGGCTGTAAGTTGCCTGCAGGTCTGCCTGTATCATGATCCACCAGCTTAACACCATGACGGATCAGCAATGCCAAAAGCCCGAGGCACTCTTCGGCTGCATCAGCCACAGGCATAAAAATCGTGGACCCGGCCTTATTTGCCCACCAAAGATTCGGTGGTAATATATGGGGTGGTGAGGAGGGAAGGTCTAGCCGTTTGTCTTTTAAACGGATAGTGTTGTCGCGGCACACTGAAACAATATGGTCAAGATCACCTTCTCCACCGTCCAACTCCTGCATACGCTGTGGTTTTACATCCCGCGTATTTGTGCAATAGCATCCATCATCATCTGTATAAAACATGATGGGTGTACCCAGTCCAGCGGCTGTCGGAGCCGTTCGTCCGGTAAATCTGAGAGCAAATTCAGCATGGGAACCGGGAGTCTGTGGACCATAGGGAATACCAAAATGCCAACCGGATACTCCGGTACCAGCGGCGATCAGCAACATTTGTTCAGTTTTGGATAGCGGGATGGGGTCCTTATCAGATCGGAAAGCCATTGGGCCAGATGGAATTTCCATACCCAAACCAAATCTACGGGCCCGTCTGCCAAATAAGGCGTTTATAAGCGGATATTGCAATATGTCGGAGTAAGCTTTGGAAGAGTTCATCGCTTTGCTAGTTTTAGTGAAATACCTTTTATCGTGGTTTGCAAAACCAATAGGAATGGAACCCAGCAAGGGTAGGGAGGCAGAGAGTTTTAAAAACTGTCTTCGTTTTATGGTGGAGCTGAAATATTTGTTTCCATGATTTGACATGGCAAGCAGCTTTATAAGAAATCCAACCTTACATGGGAGTGGTGGTTTTCATGAACAGGAAGGTGGATTATTGATAGGTAGTTTATCTCCAATCCCTATGAAAATATTATTTTAAAGATCTAATTTACTCAATTTTAAAGGGTTAGTCAAGGAATGATTTTTCTATAGGATTTTTCAAGGTGACAATCTTGAAAACAACATTTTTAATATAGCAATATATAGTTACACCCTTACAGGGTTAAAGTACTATATAGGATATATACTATAATAATATCATCCCTAGCGGGGATTCATTATTTACTATATACTTTATATAATATACCATATACCTTCTTTATCCTTCACTACTCAGGGTCCGTGGATCGTGATTGCTAACTATCCCTTCTTCTCCTCCACCCATCTTTTCACTTCCTGCTCCAGAATTTCTAGAGGCATTGCCCCGCCTCCCAAGACGGTGTCGTGAAACCCCTTAATGTCAAAATCATCTCCGAGTTCTTTTTCAGCCATGGCCCGGAGCTCCTGAATTTTGATCATCCCGATCTTATAGCCAGTAGCCTGACCGGGGATTACCATGTACCTACGAACTTCTGCCTGAATAGCTCCTTCGGATATGGAGGAGTTATCTGCCATATAGGCGATGGCCTTTTTTTCATCCCATCCTTTGTGGTGTAGACCAGTGTCTACTACTAAACGGATAGCCCGCCAGATCTCGTTCACCAGCCTTCCAAAATCATAATAAGGGTTTTCATATCCTCCCATTTCCTTTGCTAGAATTTCCGAATACAAGGCCCAGCCTTCTACATAGGCATTGAAGCCCAACTGGGTACGGAACTTAGGTATTGATTCCAATTCCTGCGCGATAGATATCTGCATATGGTGACCCGGGTTTCCTTCATGGTAGGCTACACCCTCCATAGTTGATTTAGGCATCGCCTTCATATCCGATAAGTGAACATAATATATTCCTGCACGGGACCCATCGGGCGTACCTGGGAAGTAGTGCTGCGGAGCACCATCCTGCTCCCTAAAGGATTCCACCCGCTTTACTACCAGCTCTGCCTTAGGCAATAATCCAAAATACTCAGGTAGCTGTTTGGTGATTTCGTCCAGATAGGCTTGAGAATCATCCAGGTAAGCCTGTCTTCCTTCATCTGTATTGGGATAGAAAAACTGTGGGTCCGTATTGATAAATTTGAAAAACTCTTTGAGATCCCCTTCAAAGCCTACCTGCTCCTTAATGGCCACCATTTCCTTTTGGATCCTGGCTACCTCATCGAGACCGATCTGGTGGATTTCGTCAGCGGTCATATTAGTGGTAGTAGAGCTTTTTAACATTTGCTGATAAAATGCTTCTCCGTCAGGATGCCTGCCCACACCGGTTGGTGTAGCTTCCAATTTAGGCAATTCAGATTCCAACCAGCTAATAAGTTTTTCATAGGCTGGTTTAAACTTTTCATTTAAAGCTTTTTTAACTTGTTCCTGATAGCGGTTTGCTTCTTCTTCGCTTATATGTTCCGACTTTTTCAATGTCTCAATTTTACTTTGGGCATCTCTCCAAATAGCCATTTCATCCTGCCCGTCATCAAATGGTTGGCCATTGATCAATCCTTTTGCCTCACGAAGCACTATCTCATAGGCAAATTTTGGGGGACGGATTCCCTGCTCAGCCTGAAGCTTGGATCTTTCCAATAATTGATCCATAGCTCTCTCGCTTTCATTGATTCTGGAGATATAGGCTTCCATATCTGAAGGTTCATCGACCTTGTGAAAATTTATCAGCAGATTCGGCAGATTGGTGTGGGTTCCCCTCATCTGCTCAAATATATAAATGTGCCTTTTAAATTTTGCTTCATCCTTTGCAGTTTCGTACTGGTGCTTCCATAGATTAAACGAAATTATTTCTTCAGGACTCAACTGGTCTTTGGAAAATTTATCTTCCATTTCCTTCACGCTATTGGCCATCCAGGCCAGTCTTTTTTCTTCGCCTTGCTCGCTGAGATCATCTATCTCACCATATCTATCTTTACGACCAAGAGCAGTGAGCCGAAATGGACTCATCTGTAGCAGCTCTTCATACTGGGCATCAAGCCATTTGTTCAGGGAGGAATCTTGGTGTTTTTGGGCAAAGCTTGGCTGAAATAAACTGACCAGCAAAAGTAGTGTTATAATAACGGCATGTTTTAACATGATGTGGATGGTTAGGGTTTACATAGCAATTTAAACAAAGTAGATTATTAAGAAATGAAAGGCTTTAAAATGTTTTTGGAATTTTATGGCAATAAGTGTTTCAATCCTATTATGATGTTTCAAATCTTTTATAAGATCCAGCTTATCACATATAGATGTGGTATTTTATCTTCACACCAATTCTCCTGCAACTATTGCTTTCATAATTCCATCAATGGGAAAAGAATAATTAAATCCTAACCATTAAATTTATGAAAGCCTTAAGAAAATTAATCTATTTACCTATTTTTTTAGTATTGGGCTTAGCATCTTGTCATGAAGATGTTCCTCCCCTGGTGACAGAAGTTATAAAAGCTATCGCAGGTGAGGACCAAGAAGTGTCTACTGGTACAGAAGTGTTTTTAAATGGAGCGGCAGAGGGAGCTTCAGGAGCTGTTGCCTATGAGTGGTCTATTAAATCCAAACCGGAGGGAAGTCTTGCTAATTTAATAGATGCAGATAAAGCAGCAGCTAAATTTACACCAGATTTATCAGGAGTTTATTTGCTTGAACTGAAAGTTTCTAAAGGAGATAAGTCTCATTTAGATGCAGTATCAGTTTCAGCCATTACTCCTGAAGATATGCCTATCTTCATTTCAGAAGACATCCAGGAAGACAGAATTCTGGAAGATATCTTTGAAGACCCTTACAAAGCAGATTATATTATTTCAAATGATGTAACAATAAAAGCAAAACTTACTATTAAGCCGGGTGTTACGGTTAAGTTTCAGCATAATAAAGGACTAATAGTGGGTGCAAACGGTGTTTTGAGTGCTAAAGGTACTTCTTCAGATAGAATTATTTTTACGGGTATAGAATCTGAGAAGGGCTATTGGAAAGGTATATTTGTAGATAGTAACAGTGATCAGAATGAACTTTCACATGTGTTAGTTTCATTTGGTGGCAGCAGTTCTTATTCCGAAGCGCCAGAAATTAAAGCTAATATCATATTGAATGGATCTGATATATCTGCATCCACCATTAAGGTTTCCAATAGCTCCATTATGGAAAGCGATGGATATGGATTGTATCTGAAAGGGATGAGCAATCTGAATGGTTTTGCTGGAAATAATTTTTCTAACAATAAACTGGCTTCAGCTTATGTACCTACCAATAAACTTCATTTATTAGATTTCCATACAAATTTTTCTGATAATAATGGTTTTGACGGAGTGGAAACCGGAGGAGAATTAAACATCAATACGCCTGTAAAGTGGACAGCTTTTAATGATGGATCAAGATACCTGGTTTCTCAAGATCTCAAAATAAATTCTGGGCTAATGGTTATGGAAGGCGCTACATTTGAAATGAAGCCGAATACCATGATAGAAATTACGGAAAGTGGATATATGGATGCCACAGGAAGCGACGTAAATGATATTTCATTTTTACCTTATTCACAATCTGGAAATGGATATTGGAGGGGGATTGTATTTAAATCTGCCAGCTTATCTAATAAGCTGATTAGAACCGAAGTGTCTTTTGCCGGAACTGACTTATTGCCAGGATTAGACAAGTTAGCCAATGTAGCAGTGGCCAATACAGGGAGATTACTGGTGAGAAATTCGAAGATTAATGAGGGAAGAGGGTATGGAATTGTAGCAAGCAATCAAGACCAATTAAATACGGATGTTATTACTGCCAATACATTTTACAACCTACCCTTAGGATCAGTTTATCCTACAGGAGTGCATAATCCTGAAACACCATCTCATATTGGAAACTGGGTAGATTGGTGGAGTTTCACAGAAGAAAACTACACCATAGATCCTAAATTTTATGATCGATCTAGCGGGGTATGGTTTAAAGGTGCTGCTGATCCATGGAACATAAATTCTCAGCATGGTTTTGGAATTCAAATTTCTGATAATGGAAGCTATGTGTGGACAATAGCTGAGAGGCATCAGTTACCACAATGTTTATCTTACTCAGCTGAATTTATAACAGGTACTATTGAATCAACGCTTAATACAGTAACCATGACTCAAGATTATTGGAGAAGCAAATTTGTAAACAATTGTGCCCCAGATCAAAATTCTGACCAGTCCATAACTCCCGGTGATTTGGTGTTGAGATACGAGATCAATAAAGTGTTCGATCCCTTCACCGGAAGACCATTTTGGGAACTGAAATTTTTTAATCCCGATAACAGCACGTTTTCTTACTTTAGACCTTAAGAAAAAGGCTAACCGATGCTTCGGTTAGCCTTTTCTGTATTAGTAAGGCTGATGAGGAGGGGTCACCATCTTTTTATAATAATTTTGCAAATTAGATAGAATAATAGTCAATGGGATTTATTGAAACTATAAAGAAAATGTGATCATTAACCTGTTTATCAGCATATCTTAAAAATATTTATGGATCGATTTTGAAAATAGATCGTATTTAGCTAATCATGAGATTCTACAGACCAGCACTTTAGAGAGAAATTCATGAATTTATATTCACCCTCAAAAGATACTGTAAACCAAATAGTGTTCGTATGGTTAATATTAGGTATTAAGCTCCTGATAATATTAGTCAAATCTAAGTTTCGGTACCAAGGTGTCAACATCATTAGTGTATTTATTTGGTGAGCGTACTTTTAAGAATATCAACTGCATC
>DATHVH010000440.1:0-2393 GCA_035461405.1 Anditalea sp.
GGGATGGAGATTTTTTAACTATAAGAAAATTATTGCAGGAAGAAACTTTAGGTAGAATCGTTCACTTTGAATCACATTTTGACAGATTCAGGCCTGAGCCGAAAGACAACTGGAGAGAAAAGGAAGTGCCTGGAAGCGGTATTCTATACGACCTGGGTTCGCATCTTATAGATCAGGCTTTGGTATTGTTTGGTAAACCGGACTGGATTTATGCAGAAATCTTGAAACAGAGAAAGGGAGTGGCAGCTGATGATTTCTTCGATATATCTATGATGTTTGGTGAAGTGAAAGTACGGTTGACTGCTAGTATCTTTGTAAATGTATCTCTTCCCAAGTTTATGGTATTAGGGGAAAAGGGGACTTATACTAAATACGGGCTCGATGTGCAAGAGCAAGCTTTGAAAGAGGCAAAACTACCAATAGGACCTGCCTGGGGAGTAGAACTTGAAGAAAACTGGGGAAAGATCTATTATGAAGACAGGCATGTGGCTTACCCAACTATTAATGGAAATTACCGACAGCTTTATGAGAATGTCGCCCACGCCATTCTAACAGATCAACCTTTAGCAGTAACTGCAGTGCAGGCGATAGATTGTCTTAAAGTCATCGAGGCTTGTAGGGTTAGTCACGAGCAAGGCAGGAGAGTTTATTCTAATGAAATATTTCAATGAATTTATCTAATTAATATCTATTTCGAAGTTAACAAGTTTAATAATTAGAGTTTATAAGTTATTGATATATAGATATTTTTATCATTTTATATTTTTAGTTTATGATTTTTTTTTTATTTTTATTATGATAGTTTCTTAGTGCTTCACAGTCATTACGATTATTTTCTTAGGAGTTCTGAGTGACTAATCAGAACTAATTTTTCACCAATATTCTACCATATGAAAAAACATCTTATTCTATTCATGTTGCTATTGATGGTCGGAGGATCATATGCACAGCCCACCGCAGCTGCCAAAGCAACCCAAGTTCCTACAGAGGAAAGGGACGTACTTCCTGACCCCAAAAAGATTACAAGTGTGGAGGGTATCACCGAATACCATCTTGACAATGGCTTAAAAGTATTATTGTTCCCTGACCAGTCTAAACAAACCATTACTGTCAATATTACTTATCTAGTAGGTTCGAAACATGAAAATTATGGAGAAACTGGGATGGCTCACCTTTTAGAGCATTTAGTTTTTAAAGGTACGCCAAGGCATCCTAATATTCCCCAAGAACTAACAGAAAGAGGAGCCAGTCCAAATGGTACCACCTGGACAGATCGGACCAATTATTTCGAAACCTTTAATGCAACAGAAGATAACCTTAGATGGGCTTTAGACTTAGAATCCGATAGGATGGTAAATTCTTTTATAGCAAAGGAAGACCTTGACAGTGAAATGACTGTGGTTCGGAATGAATTTGAAGCAGGGGAAAATAGTCCATTTAGGGTCCTATGGCAGAGGACCGTATCGGCTGCCTATGACTGGCATAATTACGGTAAATCAACTATAGGTGCACGTTCTGATATAGAGAATGTGGATATTGATAGATTAAAGTCATTTTATAAAAAATATTATCAACCCGATAATGCAGTTCTGGTTGTAGCAGGTAAGTTTGATGAAGAAAAAACGCTGAAGTTAGTAAATGAATTTTTTGGTCCCATACCTCGACCTGAGAGGGAATTGCCGCGAATGTATACAGCCGATCCGGTCAAGGACGGGGAAAGGACCGTTACGGTAAGGAGAGTAGGTGATGTCCAGATGGTAATGGCTGCCTATCATATACCTCCTGGTTCCCATGAAGATTATGCTGCTGTAGCAGTAATGACAAGGATACTAGGATCCAATCCTTCAGGTCGTTTATATAAAGCTTTGGTTGATACTAAAAAAGCTTCCACAATAGGTGCACATGATTTTGAGATGAAAGATCCCAGTATTATGCTGGCATTTGCGGAAATATTAAAAGAAAAAGATCTAGATGAAGCGCGACAGGCTATGGTTACTACCTTTGATGAAATGTCTACCAATCCCCCTACTAAAGAAGAAGTGGAAAGGGCCAAAACTGAAATCCTAAAACAGATAGAATTAATGTATAACTCCTCCGAAAGGGTGGGGTTATCTTTAAGTGAATCTATTGCTACAGGAGATTGGAGGTTATTATTTCTAAACAGAGATAGAGTGCAAGATGTGACAGTAGAAGATGTCCAAAGGGTTGCTAAGCATTATTTAAAACCGGATAATAGAACAGTAGGTTTGTTTATTCCAACTCAAAATCCTCAGCGAGCTGAAATTCCTACGGCACCCGACGTTCCAGCTTTACTGGCGGATTACAAGGGTCGGGATTTAGTGGCTGCAGGAGAAGATTTTGATCCATCCCCTTCCAATATAGAAGAAAGGACC
>DATHVH010000441.1:0-5337 GCA_035461405.1 Anditalea sp.
AAATCTATAAGATTCAATGCAGTAGGGCATCTGTTCCCTTCTGCATCTACCACTTCTGCTTCCACCAGCGCCAGATCATGACCGTCAGCACGAAGACCATCGGGATGGTTCATTACTGAAAGTTTTATGGCTGCAGGGTCGCCAGCGGTTTTTTTCATAACTTCGCTTACCTGATTGCCTTCCTTATCATAGCTGACGGCTTTAATCTCGCCTGGCACCCATGAGATATCTTTGAAGGTAAACAGAAATCTGTAGCTCTGCTCCCCTTTGCCTTGAGAATCACCATTGATAAAAAGCTCGACATCATCTCCATTTGACACTACGAAAATATCCTTAGTGACTCCTTCCTCATAATTCCAATGCCCCATAAGATGCGATCGGGGTACTTCAGTGTCTACCCATCCGTCCCACATCACCTGATGGGCATAGAATCCATCTTTAGGTATTCTCATGGGATCTACTTCGCCGCTTCTTCTGTAGTTTTCACCTCCGCGGAAGTGGGTATTAGAGTCTGAAAAGATAATATTTACACCGCCTGAACTTACTCTCTTGCCAGTACCCGGCCGCTCCAGCCAGTAGTCAAACCAACGAATCACATTCTCTTTGGCATGGGAATCCTGATTTCTGTTATAGGAACTTGCATCCTGATCTTTATACTTGGGGCCTTCACCGTCTTTGTGAAATGGAGGGGAGTATTCATCCCAGTATTTCCTCAAGCCTTCATCTCTTGAATATTCCATCGCCCAAAAGGGGATATGTCCACTCTTATTAATATATAGCATTTCTCCCCCATACTCCGCCACCTTACTGTCCAGCATCTCTCTGGATCCTGCCGCCCGGCCACCGTGGGGATCATATTTATCTCTGATGGCCACCATTTCTGCCATGTGCTCTTCACTGACCCCTTTGTTTCCTGTTTCATAGAAAAGGATGCTTGGATTGTTTCTGTTATAGATGATCGCGTCCCGCATCAGTTCTTTTCTCTGCTCCCATCTCCTACCGGTCACATCGTGTTCGGCATCTCCGGCAGGCATAGCCTGGATGAGTCCTACCCTATCACAGGATTCCACATCCTGTTTCCAGGGGGTTATATGCATCCACCTTACCAGGTTGGCATTGCTCTCCACCATCAATTTATTGCTGTAGTCACTCACCCAATCCGGAACAGACATTCCTATAGCCGGCCATTCATTACTGGTTCGCTGGGCATAGCCTTTAATTTGTATTTCCCTATCATTTAGATAAACCATCCCCTTTTCGAAAGCTGTTTTTCTAAATCCTGTGCGGGTTTTAACCTTATCTATTTCACGGCCATCTATGAGTAGAGTGGTATATACATCATATAGGTAACCATAGCCCCAACTCCAGAATTCTAAATTCTCTACCGTAGCGTATGCAGATACAGTCTGCTGCTGACCGGGTGATATGTTCATGATAGGTCCATCAAATGTGCTGACAGTATTTCCTTCCATATCTACTATTTCCACCCGATAGCCAAAATCTTTAGATTCTTGATATTCGTTTTTTATTTCCAGCTCTGCAGTGATCTTTGCTGTTTTTTCTTTAATGCCTATATCCTTTGCATAAATATAAACTCCTGTAGTGCCCAGGTTAGAGTAAAGCGGAAGTGTCTGATAAAGCTTGTCTGTGATATGCAGATAAACGTTTTTAGGAATGCCTCCATAATTGGCATTAAAATTCTTATCGTTCCATTGATATCTCTGGTTGGTAGATTTTTCACGGTAACTCCAGTCACTGTCCGTCCTTACCGCCACCACATTTTTATTGGGAGCAGGTTTTAATAATCCTGAAATATCAAATCCTGCAGCCATGGTACCGTTTTCATGTCTCCCGATATGTTTGCCATTGACATAAAATTCACCTCCCTGTCGAACCCCCTCAAATTCAAGGAACACTTTCTTACCTTCTGCATCGGCAGGCAGTACAAAATCCTTTCTGTACCAGGCGACACCGTTAGTCAAATCATGGATGGCCAGCTTAAAAGCTTCATCTTCATTCCATGCCCATGGTAACGTAACCCTTTTCCAGTCACTGTCATCAAAATTTTCCTTCTCCCCTCCCGCAGGATCTCCTACCATCACTTTCCAGTCTGAATTGAAGTTGAATTTTGATCGGGGGGGTTGGTTTGGGTTTTGGGCGGAAACTGATACCGGTGTCCATAAAAGCAGTACGAACAAAATATGCCAAGCATTTTTTTTAAGGACCATCATTAAAAATTTTGGTTGAAAGGCTGTGAAGAATATTTATCATTATAAGAAATCTTACCAAATGACTTCATATTCATAAGGTGTTTATTCCAGTTGATTTGATAGAAATTTATTGCCATTCCGAAATTAATTATTAAAAAAAGTTTGAGTCTCCTGCTGTATCAGGGTTTTGATAGGGATATACTTTGATAAAAACATTCCATTTCCCATAAAAATCCCCTATTTTAATTCACAATTTAGTTTTTTCGAGTACGAGCCTGGAATTTTGAAATCTTATCAACCTAATAACAACAATAAACCTATAGTAATGAAGAAAAAAATTACCACAAAATTACCCGTATTAACACTAGTATGGTTGCTGCTCTTGGCTTCACATTCAGGATATACGCAAAGCAGCAGCCGGGGAGGACAACTGTTGATCAATGACCTCGAATACCTTGAAATGCAGGGCCTGAATGTGATGCTGGCCCATGACTTTTATCCTGAAAGCCATCAGGGAGGAGTCGGCATCATACAGAATGGCCTAAGGGTGGGTACAAATGGAGATATTCGCTTAGAGGCCACACCCGGTCAATGGCAGCCGATACCCAAAGTGGGTGAACGCGTAGTGGATAGAGACAATAACATCATCAGTGTCAGAATGGGTTACCCCGATCCTGAAAAAGACAGAATAGGTTTCAATCCCTTATTTTATCCTGACCTTACGCTGGGTTATAATTTAAAAATAACACCTGAGGGAAATTCTTTCAGGATCATTGTTGACCTCGACGAGCCACTTCCTGATGAATGGGTGGGTAAAGTAGGGTTCAACTTTGAGCTTTTCCCGGGAATACTTTTTGGGAAATCTTATTATATGGACGATGACATGGGCATGTTCCAGAGACAACTGAACGGCCCCGGCAGCGTGGACGAGGAAGGAACTTACCAGGTAATGCCAATGGCCAAAGGAAAAAGACTTACCGTAGCGCCGGAATCTGATAGGCAGCGAATGGTGATAGAAAATGTTAATGGCAATGACCTGGAGCTGATCGATGGCCGTGCCCAGCATAACAATGGCTGGTATGTGGTCCGTTCGCTGGTACCTTCAGGAGTTACTACCAATGCAATAGAATGGCTGATCACTCCACATGCCATTCCGGGCTGGAAACATGAACCTGTGATCCAGGTATCGCAGGTTGGCTATCATCCCTCCCAGCAGAAAGTAGCTGTCATCGAAACAGACGTCCATGACACAAAGCGGAATCCTGTTCAGCTCATTAAAATAGGCACTGATGGAAGTGAAAGGGTTTCCTTAAAGAGCGATCCCAAGGAGTGGGGCAAGTTTTTAAGGTACAATTATCTTCAGTTTGACTTTTCAGAAGTTACAGATCCAGGCCTGTACATGATCCAATATGGCGACCAAAAAACACATGCATTCCAGATCAACCCAGATGTATATAAACGCGACGTCTGGCAGCCGACACTCGAGTATTTTCTGCCTGTACAAATGTGCCATGTAAGGGTAAATGACCGGTACAAGGTATGGCATGGCCTATGCCATATGGACGATGCCCTTATGGCGCCTGTGGACATCAACCATTTTGACGGTTATGTCCAAGGGCCATCTACCCTTACCGACTTCAGTCCCGGTGACCATGTGCCAGGTTTAAATATAGGAGGCTGGCATGATGCGGGAGATTATGATTTGAGAGTGGAATCACAGGCGAGCGAAATCCGGATTTTGGCCTATGCCCACGAATCATTCGATGTAAATTATGACAACACTACCGTAGACCAGGATACCCGGGTAGTAGAATTACACCTGCCCGACGGGAAACCTGATATCCTTCAACAGATAGAGCATGGCGCACTTTCTATAGTAGGGGGATATAATGCTTTGGGCAGACTGTACAGAGGAATTATCGAGCCGACTTTAAGGCAATATGTGCATCTGGGCGATGCTGCCACCATGACTGATAATATTACTTATAGAGGAGCAGAAGGATCAGACAGTGTGGAAGAAGCCCTCAAGGCGCTGGACCGCTTTAGTACTACAAAATACATTGAACCGGGAGGCCCTGATGACAGATGGGTCTTTACTGAGGAAAACCCGAGAAGGGAATTAGGCGTGGCTGCAGCTCTGGCAGTAGCTTCCAGATCACTGAAAGGATATAATGATGAGTTATCACAGGAATGTCTGAAAATAGCGCAAGAATTATATGATATCACAAAAGAAAAAGACCCCCTTCAAAGGATAGAGCCCGCAGCTGAAATGATTTTGACCACTAAGGATAAAAAGTATTCAGATTTTCTGGTAAAAATGACACCGGAGATCAGCAAAAACATCAGCAAAACAGGTTGGGTAGTAGGGAGAACCCTTCCCCTTATCGATAATAAAAAATACAGAAGCAGTATTTTAGCAGCTGTCAAAGAATACAAGGCCGAAATTGATGAGCAGGAAAAAAAGACCCCATATGGTGTTCCCTACGAACCCGATATCTGGGGAGCAGGCTGGGGCATTCAGTCTTTTGGCGTCAACCAGTATTTCCTTCATACCGCATATCCGGAAATCTTTACCAAAAATATCATGTTGCATGCCATGAATTTTGTTTTGGGTGTGCATCCGGGAACCAATACAGCATCATTTGCTTCCGGAGTGGGCTCAAATTCACTGACCGTGGCCTATGGGGTAAACCGTGATGAATGGTCATACATCCCAGGAGGAGTGGGTTCGGGTACCGCACTGATCAGGCCTGATTTCCCTGAACTATTGACTTGGCCCTATCTATGGCAACAAACCGAGTATGTAATGGGTGGTGGTGCGTCAAACTTCATGTTTCTGGTCCTGGCAGCGGATCAATTATTGAATGCGGAAAGTTCAGGGACAAAGAAGTAATAAGATTATAAATAAAAAGTAAAAAGAGAAGTTAAATGCTTCTCTTTTGCTTTTTTAAAACAACTAGAAGAGTATTTATAAATACATCCCGCAATAAATTTTAATAATACTCAAAAGTTTTCCTACTCACAATAGAATAACCCCATTGGGGAGAATTTTCCCGCTCTTCCTCTAATCTCCCTGCTTCATCATAAAAATACTGGAAGGCATCACCACCGTTATGTATGGCAGTTT
>DATHVH010000442.1:0-3314 GCA_035461405.1 Anditalea sp.
AGGAATTGACTGCATGGCTGAAAGTGCTATATAGGTTCCTCCTCCTCCTCCCATTCCGATAGCCCCCTTAATTGAGACATTAGATACCAATTTCGCTATCAAACTAGCGGCCCCAAGGCCCATTTTTTCTATTGCATAGCCGCGGTCACCTTTTTCTCTTAGATTCTTTATGGACTCTCCTGCTTCCGAAGAAACCACATCTGCCTCAAAATCTACTTTAAATAAATCTGTTGTCCCCCTGATACCGGTATTAATTGTCAATACTTGTTCTCCAAGATCCAAAAAAGCGTTATACAGAAAATGAAACTCTTCTCCTTTTGTATCAAAGCATCCAATTATTAAAATGTATTTATCCCTTTGAGGCATTGTAAATTCATTTTCTACACATAAAAATCTTTCAGTTTATTAAGTTAATACAAATGCTTTACAAAAAATTCTCTTCTTTTCCTTTCGCCATAGTCTCCTCCCAGAGAATGTCCCATACCGGGGATCATTAAAAATTCAAAATCTTTATCAGCCTTGATTAGAGCATCTACTAATTGTAAAGAGGAAGCAGGGTCTACATTGTCATCAAGCTCTCCTAAAATTAGCATAAGGTTTCCTTCTAATTTATGAGCGTGGGTCACATTGGAGGATTCAGCATAATGAGGTCCTATAGGAAATCCCATCCACTGTTCATTCCACCACATTTTATCCATTCGGTTATCATGGCAGCCAGAGGATGAAACGGCTACTTTATAGAAGTCAGGATGAAATAAAAGTGCTCCCGCAGAACTTTGACCTCCTGCCGAATTTCCAAATATCCCTACTCTACTGGTGTCCATATATGGGTATTTTTCAGCTGCAGCTTTAATCCATAATATACGGTCGGGAAATCCGGCATCTTTAAGGTTTTTCCATGCCACATCATGAAAGGCTTTAGAGCGGTTTGAAGTACCCATTCCATCCATTTGCACCACTATAAAACCTAACTCTGCGAGCTCATGAAGGAAGCGATACCGGAACTCTGAATTATATGTTTTAGGCACATGTGAACTGTGGGGACCAGCGTAAATGTATTCAATGATGGGATATTGCTTTTTGGGGTCAAAATTGGATGGCCTAATTATAAAACCCCAAATATCTGTGACACCATCCCGTCCTTTAGCAGAGAATACTTCAGGAGCCTGCCATCCTGCATCCAATATTTCAGATACATCTGCCTTTTCCAGTTCCATGATCACAGCACCATCTTTGGCATTTCTAAGTACAGTCACCGGTGCTAAATCCAATCTTGAGTAAGTATCTACGAAATATTTTTGATCGGAAGAAAAATAAGCTTTATGGTTTGCATTTTCTGCTGTCAATGTAGTCAAACCCTTTCCATCAAACCCTATTTTATAATATTTGATAAGATAAGGATCCTCTCCCTGGTCTCTCCCGCTACCACTAAATATAATAGTTCTATCATCTTCATTTACATCTACTACATTCCTGACTACCCACTCACCTGTAGTGATCTGGTTTTTTACTTTTCCTGTATTTCCATCATAAAGATAGAGATGGTTCCAACCATCACGTTCCGATGCCCAAATAATCTCACTTCCATCACCTATATCATATCGATATAATTTACCACTGTAATCAATAAATGTATCACTAGTCTCATGAATAAGGTCAGTTACCAATCCAGTTTCTGCATTGACTTCTAAAACCTTATAAACCTGGTGTCCCCTTTCGTTATATTCAAAAGTAAAAGATCTACTGTCTTTTCGCCATACTGGATTCGTCACCCTATATTGATTCCCAAGGCCAGCATTGACTGGAATCTGTTCTTTATTGGTTACCGAAAAAAGCTGTGGCTGCTTTTGGGGCAATGCATCACCTGGCTTCAGGTAGTTTCTAGTATGTAATTTTGGTTGAAGCTGATCGCTTGGAGCCGATTCAATTAAATAAAGTAAACGCTCCTTATTTGGCCTAATTTTATGTGTGGATAAATGTTTTGAGTCAGGTGACCAAGAAATATCGGAAGAATAGTATTCGCCCGGAGAGCCGTCAAAACTCAATGCAAACTCCTCTGAAATATCTCCTGTAGACCGGATATACACATTGTTGTTCTTAATAAAAGCTTCCCAGTCACCATCTGGGGAAATAATGGGATGATTTTCATTCTGGGTTTCCCTATTTGTACCCCAATATCCGTTTTCCGACCTTTTTTCTACTTTGCCTAACTCTTCTAATCTATTATTACCAGTATTATATTTCCATTTTTTATCATTAAACTGAAATTCAAATTCTTTCTCATTTAAAAAGTTGATAGACAGGAAAGGAAGTTGGTAAGGATCGATTACTTTTCCGTTTACTGATGATAATGCCTGCGCTATTTTTTGATGGTTAAAAGCTGGTTCACGTTTTCGCTTCTGCACATCCACCAGTATAAATTCTTTCCCATCAGGAGTAGGATTGATGTACCAAAACTTATCCTGACCTTCTAGCCAAGTGAAATTAGATGGAACATAATACATTCCATTATCCATCTTTTCTTTCAAAACTTCAGCACGCTGATAATCTTCAATACTTCCTTGTCCCTTTGCTATACCACAGAATCCAACATACACTATTATCAAAAATGTAAGAGATATATGCCTTTTAAAATTACTGTTGGTATAAATTATATATTTCATCATAAAGTGTAGCTTATAGTAATTTTTATATAGCCTATTGTTCTTATAGGTGCATGTATTGGACAAAAGAAACTATTCAATATTAATTAAAGAGTATATTATCATTAATTGTATGCTTGGTTTGATCCTTAAAAATATATACAAATCCTTACAAATTGGGTGATTAGTATTTGTATTTATATAAAGATTAGATGATAATTTCTTTTACTTCTGAATGGTGTCGAACTTTAGCCAATCGCATTATAAGTCAGCATTTTTCCAGCTGGGAGGTGTCACTCCCATGAGATGCTTTACAAAGAAATCTCTGCGTCTTCTCTCCCCATACGCTCCTCCAGAGCTATGTCCCATACCCGGCACCATTAAAAATTCGAAGTTTTTATCATGTTTGATCAGCTGATCTACCAATTGATAAGTGGAAGCTGGATCAACATTATCATCTATTTCCCCAACAATAAGCATTAGGTCACCTTCCAGATTTTTAGCATTGACGACATTAGAGCTTTCTTCGTAATGAGTTCCGGTTGGATATCCCATCCACTGCTCATTCCACCAGATTTTATCCATTCTGTTATCATGACAACCACAGGAAGAGACTGCTACTTTATAAAATTCTGGATGAAACAATAATGCACCTGTGGCACTTTGTCCACC
>DATHVH010000443.1:0-4138 GCA_035461405.1 Anditalea sp.
GGGATATAATTTACTCGATGTACAACACCAATTTAGATTGGAACCCGGTATAGGAATAGTATATGGAAATGGAAGGTATCAAATCCAACCCAATCAGATAGATGCTTCATTTGATGATGCTATAGGATCGCCAAACTTTTATGAGCTGAATGTTAGGCAAAATAATTATGGTTTAAATTTCAACCTGACTTTTTCTCAAAATCAATTTTTTAATCCATCAAGAATTTTGACTAATTTTTTTGGTTTAGAGGTGGGCACTAATCTTATGTTACTTTCCGGTAAGCTTACTCCCAGTATTTCAGATAGTCCTAATTTTAACTTAAGTACATTTTATTTAAAAGTGAAAATTAATGTCATAAGTCCTTAATTAAATAAAACATTATAAAGGAAACTTAATTTTGCCTTTTCAGTTTTTTCAGTGGGTATTCTTGATTTAAATATTTATTTTCCCACATAGCCAATTAATCTTTCTTAAAATCTTTTTTTACCCTTTTATTCTTCTTGATAGAAGCTAAATAATTTTTTAAATTTAGTATGCATGCATACTTATTTTTTTGTAGATTAGTATTCAGAAGATTAAGGAGAGTCCATGAAACGAGAAGAAACTGTTGATTATCATATTAAATCTGCATGGCATGCCATCAACCGGATGTATAATCAAAAAGCTGTACAGGAGGATTTTACTACTTCCATAGGCTTTGTTTTGATTAATATACATTCTACCGATGGTACACCAGCTACTAAAATAGCTCCCCTGATGGGGCTGGAAGCAAGAAGTCTTACTAGGATGTTGAAAACTATGGAGGAAAAAGGCCTTATCACAAAAAAACCTGACTTACATGACAAGCGTTCAGTTAGGATTTACCTTACAGATAAGGGTAAGCAAAAGAAAGAGATTAGTGTACATACTATAAAGGACTTTAATGAAAGAGTGTGGGCTGCTGTAGGTAAAGATGAATTAAACCGTTTTTTTTCAGTATTTGGAAAAATTAATAAAGTAATAGATGAAATTCAGTCTACAACAATCAACCCTCAATCAGAATTAGAAATCAGGCAATAACAGTATTAACTGTCAACCCAAAAAATATAATTATGAAACCGAGCATGAGATATCTCCCACAATGGATTAACTATTAATGCGAGGTTCCATATGACCACAGAAAAACAATAATGACATATGAAAAGATCGATAAGTAAAGTTGCAATTTTAGGTTCCGGTGTGATGGGATCAAGAATAGCTCTCCATTTTGCCAATATAGGCGTCCAGGTACTTTTGCTGGACATAGTACCCAGGGAGCTTAATGAAGCTGAAAGCAAAAAAGGATTAACCTTAGATGATAAAGCGGTGAGAAACCGTTTGGTCAATGAGGCCTTAGAGACTGCAGTCAAATCAAAACCTTCTCCGGTATATAATCAATCGATGGCATCGAGGATAACTACCGGCAACTTTGATGATGATCTATCCAAAATCAAAGATTACGATTGGGTGATGGAAGTGGTAGTCGAAAGACTTGATATCAAGCAGTCGCTTTTCGAAAAAGTAGAACTGCACAGGAAAAAAGGTTCTTTGATCACTTCAAATACTTCTGGTATTCCGATGCATATGATGTGTGAAGGTAGAAGCGAGGATTTCAGAACCAATTTTGCCGGAACACATTTTTTTAATCCTCCTAGATATCTGAGATTATTGGAAATCATCCCAGGTCCAGATACCAATCCAGAGATAATAGACTTTTTGATGGATTATGGTGACAGATTTTTAGGCAAAGAAACTGTTCTCTGTAAGGATACCCCTGCCTTTATAGCCAATAGAATAGGTGTATATGCTATCATATCAGGCATGCACACAGTAGAGAAGATGGGATTAGGTGTTTCTGAAGTTGATAAATTGACGGGTACAGTGATAGGAAGAGCCAAATCCGCTACTTTCAGGACCATGGATGTGGTAGGACTTGATACTACAGTAAATGTGGCCAACAATCTATACAAGACCCTCGAACATGATGAATCCAGAGACAAGTTCAAACTTCCCAAGATAGTGGAAGTACTATATGAAAAGAAATGGTTAGGCGACAAGACCGGCAAAGGATATTTCAACATGATCCGACATAAAGACGGATCTAAAGAACTGAAAGAGATAGATTTTGAAACATTTGAATATAAAGATGTGGAAAAGCCAAAATTCAAGGCTTTGGAAGCATCTAAAGAAATAGACAACTTAAAGAAACGGATCAAATTCCTAGTAAACTACGAGGATAAGGCGGGTGAATTTTACCGTGCTACTTTCTATGACCTTTTCAAATATTGTTCTAACAGGATCCCTGAGATCTCAGACGAACTTTACCGTATAGACCAGGCTGTAACTGCCGGATTTGGGTGGGAATACGGGCCTTTCGAAAACTGGGACATCCTGGGAGTTAGAGAAACAGTAGAAAAAATGAAAGCAGCTGGCGAACAGCCTGCGGCATGGGTGGAAGAAATGCTGGATGCCGGCCATGAATCTTTTTACAAAGTGGAAGGCGGCAAGCGAAAGTATTATGATATCCCATCCAAATCTTACAAAGAGATCCCTGGCATAGAAGAATTTATCATGCTGGATACGCTTAAGGCTGCCGATAAGAAGCTTTGGGGTAATGCCGGAGCTACTATCTATGATCTGGGCGATGAGGTGATCGGTCTGGAGTTTCACACTAAAATGAATTCCCTAGGAGCCGAAGTAATAGAAGGTATCAATACCGCCATCAGCATGGCTGAAAAGCAATACAAAGGCTTGGTAATAGGAAATGAAGGAGGAAACTTCTCTGCCGGGGCAAATCTTGCAATGCTGTTCATGTTTGCCGGAGATCAGGAATATGATGAGATCAACCTGATGATCGCACAATTCCAAAATACCATGATGAGGGTGAGATTTTCATCTGTTCCAGTAGTGGTAGCGCCGCATAATATGGCACTGGGAGGTGGATGTGAAATGTCGCTGCATGCCGATGCCGTACAGGCTCATGCCGAACTGTATATGGGCTTAGTTGAAGTAGGAGTGGGACTGATCCCAGCCGGTGGCGGTACCAAAGAGATGGTGTTAAGATTTTCTGAAAGGCTTAATGACGGTGACGTAGAGATGAATCTTTTACAGGAAAGTTTCATGAACATCGCCATGGCCAAAGTATCTACCTCAGCGGAGGAAGCCAGAGGTTTGGGTTATCTTCAAGCCAAGGACAGCATCACCTTAAATCGCAAGCGGGTGCTAGCCGATGCCAAGCAAAAAGTCCTTGATCTCTATAATGTAGGATATACACAGCCTATCCAAAAAACGGATATTCGGGTTCTGGGCAAATCTTCCCTGGCCATGTTCGAAGCCGGTATCACAGGAATGAGATATGGGAAATACATTTCCGAACATGATGCCAAAATAGCAAGAAAGCTGGCTTGGGTGATGAGTGGTGGAGATCTTTCACAGCCTACACTGGTAAGTGAGCAGTACCTGCTGGATCTAGAGAGAGAAGCTTTCCTAAGCCTTACCGGAGAGAAGAAAACCTTGGAAAGGATACATAGTATTTTGTTTAAGGGTAAGCCGTTGAGGAATTAAATAGTAGCAAGAAGCAAGTATCTAGATACAAGTATCAAGACAAAAGAAACAAGAAGAAAAAATAGACAAGATAGAGATGCATAACTTCAAGGATTTAAAGGTTTGGCAGAAGGCAGTAGATTTTGCTGTAAGCATTTATCAGGTTTCTGTTTGTTTTCCTAATGAGGAAAAGTTTGGACTGACTTCGCAAATGAGAAGGGCTGGAGTTTCTATTCCATCCAATATTGCAGAGGGATCTGCACGAACTTCTAAGAAAGCATTTGCAAACTCATTGGAAATAAGCTTAGGCGAAAGTTTTGAATTAGAAACTCAATTGGAGATAGCCAAACGTGTGGGCTTTTTAGACAAGGATCAAATGAACGAATTGAATGGAAATTTGTCTGAAATCCAAAGAATGCTATTTGGCCTAAAATCATCTTTGGAGTCCTAGTCTTGATACTTGATACTAATATCTTGATACTTGATACTATATGATAAACAATAAAATTTAGAAAACTTAAAAATATCATCATGGAAGCATATATAGTTAATGGTTTTAGATCGGCGGTCGGTAAG
>DATHVH010000444.1:0-13679 GCA_035461405.1 Anditalea sp.
AGGCATGATAATGACCTCATTGTCTTTGGCCTGCAAGTCAAAGTCCTTGGCCATCTCAAAAACATCTAGCTCTCCGGTAATATCCAAATAATGGGACTGTGCCAATAAGCAGGCTTCTATCAATGGTTTTGCAGTTTTGGAAAATGGTCCCGCACAATTTAGAACTAAAGATACACCTTCCAGGTGAGTAACCACATTTGGTACATTCTCCAGTCCAAATACTTTATATTCTAACTGATAAGCAGAAGCAAGAGATATGATTTTACTTTTAGTTCTGCCAGCTACGATCGGTTTAAGTCCTTGTTTCAAGGCTTCTTCCACTATTAACTTTCCACTGTAACCGTTTGCACCGTAAATTAAGATTCCCATATGTAGATGGTTGTTTCTTAAAAATAGGTATTTATCATGACAAAGGGAAAGTGTAACACTAAAATGTCACACATATTAAATTAAAGGAACTTCTGCCTTATTGGTACCTATTTTGATAAGAGGTATGTGAAAATTTAATTATATTCACCTGAAATAATCTTTTCAAGCTTTTAACCTAACTTTAGCAAAATGAGCACCACCGTAATATTGATAATTGTAGCCGTCGTCGTGGTTATATTTGTTGTTTCTTTATATAACAAACTGGTTTCCTATAAAAATAATAGAGAAAATGCATTTGCCGATATCGATGTTCAGCTTAAGCAGCGGCATGACTTAATTCCCCAATTGGTCAGCAGTGTAAAAGGATATATGGAGCATGAAGCAGGAGTACTTACCCGAGTAACTGAAGCTAGGGCAAAGGCAATGGGAGCATCCAGTATAGATGGTAAGATACAAGCTGAGCAGGAACTGACTTCAGCGCTACAGGGGCTAAGGGTTCAAGTAGAAGCATATCCTGATCTGAAGGCTAATACTAACTTTTTACAGTTGCAGAATGAGATTTCAGATGTAGAAAATAAACTTGCAGCCTCTAGAAGGTACTTTAACTCTGCTACCCGTGAGTACAATGTAGCTGTAGAAAGTTTTCCATCAAACATAATAGCAGGTATGTTTGGCTTCCATAGAGAAATGATGTTTGATCTCGGCACCACTGATAGAGAAAGATTAGATAAGGCACCTGATATTAAATTTTAATTTTTATGGCAAGTTATGTTGGGATTCAAACCCAGATAAGTAGAAACAACACAAAATCGATACTTCTACTCTTAGCTTTCCCTTTGCTCATATTAGGGGGAGTGTGGGTATTCTATTATTTCATGATGGCAGATGAGTCTGGTTATAGAGATGTAGATGAAATAAATGACATATTTCTCAGCACTATACCAGGTGTATTAATAGCGGTAGGAATATGGTTTGCTATTGCATTTATGTTTCATAACGCTATGATCAAAAGAGCAGCTGGTTCCAGATCTTTGAGCCGCAAAGAAAATATGCGGGTTTATAATTTGGTAGAAAATCTTTGCATTAGCAAAGGAATGAAAATGCCTAAAATTAATATCATCGATGATCCAGCTCTAAATGCTTTCGCCAGTGGTATTAACGAAAAAACCTATACAGTGACTCTGACTCGCGGAATCATGGAAAAATTAAATGATGATGAGCTTGAAGGAGTTATTGCTCATGAACTGATGCATATTCGAAACAGAGATGTTAGATTATTGATCATTTCTGTCATCTTCGTAGGTATTTTTTCTTTTGTGGCCCAAATTCTTCTTAGAAGCATGATCTATGGAGGTGGTAGAAGAAGAGATAAAAATCAAAATAATGCCATGTTGATTGCCATGGTGATAGCATTCGTAGCCTTTTTGCTTTCGATGTTATTCAGATTTGCCATTTCTAGAAAAAGGGAGTATATGGCTGACAGTGGTGCTGCAGAAATGACTAAAAAACCTTTGGCATTAGCTTCGGCACTCAGAAAAATATCTGGAAACTACCAGGTGAAAACGGTGAAAAGTGATGATGTGGCAGAAATGTTTATCGAAAACAGACCCGACAGATCTTCAGGTATGATGTCTATGATAACGGGCCTATTCGCTACACACCCACCCATAGAGAAAAGGATTCAGATACTGGAACAGTTTTAAAAACAAAAAAGCAGCTCAAGGGCTGCTTTTTTGTTATAAGTTTGGCTGTGGAGTAGTCCGCAGATACGGCTTGATTTCCTTGTGACCTTTGGGAAACTTACCTGGAATTTCCTCATTAGTGATTGCTGGTGCTATAACCACATCCTCACCATGTTTCCAATCTGCAGGAGTCGCTACAGAATAGTTAGCAGTCAGTTGTAGGGAATCCAAAACTCTTAATAGCTCCTGAAAATTTCTCCCTGTACTGGCAGGATAGGTGATAGTCAGTTTGATTTTTTTATCGTTACCGATTATGAATACGGATCTGACCGTAAACTTATCATTAGCTTCTGGATGGATCATATCGTACAGCTCAGATACCTTTCTGTCCTCATCAGCAATGATAGGAAAATTCACTTCAGTATGCTGGGTTTCATTGATATCCTTAACCCAACCCTTATGGCTTTCCAATCCATCCACGCTTAAAGCAATTACTTTAGTATTTCGCTTAGCAAATTCTTCTTTTAACTTAGCAACAGCCCCTAGCTCTGTGGTGCAAACAGGAGTATAATCGGCAGGGTGGGAAAATAATACTCCCCAGCTATCTCCCAAATATTCATGAAAATTGATCTTACCTTCTGTACTATCCGCGGTAAAATCCGGTGCGATATCGCCTAATCTAAGTGACATAGTTTTTGTTGTTTTAAGTCTATAGAAATAATAGGGTAATAACGCAAGGGCAAGTGAATTAGTTTAAGGTTTGGTAAGGAAAAGAGTGATTAGTGGGATTGGGGAAATAGTGAATAGTATGATTTTCGATCTATAATTACAGATATATGTTTATAAAAAATTTTCAATTGGACTTTATATTCCAAATACCATATACTACATACATTCTAAAACGCTAAACATGAATCGATTATCCTAACTGATCACCTAACCTAACTAAACCAACTAATCTCTAATCTCTAATCTACTGATTAAATCAGCCAAACGGTTAGAATACCCAGCTTCGTTATCATACCAGCCGACTATTTTTACCAATGTTCCATTTGCCATAGTCAATTTAGAATCGAATATACAGGAATGGGGGTTGCCAATTATATCAATAGAAACGATTGGATCTTCTATATATTCTAAGATACCTTTCATAGCACCATTAGCTGCTTTTTTCATGGCGGTATTGATTTCTTCTATCGTAACTTCTTTCTTTAGGATCACAGTAAGATCCGTCAGAGATCCATCAGGCACAGGTACCCTAATGGCATTGCCATCAATTTTTCCATTAAGTTCAGGAATTACCAAACCCAATGCTTTAGTAGCATTAGTGGTGGTGGGCACAATAGAATAGGCCGCTGCTCTGCCCCTTCTCAAATCCCTATGTGGTGCGTCCTGAAGATTTTGGTCCGCTGTATAGGAATGAACGGTTGACATATAGCCTTTTTCTATCCCAAAAGCGTCATTTAAGACCTTAACCATGGGAGCGAGACAGTTGGTGGTGCAAGAAGCGTTTGAAATAATCTTTTCATCACCTTTAAGTATATAATCATTAACCCCAAGAACTACCGTTGGGATATTTCCTATGGCGGGAGCAGATATGATCACTTTTTTGGCACCTGCCTTTATGTGAGAGCCGGCTCCTTCTTCATCTACAAACCTGCCGGTAGATTCTATGACAATATCAACATCCAATTCTCCCCAAGGAAGGCTTTTCGGATCTTTTTCTGCGTAGATATTTATTTTGTGTCCATTGACCAGCATGTTGCCTTCGGAGGTTTCCACAGTGCCATCAAATCTGCCATGAACGGAATCGTATTTGAGAAGATGGGCCAAAGTATCCGTATCGGTAAGGTCATTGATCGCCACTACCTCTACATTTTCTTTTTTCGATAAAATTTTAAAAGTCAGCCTTCCAATACGGCCAAAGCCGTTTATTGCAACTTTTATTTTAGTCATTTATATTTGGGGGTTTTTAAGTTATTTATTGCTGAGGCGAAATTACTAAAGATAGGGGAGATTCACTAGGGAATAATTTTCCGCCTAGTTTTCAATGATTTGGAAGTATTGGCCAAATATTTTTTGGCTGCATTTTGCATTATGAATTTAACCCTCTATATTTGCATCACTATTCAGAAAAGGCAAGGAAAATAGCACTGAATGGTCCGTTCGTCTAGGGGTTAGGACGTATCCCTTTCACGGATGAAACACGGGTTCGATTCCCGTACGGACTACAAAATTTCCTTGGCTTTTCTTTAATGGTCCGTTCGTCTAGGGGTTAGGACGTATCCCTTTCACGGATGAAACACGGGTTCGATTCCCGTACGGACTACTACAAAATGATGTTTAATCATCGATCTGATTGCCCAGTGCATGAAGAATTTTGTTTTATGGTTGTTAGTGGTTAAAGTGAGTGAAAAATCCCAATCTTCTAGGTTGGGATTTTCAGTTTTAGCTTATTCTGTTTTTTAAACCACAGAGGTGCGCAGAGTTAATCACAGAGATTCTCAAAGTTTTTTTTAATCATTTCTGCATTTAAAAGCACTGACAGATCCGCTCCAGGATCATATAGATGAACTTAAGAGACATCAAAAAAAATCTAAAAACCATATGCAGGAGCTGAGGGACTTACGATTGGCATTCAGTTCCAAAGTAAATAGCTCTCGAAAGTATGCAGTCAGTGAAGGCAGTTAAGGAAGAGCAAGAGATCCAGGCTAAACCTAAACCCAAGATGCCGAAAGGAGAAACTATGCGCATCTCCCTAAGGATGTTTCGGGAGTGAAAATCTATAGCAGATATTGCTGCAGAGAGAGGTTTTGCTTTAAGTACAATAGAAGGCCACTTATGTTCTTTTATTCCTACAGGAGAGGTGGCCATTGAAGAATTGGTCAGTACGGAGAAAATAGCCATCATACAGGAAGCATTGGATAAATCTCCTAAAGAAGTGAGGTCATCCGAAATCCGGGAAATGCTGGGGGAAGAATTTACATTCGGGGAAATCATAGCAGTGATGAGTATGAAGCAAAAAGTGTAGGAGGATTGGGGTCGAATTGTATGGCTGTCCAATCGTCGAATTGAGGGGTAGACAGTTAATTTGCGAAGTGGGGCGATTTATTTTTCTCGAAGTAATGGAAGCTTACCGGTTATGGAAGAGTAGATTCTCTTCAGGAGAAATAGGACTATTTGACAGTCTTGCTAAACAGGAATTAATGAACATAAGGATATATTTATTATTTTAAAAAAAAACACTGTGATACTCTGTGCCTAACTCCTTTAAACTCTGAGGTTAAAAATCAAACTAATCTAAATAGTAAAACACGCCCCAGTCCATCGGGGTCCACAGTGAGTTCTTGACACCTATTTTCTTTAATCCTGTATTGGTCCAATTGTTACAGGTCCAGAACATATGATATTTGCCATGTGCGGCATAGAAGTCATCATAGTCGTGGTATCCTCTTTCAGGATAGATTTTTGGCTCACCATCTTCTATTACAAAATATTCCAAGATATAGTCGACCAATACTTTATACATCTCTTCAGAGATCATAATACTGCTTACATCATCACCTTCGGGTGGCCTGTACCTTCTGTGCTCTACATGCATGGCAGCTTCACTGGGAATGAATAAAGCCTTTACAAATGTGGGAAAAGTTAAATCGCTCATGGTGGGCGTATTCAGATAAAAGTTCTTTTCTCCCCAACCTATAGCCATATAATTGATCTGTCCTCTGGTCTGTCTGCTGAGTGGAAGTAAAGCTTCCCAGTCATGGATATGGTTTTTGGAAGGAAGTACCAGGTCTGCATGCAGGCCATTGGTTTGGACAAAAATTTCTATATCTGTTTTCTCCGATAATTTTGGTGGATCTACGGGTATCAGCATTCCGATAAATGCTGTAAATAAGTACAACAATAACGCTCCAACTAAAAATAATAGGGGGTAGAAGATGTACTTATATGGTTTTTTCATCAATAAACAGTTGGTATAGTAAAGAGTATACCCAATATAAAAAAACGGCAAGTAAAAAAAAAAGAGGAGCGGGGCTCCTCTTTTAATGTCTCGAACTGATAAAATTACCTTGGCAGATCATTTCCTACATAAGCATTTGGATTGACTCTAGGTATGTTAGCTCCCCATTTGGTATTGATAGCCTCAATAAAAAGATTGGCGACAAAAGCATGTGCTCTTGCATTTGGATGAACACCATCGAGGGAGAATCCACCATTAGGAGGAAGAATACTGGCTGTTAAGGCTTGCCCTCCCGCATTGACTCCACCAGAAGCAGTCCTATCCAACAAGTCTTTTACATCTGCCAATACCAGTCTATCAGAGTTTCCAGATACAGCAGCTGAAATAAAACCATTGAAGGTATTGATTTTTGTTTGGATCTCCTGTTGTTCAGAAGGCAATAGTACATACTGGTCCTCCACAGGATAACTGATTCCTCTTATTAATTGAGGATTGCCTCCTACAGGCTGGCCTAAAACTGATGAAAGTGTTAAAGTAGCTTTATCAGTGTTCTTACTCTGTCTAATAGATGGTAAACCCATACCTCCCAGGTTGGTTAGTGTTTCATCTTCCATTACAAAACCATTTTGTCCTGCCACAAAATTGATTGTTCGCAATTCTCTTTCTTCTGCAGTAATCAGTCCAGCAGCCTGAAGTTGGGCAAGTCCTCCGTTATAGGGCAGGTATCCTTGATTTGCCTGTGCGGCTTGTTCTGCCGTCAGTGGTAAAGCATTCCAAGGCACCAGATTGAAAAATGGAAGTACATTAAGATTAGGAATATTGGCCACTACTCCCTTTGCTTCAGTATTTGCACCAAGCATTAATCCTAAAGCACCTGCTAATCTTTGCTGGAAGTCGGTATCTGATGTAAGTATAGCCGGGTTGCTAGCACCACCTGTGGCATATCCTAATACATCATTATTTCCTAGCCAAAAGGTAAAGAAAGTTCCACCGTTAGCCAAAGCAGCTGCTGCATCACCGACAAGAGTGGATACACCCGGGTTGGATGCCATACGTGCATAATAAGGATTGAAGGCAGGATTTTGAGGAATATTTGGTCCTCCTGTCTGAGGTATTAATGCCGTACCCAATGTCACACCAGGTACTCCAAAATTATTAAGCGCAGCTTTGTCACCAGTATATGCAGTTGGCACTTCTCCCAATCCTATAGGAGCTGGACCTATAGCCCCTGTGGTCTGATTTATAGTAAGAACCAACCTTCCCAAAGGCGTATTATTTGGTCCCATAGCAAAGAATCCGTTTTCGGAGTTAATGCTTGGGACATTAAAATCCCCTCCACCTACCACCTGTAACTGTTCGGCCAGTATCACAGCGAATGAATTCTCTTGACCTCTGTTGTACAAAGTACCATCCATATAGCCAGCAGTAAGAGAATTTCCTATAGTGACCATTTTGGAAAAATTTGCTTCACCCGGAGTAGGTTCCACTACAGATTCATCAGGGAATTCATACTGACAGGCAGTGAATAGACCTAATGAAAGTAGATATATATAATATTTTATATTTTTCATATTTTGAATATTTTTAGTTCAAAAGCTGGTCAAAGGTGATGGATAGATAATAAATAGCACCTATGGTCGGACCGCCGAAGTTTTGGTAATACCTGTTGTTAAAGATATTCGATCCTCCAAGTTTGAAGACAGATTTCACACTGCTAAGCCTATAGCTAAGTTGGGCGTCCACGTTGTGGATTTCAGGCACTGGTCCCTGTGCAAATGTAGATTCCCATCTAAATGCAGACTGGTATCTGTAGGTTATATTAAAACCAAGATTCTGATACACTTTTCTGTTACCAAATGAAATATTGGTTTTATGTTCCGGAGTATTAAAATCATTTAAATACTGGGGCCCTATAGTACTTATTAGTCTGTTGAAGTTATAGTTACCTCCCAATGTATAATTGTTAGGGAAACTGTAAGTCATTCCGAGTGCTGCACCATGAGCTCTAATTTCTTGGTCGATTATATTGGTATAGGTTTGGAACGTATTTTCCTGGCCGGGAGTAGTGATAGGCGTAAGAAGGGTAGGGGCATTTATAGCATTGATGGCACCTTCTGTAGTATTCATTGCTGCACCAGGATAAATAGGGCCCGGCGCTCTACGCACAGCAGTCTGAGTGATAAAATCATTATATATGTTATAATAATAGGCGAAATCTATCATCAACCTATTGTTAGCAATTAAGCCTTTATAACCAACTTCAACAGATTGTACCTGTTCAGGTCTTAGGTCCGGTAAGTCCTCTCTTGTGACGGGCCTTAATAGGCCTGTGGCATCAGGAGAGACCGGACTTGCACCTGCTCCCACAGCAGCAGTATAATTCATTACTGATTCAATAGTATATGAATTATCATATACATTATATTTATCTCTGTAAAAAGGCAAACCACCGATCAGTCTGGCAGATACAACATTTAAATCAATATGCTGTGCCTGGGTAGTAGGCATTCTAAATCCCGTCTGATAAGATAGTCTAAAGTTGCTGTTACCTTGAGTAAATACACCAGAAATCCTTGGACTAAACTGTCCATCGAAATTTTCATTCTTATCATATCGTATAGACCCCGTCAATTTCAGTTTATCATCGATAAGCCTTTTAGATGCCTGTGCAAATGCTCCATATTCTGCTATTGTAATCTCTCTGCCTTCTGTATCAGCAAAGATGGTCCCATTAGACCTCAGTTCATAAAGTCGGTATTGCCCGCCTACCTGAAGATCCATAAAATCAATTTCCTCATTAAAGTCATATTGACCTTCAGCCATATACATATTGGACTGGTCATTGAACAATGAGCCTTGTGGTATTACTTGGCTTCTTACTTCATTTTGGGCGTTCATAAATTCTGGAGATCCCGGCATAAATCTGCCCTGATCAGCTATCCCACGGGCAGCTTGGTGTGCAGCTGCCTGCTGAGTAGGCGTGCCCGGTGTTCCTGGAGCTACCTGCTGCTGGGCCAGTGCTCCCATATATCCTAAGGTATATTCTCCAAACCATTGACTATTGTTTTTCCAACGGTCATTTATAAGTACACCGGTAAGATCCGCTATATAAGAATCACCAGAATTTTCTCTGGTAGTATATCCTCTAAGGAAAAAATTACTTCCCCTCAATTCTAATTTATGCTGGCTGATTTCAAAATTATTTAAAGAATATCTCTGAGCTCCTGTATATACAGAAGTACCTGCCCCGTAATTTAATGTATAGGATAGTTCAGCTCTATCTGTAATTCGGTAATGTAATGCAGTATTGAACTTATAGTTTTCTGCGCCATAGTCTACCAGTAATGCCTCATCATAGCCAGTTCTAGAAACAATTTGATCCGGAATGCTATTTAAATAACCTCCTAGTCCCAATGCTTGAGCATTTTGTTGGACTCCGGCTACGTTGCGAAGTAAACCAATATTGTTAGCTACTTCATCTCCATATACATGAACTTGGTTCGCACCAGGATTGAATGGTAGCTCACCTTGGGCAGTTGAGTTTAAATCTGTTCTATCTGTACCATGCCAGTCAGTAGCTCTCATAAATGAGGCATTTATTTTAAAGGCAAATTTGTTATTAAAAGCGTGGGCATATCTCAAAGAACCCTGGTACATTGGTTGTGCAGATTGGGGTTCTCCTGGTCTTCCATTGATATGGTTTACACCTTGCTGATAGAAAGCACTAAAACCCTGGTATTCAAATGGACTTTTGCTGTTTACCAGAAGGATACCATTAAAGGCATTGGGTCCATACAGGGCAGAAGCTGCTCCCGGGATAAATTCCACACTCTCCACATCAAGCTCAGAAGGGCCATTTAGGTTACCTATGGGGAAGTTTAGCGCAGGTGCCTGTGTATCCATGCCGTCTGTGAGCTGAACGAATCTGGTGTTACCAGTGGAATTAAAGCCACGTGCATTTATGATTTGAAAGTTTATTGATGATGAAGTTACATCCACTCCTTTTAGGTTCGCAATACCCTTGTAATAGTTGTCTGCGGGGGTTTCCCTTATCGCTAGGATATCCATTTTCTCAATCGTTACCGGAGATTGTAGGATGCTTTCTTCCACTCGGGATGCTGATACCACCACTTCCTGACCTAACATCGTCTGTTCTCTCAAACTGACTTTTATGTTGGAGGCATTGGAAGAGGTTACCTGTATTTCTTGGGTGGCAAATCCAACCATGGAAAATACTAATGTAAGGGGAGGATCCTGATTTACTCTTAGGGTAAATGTGCCATTTGTATCGGTAATAGTTCCTATTACTCTACCTTTTACCAAGATGTTTACACCTATCAATGTTTCCCCAGTATCGGCGTCTGTAACAGTACCTGATATATTGGTGGTCTGTGCGAAGACTTCAGAAGTGGAAAACGTGAGGAAGGTTACTAGTAAAAAAACCGGCAACCAAATTTTGTTTGTAAAAATTTTCATACGCATTTTTGGGTTTTTTGCATCAGAATATAACAGTTTATAATTTTATATTTTGCTTAAATATATGCGAAATTATTAACTTAAAAATTATTGTATAAAATTAATTTTTAAAACGAACTAAATTTGCCTTGAGATCTATATTGATGAATTGAAATCCTTTCAATCGCGGATTTAAAACAAAAAAAGAGCAGGATGTCCTGCTCTTTAAAATATTATAGATGTTTGAGAATTTGGTAAAAAAAATGACTTTTCTTTACCACATCCTTAAAAACGAATTATTTTTGTGCTTTAGAATTTTCTTCGTTTACATGTACCACTAATCGGTCACAAAGAGCTTTCATTTCCTCTGACATATACTCGTCTCCAGTGCTGTTGAGGATAGTCTGGGCCATTCCTCCAAGTATGTCTATATAGAATTTTTTCATCTCTACAGTGGATAAGTCTTCTGTCCAGAGATCTATTCTCAAAGTACTATGATTTAAATTATCCCAAACATTTAAACTTATGGTTTTTGTGCTCTCCAAGCCTTCGCTTTCTTTATCGGTGGCATCCCATTCGATGGATTTTGGAAGATTCTTGTCATCTAAATTTACTTGGAATTTTATCTCAGAGGTTTTCATTATATATGTTATTGTGTTTTTATGGTCAGATGGAATTCTAAATAATTGTTATACCCTTAGGTATGCCCAATTTTAGATATTCCATTCTAATTATATACATTTTGATTTAGCATGCAAAACTAATAAAGAATAGGCGTAGTTCCCGTATTCATTTAGTTTTTACCCAGAGATGTTTGTTAATATGAAATTCAAAAATGAAATCACTATTAATCAAACTGCATTTCAGGAATATCACCTTCCACTACTAATCTACCTTCAGTCCGCGATTGAATTTCTTCCACACTGACACCAGGAGCTCTTTCGAGTAGTCTAAAACCACCTTCAGGAAGTACTTCAAGAACTGCTAAATCCGATACTATCTTATTTACGCATTTAATTCCTGTAATAGGCAGGGAGCATTTTTTCAAAAGCTTTGACTTGCCATCTTTACTACAGTGCTGCATGGCTACTATGATATTATCTGCTGAGGCTACCAGATCCATAGCACCCCCCATTCCTTTTACCATTTTACCCGGTATTTTCCAGTTGGCGATATCACCGTTTTCTGATACTTCCATAGCTCCAAGGATGGTAAGTTGTACATGACCTCCTCTTATCATCCCAAAGGACTCAGCAGAACTAAAAAGGGCAGATCCTTTGACCATTGTGATGGTTTGCTTTCCCGCATTGATAAGATCTGCATCTACATTTTCTTCAGTAGGGAAGGGGCCGATTCCTAAAAGTCCATTTTCTGACTGGAGCACCACTTCCATGTCATCCGGGATATAATTGGCTACTAGAGTAGGAATACCTATTCCTAGGTTGATATATTGTCCATTCTTTACTTCTTTGGCTATTCTTCGGGCTATTTGATTTTTATCTAACATCTCGCTCAGGGTTTTAAAAATTAGGATCTAACTGTCTTTTGCTCAATTCTTTTTTCATAGTCTTTACCCTGAAAAATTCTTTGTACATATATACCTGGAGTGTGAATCTGGTTTGGATCCAACTCACCCGCAGGTACCAGTTCCTCTACCTCAGCGATAGTTATTTTACCGGCTGCAGCCATCATAGGATTAAAATTTCTAGCGGTACCTTTATATATAAGGTTTCCTGCTGTATCACCTTTCCAAGCTTTAACAAAGGAAAAATCAGCCTTTAGCGCCCGTTCCATTATATATAGCTTTCCCTCAAATTCCCTAACTTCTTTTCCTTCAGCTACTTCTGTACCTACTCCGGCAGGAGTGAAAAATGCTGGGATACCAGCGCCGCCAGCACGTACCCTTTCGGCTAAAGATCCTTGCGGTATAAGTTCTACCTCTAATTCGCCAGACAGCAGTTGGCGTTCAAACTCGGCATTCTCGCCGACATAGCTCGAGATCATTTTTTTGACCATTCGCTTCTTTAACATCAGGCCTATACCAAAATCATCTACCCCGGCATTGTTAGAAATACAGGTAAGTCCATCTATATTTTTTTTTAAGATAGCAGAGATGCAGTTTTCGGGGATTCCCGAAAGTCCAAATCCTCCCAGCATAAGCACTGCATTACTAGGAATATCATGTATTGCTGCTTCTGCATTTTCTACAGTTTTGTTAATCATATTGTTTTATATTTTGGGTCACTGTTTTTAAAAATTTCCATAGCTTTTAACCTATCTTTTTCCAGCTGTTTCTTTAATTCTTCTAAATTCGCAAACTTCTCTTCCGGTCGCAAGTATTCCTTAAAATATACAGTAACCCGTTTGTCATAAAGATCATCTGAGAAATCAAAAAGATTTACTTCCACTGTTTGATGTATCCCTTTTAGTGTTGGCCTATTACCGATATTTAGCATGCCTTTAAAGATTTGGTCTTCCACTTTTACTTCTACCGCATAGGCACCATCGCAGGGGATAAGCTTGTAGTCATTTGGGATGTGGATATTGGCTGTCGGAAACCCTATAGATCGGCCAATCTGCTCTCCTTTTATCACAATACCATTTATTTCGTAAGGTCTTCCTAGAAACTCGTTAGCCACATGGACTTCTCCATTTTCTAGGGCTCTTCTGATTTTGGTACTGGAAATACCCACCTGATCAATATCTTCTCTGGATATTTCCTCCAGCTCAAATTTGTATTTATTGATATTTGCTTTGAGGAATTCAAAACCGCCCTCACGGTTTTTTCCAAATCGGTGGTCATATCCTATCACCAATTTTTTGGTATTGATCTTTTCGATTAGTACCTGCTGGATAAATTCTTCAGAAGATAGCTGAGAGAATTCTTTTGTAAATGGGATAGTGATAAGATGATCCAGCCCAAATTTCTTTAATAGCGATGCTTTCTCTTCAAAAGTGGAAAGTAGTCTTAGATTATGTTCATTGGGGTAAAGGACCAATCGAGGATGTGGCCAAAATGTAATGAGAACAGTTTCGCCATTCATTTCTCTGGCAGTTTGCTTAATTCGGGATAGGATTTTCTGATGGCCCAGGTGCACGCCGTCGAAAGTTCCGCTGGTGACCACTGCGTTTCTTATCTCGGGCAGGTTATCTAGACCTTCATATATCTTCATTCTTTTCTGCTTTGATTTTTTCGACTAGTTCCAAAA